>WJJG01000326.1 GCA_014729815.1 Candidatus Eiseniibacteriota bacterium
CACTTGACTAGCGGATTCCTGCGCCCATTCGGTCTGTCGCGCCCCCCGAGGGACACGAAGCAGCTGCCGGAATTCCTCGGATCGGACAATGCTGTTCGCCGCTAGGTCGGCAAGCGCCGACTCCAGCAACTGAAAGTGCTCGGGGTCCTCGATCGGATGCGCCAGGCGAGAGATGGAATCCCTCAGATGTGGCGCGATTTCCTCAAGGTAGTAGCGTCGTCCCTGCAAATCATCGGGGAGAGCCTTGACGAAGCGGGCGACTGCGAGAGCTCGTACGATCGGGAGAGGGCACTTCTCAAGGAATGCGAGAACATCCTGGTAGTATTGATCCAGAGAGACGATGTCGCACACGCGGGCAGCCCTCCGCAAGGCACAGAACATCATCCGCGAATGTGATCTTCGATTCCAATAGAGCTGCCGAGATGCGTCTCCTCCGGATTCGGATGTTCACACATCGGGGGAGCGATCCAAGCAGCCAGAAGAACTCGGACACGCACAGAGCCAGATTCGGCTCACAGCAACATCAATTGTGGCAATTGATTGATGGCGCGTCAACGGGCCGGACGACGATTCTCCTCTGGAATCCGACCGAATCGGCGAACTCGCCAGGCCACGTTTTGCCGCAAAGGGCTTGGATCACGACGGGGCCTGGTTGTGACGTAGACCCGAGCGAGCATAGCAGGTAGGGGACGAGATCGTCTTTCACTCCAGCGTGGTGTTGTGCTTGAGGTGTTTCCCCAACTTGATGCGCGGCGTTTCCCAGAACACCTCGATTCGCTTCGTGCGCAATCCGCGCGGCAATCGCGATCTGGCCAGCCAGACCACGGACCTCTCGGCATTCCTCCTCGGCATCGAGTGCGCGGCGCTGGGCGACTACGTTGCCACCCTCTGCCCCCCCAGGTCCAGGACCCGCTTCTATGACCGTATGGACCTCCGCTCGACCGAGGTCGACCACTTCGTCCCTCGGTCGCGCTCTCCCGTCTATCTGCGGCACAACTTCCTTTTTGCCTGCCGCGGCTGCAAGGGTCACAGCTACTTCCAGGCCTCAGCCCCTCACCTCGATCGCTGGGCCTACGGGAGGTGGACCAGGAGCTCGGATCGCTGTGGGTGGCCAAGGAGCGGTTCGAGGCGTTGGGGACGGCACGGAGAGAGGTGCTGGCGGCGCAAGTGGGAGCTGGGGTCTGGTCGTCGGTCGCCGCAGGGTGCCCTCAAGTCGCGCGCCCATGATCCCAGGGGGGATCGGCCAGAGCGACGGCCCATTCCAGGCCTATTCCTGGCCTGTTCGCAGTCCTGACGGCCTATTCCAGCGCAACTCATTCCTGGGCAAGCAGAAACCACCGGGCACCGCGCCCATGTCCTTCGCAGCCTACCTGGCCCAGCCGTCCGAGGTGCTGCAAGTCCCCTCTGAGAGCACGGGGAGAGGGTGCGGCCGACATGAGGCCGAGTATCCTCTGCGCCTGCCAGATCGGTGCCATCTCGATCCATCCCTGATGCGTGGCTACACCTTGCGGTCGCGAGGTAGTGCCGTGCATTCATGGGTTGCGCAGGCCTCCACCTACATGCGCCCGGCCGCCGATCCATCCCGCGGGAATGCCACCCCCGGGGACCCGACGCCCAACTGCCATGCCGAACTAGCGGAAATAGCAGATTGGCGGTCGATTCTGCTAACTCGTATTCGTGAATAGCGTTGCCAGCTACGACCGGGCCATTCCGGCGAAATCTCGCATGAATATCCGGACCGCGCCTCCGAATATTCATGGATCTCCCTCGCCGCCCATCCCCTCCCGGTCACTCTCGCGGTCCTGCACCAAGGGCACGGCACGCCCTGGGCTACATCTCCCATGCAGAGGCATGCCCCCCAGGCTACTTCTCCCGTGGCAGGGGCATAGCCAATTGGTACCGCATATGGTACCATGGCTGTTGTTCGCTTGTCCCGGCCATCC
The DNA here is from genome assembly GCA_014729815.1 of Candidatus Eiseniibacteriota bacterium. Lineage (GTDB taxonomy): Bacteria > Eisenbacteria > RBG-16-71-46 > CAIMUX01 > WJJG01 > WJJG01. The sequence continues at coordinate 1,944 of WJJG01000326.1, forward strand.
AAGCTGCTTCGCAAGGCACTCGCGAACCTGGGCAGCCTGTGTTTCGCGGAGCTTCGGCAACGGGCCGTACACCTGGGCTTCGTGCACGATCGCACGCGAGGCGCACATCGCATCTTCACGCAGCCCGGGCTGCGGCGCCCGCTCAGCCTTCAAGACGTCGGCGGTATGACCAAGCCGTTGCAGGTCCGGCAGCTGCTGACCGCCGCGCGGCAGTTGGGCCTGATCGATTCGGATCCGATCGATGAGGAGCAGGAGTGATGTCGCACTACAGCATCACGGTAGCCTGGAGCGAAGAGGACGAGATGCACGTCGCCGTCTGCCCCGCCCTCGGCGGGCTATCGGCCCTGGGCAGCACGGCGCGGAAGGCGGTCGCCGAGCTCGAGAAGACCATCGCCCTGGCGCTCGAGACCTACGAGGCCGACGGCTGGCCAATCCCCGAGCCGGATCCGATTCCCGAGTACAGCGGCCAGTTCCGCGTCCGCCTGCCACGCTCGCTGCATGCCTGGCTGGCGCATGAGGCGCGGCGGCAGGGTGTGTCGCTCAATGGACTGGTGACGAGTATGCTCTCGCGGGCCATGGGTGCGGCGGAGCTGGAAGCAGGCAACAAGAAGCTCGACTCAAAGTCTCCAATAGGAATCGTCCGGAGGGCACGAAAGGGCACTAGCAAGCAATGAGAGATGAGTCGGCCGCGGGTGCCCCCGCAGCCGGCCGCGGACTACCCCCCCGCCCCTACGGGCACCTCCACCCGGCTCGCCTCACCCGCTCGGATGTGCAGCAACGGCAGGTGCGCCGCCGCACCCCGATCCTGCAAGCTGTCCGCCGCCGAGCCCGGGGGCAGCCAGCAGCGATGCGGCAGCAGGCGCCCATCCGTGTAGACGACGCGACTATCCTTTGTGCGGACCTCCAACTCCCAGCCTCCGCCCGGCTCCGAGCGCACATCCACGCCGAGAACATCCGCGCGGTAATCGGGGTGCAGCGGCGGAATCAGCAGATAGGCCTCCTCACGGGCCGGCGGTAGATCGGGCCAGTCGCGACCTAGACTCAGCGGCTGGGAGTAGGGATACGCCTGCCCGCTGATCTCATCCGGATCCAGGATCGCCACGGCTCCGCAGTGATGATCCGTCTCGAACGGCACCACCTCTCGCAGGAAGCGGGCGCTGCTGTTGTCGCCGAAGAGAAGCAGGCTGTTCCTTCCGTCACCGTCGAAGTCGTACTGCCCCCCGAGCCAGAGGTGTCCCGGATGGTAGTAGGTGCCGCTCCCAGTGCCATCGGCCCCGATCATCAGGATCCCCGCCTGGTAGTACTTCCCGTTGCGGATGCCGACCGCGAGCAGAGGCTCGCCGGGCCCATCGATCTGCGTCTGCCAGACGGCGTGGGGCTGCGATCGCTCACTCGTGTTCCGCGGCTCCCTCCATGCGATCGTGCGCTCCCACTCGAGCTCGCCGCTCCCGGCCGAGAGCATCCACAGGAGACCCGCACGACCTCCCCCGGTGCTCCCCAGCAGCACGCCGCGTGGGCCGCGGGAATCCTCGACGACAACGTGCGGGAAGTAGACGGCACTCTCCCCACCGCGTCCGGGCTTGGCAACGTTCTTCATGACCGGTGCAGACGTTCGAAACACCCACAGCGTCCGACCGGATCCATCCATTCCCCGAACCACCCGGCCTTCCTCGACTTCGACCGCCACGAGCGCGCCCCTGGAGATGATCGACTCGATCACCAACGCAGCCGCGGTCAGCACCGCAGCCGCCAGGACCGTAGCAATCGCACCACGAACCCGGCGCCTCCTGCGCGCGTGACCGTGCTCGAGCGTCTCGATCTCCGCCTCGAGTGCCTTCCTCACGGTTCGCATCGAGGATGGGCGCGACCGTGCCTCCTCGCGAGTGCATTGCAGAGCAACCTTCTCAAGCCGCGGAGAGGCCGGGCTCCACCCACCCGCCGATGCTGCTGCGGTCTTCGCCACGCCTGCGACGGTCGCGGTCGACGCCCCATCGGGCGGCTCGCGCAGGCCCAGGCACTCCGCGAGGATGCGGCCGAACGACCAGATGTCCGCCGCGGGACCGATCGGTTCTCCCCTGTGTTGCTCGGGACTCATATAGCCCGGCGTGCCTAAGGGGAAAGTGCTGCGCGTGTGGCCGGTTGCGGCAGAGGTGGCACCCTGCCCCGCACCGCCGCCGACATCCCCGACCAATCCTTTGGCAATGCCGAAGTCGAGCACCTTGACGGTGCCGTCCCATCGGATCATGGCATTGGCCGGCTTGAGATCCCGATGCACGATTCCCTGTTCGTGGGCCGCCTCGAGTGCCCTGGCGATCTGAAGACAGATGCGCAACGCCTCGTCGAGACTGGGCAGCCCGCGGGCGAGGCGTGCGGCGAGAGTCTCTCCCTCGATGAGCTCCAACGAGATCGTCGCACCCTCGCGGTCGAAGTCGTAGATCGTGGCGATGTTGGGATGATTGATCGTCGCCAGGAGCCGCGCCTCTCGTCCCAGCCGACCGAGCTGGTCCGGATCGTGACCGATCGACTCGCGCAGCACCTTGAGGGCCACATCGCGGCCCAGTTCCTGGTCGCGAGCGCGGTAGACGATCCCCATGCCGCCGCGTCCCAGCTCTCGGATCACGTGGTAGCGACGTGAGAGGGTCGGGGGCGGATCCAGGATGTGAGGATGCTCCTCCGCCGTCTCGAGAAGCCGCAGGACCCGCGTCGTCAACCCGCGATCTCCCGCGCACTCGCAGCGCACGAACGCCTGGCGCTCGCCGGGCGGCAGCTCCAAAGCGTCGTTGAAGATCTCATCGGGGGTGCGGGACATCCTTCATGCCTCGCTGAGAGCCGGGTAGCCTTCCGATGCGCACGGTGCCCTGAGCTCCCTACGATGCCGACAGCTCCACCTTCAGGAACACCCGCGCGTATCTCCAGTCGCGTCGGATCGTGCGCTCCGACACATCGAGCACGCTGGCCGCCTCCTCGAGAGAGAGCCCCCCGAAGTAGACCAGCTCGATCACGCGCACCTTGCGCGGCCCGGTCTCCGTGTCGGCTGCGAGCTTCTCGAGGGCCGCTTCCAGCGCCAGAACCGCGATCGGCTCGGCTTCATCCTCTCCGGCCAGCGAACGGCCATCGAGTGTCACGCGCCGCTGATCGCCGCCACGCTTCTCGGCTCGGTGGGCTCGCGCATAGCTCACGAGGATGCGGCGCATCGCCTGTGCAACCAGAGCAATGACATGTTCCCGGCTGCGCGGGACCATGCGCGTCCTGTACTTGAGCTTCAGATACGCTTCGTGGACGAGGGCGGTTGGCTGCAGTGTATGGCCGGTCCTTTCCGCGCGCATCAGGTGACCGGCAATCCCGCGGACCTCGTCGTAGACGAGGCCAAAGAGCTCATCGAACTCGCGCGGTGAATCGACTGAACCTGACTCCGAGGCCGGCACCGCTGTCATGGACGAGACCCCTACCCGATGCTCTGGCAAGACCTGCCCAGACCGAACCCACTCGCTCCAGACCCGACGCGCACCGGCAACACGCTAGCAAGTCCGCTGGAAGCCGACAAGC
>WJJG01000327.1 GCA_014729815.1 Candidatus Eiseniibacteriota bacterium
GGCCACGCGGCCGGCCAACTCCCAGAGCGCCACCCGCTGCGGGGCGGCTTGCCGCCGGGCCTGCTTCAAGGTGGGGGCCAGGATGCGCTCGGCGTCTGCAAAACGCCGCCGCGCCAGGAGCGATTCGGCGATCACGCCCTCGGCCTGGGTGCGCAGGCGGGCGAGGCCCAATCGATCGGCCACGCCGCGCGCCTGTCGCGCGTGTCGTGCGGCGCCGGCCATCTCCCCGGCGGCGAGTTGCGCGCGGGCTTGTTGCAGCAAGGCGTCGGCGCGGCGAGGACGCAGCTTGCGCTCGAGAAAGAAGCGCTCCGCCTTCTGGAGGATCTCGGCCGACTCGTCCGGCTGTCCGCTGCGCAGCAGCGCGCGCCCTTCGTGCACGCGGGCGATCATCGCATCCAGCGGCATCTCCTCCTTGGCGAAACGCCGCGCCGCCCCGCGCGCGAGCTCGATCGCCTCCTCGGCCATACCGAGGTCGATGTAGATCTCCGCCCGGGCGCGCTGCGCCGAAGCGGTCATATCGAGCATCCCCTCGCGCTCGAAGATCTCCCCGGCATCCTCGAGCAGTCCGAGCGCGGCGCGATAGTCCCCGCCGGCGGCTTCGAGGAAGGCGCGATCGTACCGCGCGTGCGCACACAGGGCATCGAGTCCCAAGCGCTGGCAGGCCGCCTCGGCTTCCAGGAAGATCCGTCGCGCATCGCCGACGCGGCCCAGGTGGCTGGCGGCGATCGCCTGGTTGATCAGCAGGCCCGCCCAGGTGGCGTCCTCGAGTCCCGCCTCGGCGAAGACGTCGGATGCCTTGCGGTAGAACTCGTGCGCCCGCGGGTAGTCCTCGCGCTGGTAGTGGGCGTTGCCCCGGTTCATGTACAACTTGCCGAGGTAGATCGTATTGCCGGCACGCCGCAGGAGCGTCGCCGCGCGGCGGGCGAGGCGCTCGACGGCCGCGGTCTGCCCCACGAGCGAGAGGACGTGCACGCGCCCGACGAGGATCTCGCCCAGCAGACCCGGCTGCCGGGCCGCGGTGGCCGCACGCGAGGCGCGCTCGTAGGAGCGGTGGGCCATGCGTGTCCGGCCGCTGAGGAGGCAGGCTTCGGCATGGGCGCGCCAGACGATCGCGCGGGTCTCGGCATCCAGCCCGCGCGCGCGGCGCTGCATGGCGCCCAGCAGCGCCTGGGCGATCGCCAGGCCCTCGGCCGGCTCGGCCATTACGATCTGGGCGACGCGGTTGCGGATCGCTCCGGCGACCGCGGCATCGAGATGCAGTTCGGAAGCGGCCAGCGCGGGGACGATCTCCTCCGCGGAGGCGGCGGTCCAGTCGATCCCCCCCGCGCGCATCTCGCCGCTTCCCACGGCGCCGGTGGATTGTGCGCCCCCGGTGCGCTTGGCCCCGGAGTCGGATCGCGCGGCGGAGGAAGCGGCGGATCGCTGGCGTCTGCGGGCCGACATGCGTCCCCCCCCCTCGAGCCGGATTCGCGGCTGCTGCCGCGTGCCCCACGCACGCCGATTGCGCCGGGGCGGGCCGAGCCTAGCCGCTACTCGGCCGCCGCGCCAGCATGCCGGATGCCGGCTCGCGAGCCTGCGGGACGCCCGTCGCGCCTCCAGGCGCGCAGCCCGCTACCGCACGACGAGCACGCGCGTGGCTCCTTCGCCTGCGCCCGCGGCGCGCATTTGCAGGAAGTAGCTCCCCGATGGCAGCGGCCGATCGCCGGTCAGCTTCTGCCAGCGCACGCCCTGCGCGGCGCCGGCGCCCGGCTCGAGCGTGAGGCTGCGCACCAGGCGGCCCTGCGTATTGAAGAGGCGCAGCGTCACGCGTCCCGCCTCCGCCGCGCCACTCCACGAGAGCATGCTGGACGCCCGCACCGGCTGGGGCGCGACGCGCAGCTGCAGGCGGCTCACCGGGACCCACTCCTCGGGCACCGCCGCTCCGCTGAGCAGGTAGAGTTGCCCGAAGATCTCGAATTCGTCGTTGACCATCGCTCCGGATGCCGGATCGCCCTCCCAGGCCAGCAGGAAGGCGTTGGAAGAGCCGCCCCAGGCCACGGCCGGCTCGAGGGCGTCGGCGAAGAGGTCTCCGTCGGTGCCCATGTCGCTGAGCCGGAAGTCGTTCTCGCCCGTGGGTGCCCCGGTCGCCGCGTCGATGAGCTGTCCGAAGATCTCGTACTCGCCCTCGCTCAGCAGTCCGCTGTCGTCGTCCCCGTGCCAGACGACCAGGTAGAGGCCCAGCTCCGGATCGCACGCGACCGCCGGCCCCTTGGCGTCGTAGTAGCGGTCGAGCGCGACGCCCATGTCACTGATCAGGAAGTCGTTCGCGCCGACTTCTCCGCCGCTCGCGCCATCGAGCAGTTGGCCGAAGATCTCCAGCTCGTCGTTGGCCAGCATCTCGCTGAGGTCATCGCCGTGCCAGACGACGAGATACTCGTTCTCGACCGGATTGAAGGCCACGTCGGGTTCGTTGGCGTCGTAGTTGACGTTGCCGATCCCCCCCATGTCGCTGATGCGGAAGTCGTTGGTGCCCAGCTCCTCGCCGGTGGCGCCATCGAGGCGCTGGCAGAAGATCTCGTATTCTCCACGCAGCAGTCCGTTCTCGTGGTCCTCGCCGGCCCAGACGACGAGGTATTCGTCGGCCACCGAATTGTGGGCCACCGCCGGCTCGCGCGCGTCGTAGAGCGGATCGCCGAGGGGGCCCATTTCGCTGATGCGGAAATCGTTCTCGCCGGTCGGCGTGCCGTCGGCCGCCAGTCGCTGGCCGAGGATCTCGTACTCCCCGTCGACGAGGCCGTTGGCATCATCGTCCCCGAGCCATACGACCAGGTATTCGTTGTCGACGCTGTTGTAAGCCACATCCGGACGGATCGCATCGTAGATATCCACGCCGTCGGTGCCCACATCGCTGATGCGGAAGTCGTTGGTCCCGACTTCGGCGCCGGTGCCGGCCGCGACGCGCTGGCCGAAGATCTCGAGTTCGCCCGACACCAGCAGGCCGGCATCGTCCTCCCCGGACCAGACGACCAGGTACTCGTGGCCTTGGGCGTTGTACGTGATGGCCGGATGCTGCGCATCGTAGGATGGGTCGCCGTCGGGTCCCATGTCGCTCAGGCGGATCTTGTCCATTCCGATCAGGAAGCCGGTGGCGCCGTCGACGCGCCGTCCGAAGAGCTCGTTCTCCCCGGTACTCAGGTCGATCTGATCGACATCCGCGCTCCAGACGACGAAATACTCGTGATCCACCGGGTTGTACGCGACCGCCGGGGAGTGGGCGTCGAAGTGCAGATCGCCGACGGTGCCCATGTCGCTGATGCGGAAGTCGTTGGTGCCGTACTCGGCGCCATTGGCGCCGTCGACGAGCTGCCCGTAGATCTCGAACGGCGCCGAGCTGAGATCGGCGGTGTTGTCGCCGGACCAGGCGACCAGGTAGTCGCTGTGGGCACAGACCACCGCCGGTGTGCGCGCGCTGGCGTTGCTGCTGCTGTCGGGCCCCATATCGCTGAGGCGCATGTCGTTCAAGCCGACCTGCAGGCGGGTCACCGCGCTGATCCGCTGGCCGAAGATCTCGAAATCGCCCTCGACCAGCTCGGCCGCCTCGTCGTCGCCCTCCCAGACGATCAAGTACTCGTGCACCGGCGCGTTGAAGCAGATGCGCGGCGCCTGGGCATCGAGCGTCGAGACGCCGTCGGGGCCCATGTCGCTGACGCGGAAGTCGTTCGTGCCGATCTCCGCACCGGTGGCATCCAGGAACTGGGCGAAGATCTCCCGCTCGCCCTGCACCAGCGGATAGGTGTCGTCGTCGCCTTCCCAGGCGACGAGGTATTCGCTGCGCAGCGCGTCGCAGGCCACCGCCGGCAGGACTGCGTCGTAGAGCGGATCGCCGTCGGGGCCCATGTCGCTGATGCGGAAGTCGTTAGTGCCCAGCTCCGCGCCGCTGGCGCCCTCGAGCCGTTGCCCGAAGATCTCCGTTTCTCCGGAAGCCAGCAGAAGGCCGCTGTCGTCGCCCTCCCAAACCACCAGGTACTCGTCGGCGGTGGCGTTGTAGGCCACCGCCGCGTTGCGCGCGTCGTAGTTCGCATCGCCGTCGCCGCCCATGTCGCTGATGCGGAAGTCGTTGCTGCCGACCTGCGCCCCGGTCGACCCGGTGAGACGCTGGCCGAAGATCTCGTACTCGTTGTCGGCCAGGGCCCCGTCGGCCGGGTCGCCGTCCCAGACGACCAGGTACTCGTCGGCGGTAGTGTCGTAGGCCACGGCCGGGCGCGTGGCGTCGGCCGCCGGATTGCCGTCGCTGCCCATCTCGCTGATGCGGAAGTCGTTCGTGCCGGTCTCCGTGACGGTCGCGGCCATCAGGCGCTGTCCGAAGATCTCGCGCTCGCCCTCGGGCAGGCCGATGCCGTCGTCTTCGCCCGCCCAGACGACCAGGTACTCGTGCGCGAGGGGATTGTAGGCCACCGCGGGGGTGACCGCATCGAAGCGCGGATCGCCGTCGCTGCCCATGTCGCTGATGCGTTGATCGTTGACGCCCAGCTCCTCGCCGGTCAGCGCATCGATCCGCTGCACGTAGATCTCGTACTCGGCATCCACGAGCGGGGCGGTGTCGTCGTCGCCATGCCAGGCGACCAGGTACTCGTCCTCGACCGGGTTGTACGCCGTCGCCGGGGCGTAGGCGTCGTAGTCGATGTCGCCGTCGGGGCCCGTCGTGCTGATGCGGAAGTCGTTGGTGCCGATCTCCGGATCGATCGTCACCGGATAGGCAGCCGCCGCCAGCCCGGCGCCCGCGACCCGAATGCGCGTCTCCCCCGCGCGCACCTCCAGCGTGGCGGGGATCTCCGCCCCGTGAGCATCGAAGACGCGCACGTCGCCCAGAGAGACCACGCTGCGCGCATCGGACCATAGCCATCCCCGTTCGGTCTCCGTGAAACTGCCCGCGCAGTCGATGCGGCCGGCGATCTCGAGATCGCCGATCGGCGCCGCCAGCGGCTCGGGGAGCACGAACTGCTGCTCGATGCAGTCGGCCCGCGCGATGTACTGCTCGCGGATCGCGCCGCGCTCGTAGGCCACGCGGCCGCTCTCGACGAGCCGCGGCTCGCGGGGCGCACGGGCGATCGGGAGGGACCGTCCGCCGAGGCGCACGCGCTCGATCCGCCAGCGCCACTGCAGGCCCGTGCGGCGGTTCGTGAAGGTCATCCCGGCAACGCCGAAGGTCGCTGCGTGCCGCGGGTGGCGGAGGCGGATCTCATCGCCCGCGACGGTCAGCTCGTTGACCGCCGCCGCGATCGCCGCCTCGGGTGAGAGTCGCGGCGCGTCGGTACCCGATGGCGCTGCGGTAACC
>WJJG01000328.1 GCA_014729815.1 Candidatus Eiseniibacteriota bacterium
GGTCGAGGTAGGTCTCGGCCCGCTCGCGCTCGGCGGCCGCGAGCATGTCTCGGGCGCCGTGCGCGGAGAAGACCGCGGATGCCGCCTCGAGCAGGCGCAGCGCCAGGCGGTAGTCCCCGCGCAGTCGCTCGAGGAACGCGCGATTGAAACGCGCCTGGGCCGCCAGGGCATCCAGCCCCAACTCCTCGGCGGCTGCCTCGGTCTGCAGGAAGAAGCCCCGTGCCTCGCGCACCCGCGACAGATGCGTGCAGGCGATACCCTGATTCATCAGCAGGCTCGCCCAAGTGGCGTCCTGCACCCCGGCGCGCTCGAAGACGCGTGCGGCCTTGCCGTAGGCGGCGTGGGCCTCGGCATAGCGATCGCCCTGGTAGTGGGCATTGCCACGATTCATATACAGCTTGCCGAGGTAGATCAGATCGCCGCTCTGGCGCAGGAGGCGCTCGGCGCGCCGCCCATGGCGGGCGGCCTCGGTGGCCTCTCCCAACAACGAGAGCAGGTGCACGCGTCCTACGAGCATCTGCGCCAGCAGACTGCGATCGCGAGCCTGTTGGGCCAGATCGCAGGCGCGCTCGTAGGCCTGCCGCGCGGTCTTGAGCCGGCCGCTGAAGACGGATGCTTCGGCGTGCGCGCGCCAGGCGATGGCGCGCACCTGAGCGGATGGGGCCGGCGTGGCGCGGTGGGTGCTGCGCAGCAGGGCCCGGGCGAGACGCACGGCCAGGGCGGGATCGGCGAGGACGTTGGCCGCCACCCGATCGCGCAGCGCTCGCGCGGCATCCGCATCCGGGCCGCGGGAGGACGCGCGCAGCGCCCGCTCGATCTGTCGCGCATCGGCCGTCGACCAGAACGCTCGCGCGTCCGCTGGCGCGCGACGGCGCTGGCGTGAACGATTCTGCATCGGCGCCGCCCTCCAGTTTCGATCGTCGATCGACTGCGCGGCGCCCCGCGCGGGCTAGGCGTCCCGCCGCGCCGGCGGAAGGCTAAGTCGAATGAGGAGATCTTCAAGGACGATGTCGAGCTCGGTCTCCGGCTGCGACGCTGTTGCGGGCAGGTCGCGGAAGGCGAACTCACCATGCGCCGAAAGCGGCGCCTCCTGCAGAGCCTCGCCCCGGTGCAGGATCGCCTGGGCGGAGGACGGGAGGGGGGTGTCGTGATCGGGGATCACCTGACCGGCGAGATCGAAGCGATCCCCCTCGCCCTGCGACTGCAGCGAGAGTGTGATGGAGTGATGATCGCTCTCATACAGCAGGATGCGCGGACCGGCGTCGACCACGCTGGCACGAAAGGCGGCGCTGGGGGCCAGCGAATCATCGACCAGGTGCGCCCAGACTTCGCTCCAGCGCTCGGCCGCGCGCCGCAGCGCCGCGGCGGCACGGCGGGGGCGCGCGAACTGGCGCAGGATGTGTCGCAGCACCTGCTCGCGCAGGGCCGCGTGTGGGGTCTCCGCGCGATGCGCCGCCAAGCGTTCGCGCAGATCACGCGCGTCCTGCGCCAGGCGCGCACACTGCGGGCACGTCTCCAGGTGCTCCCGGATGGCGCGCAGCTCTTCTGGCGTACGGGTGGGAGGCCGCTCTTCTGTCATGCGGGGGGGATGCAGTTCGTCTGGCGTTTGGTCGGGGGAGTCGGACCGGTCGCTTGCGGCCACGGCTGATTCCACCGCATCCAGGATCGCCGCCCAGTCCGGGTGCTCTGTCTGATCGCTTCGCTTGCGCGTCATGATCGCTGGCCCTTTCTTTCGCCGCGTGAATCCGACTCCCCCCTGCGGTCCTTCCGCTTCGTAGACGTGCCGGGAGCGGTATTTGATGCACCCGCCCCCCCGTCGGCCTTTCGGCCCGGGTGCGATTCCAGAAGGCGTCGCAAGCGATCCAGGCAGCGCGCGCGCAGCGGCCCGATGCTTCCGATCTGCAAGCCTTCGCGCGCGGCGACCTCCTTGTAGGCGGGATGGCTCTCATCCAGATAGAGCGCCTCGAGCAGCGCGCGGCAACGCGCTCCGAGCCGATCGAGGGCGGTGCGTACCCGCAGGGCCTCCTCGGCGCGCTCGAGGGCTTCGGGAATGGCTGGGTTCAGCCGCATCGCCGGCGGTGACGGCGCGTTCGTCGGCAGCTCGCTGAGCAGCGTCTCGCGCCTCCGCCGCCGCGCGTCGACCGCCTGCCGGTAGGCGATGTTGTAGACCCAGGAGGCCAGGCGTTGGGGGTCGCGCAGCGTGCCGATCGAGCGCACCACGGCCAGGCAGGTATTCTGCAGCAGATCGTCGCGATCGTCGTCCTGCAGGGAGAAGGCCGCCGCCACGGCGTGGACGATCCGTCCGTAGTCGCGGACGAAGACGCGCCAAGCCGCCTCATCGCCGGCGACGAGACCTCTCACCAGCTCCCGCTGACTCTCGGCTGCCATGTCGGCAAGCCTATCCGCGCCTCCGCACGAGGGTCAACGAACCACGATTAGGGGCAGGCTGCGCGTTGCCCCACCGCGGCGGAGCTGTGCGAAATAGAGTCCCGACGGAACGGCCACGCCGGAGGCGTCACGGGCGGACCAGCGCAGGGTCTGCTGACCGGCGGACGCCCGCAGCGACCGGATGTGGCGCCCTGCGGCATCCAGGATGGCGACTTCCAGCCCCTCCGCGGGGCCGGGCCCCGCGGGAAGCTCGAAGCGGATCGGCCCGATCGCCGGGTTGGGCCACGCCCGCACCGCCGCGAGGTGCGCTGCGGATTCCGGAAGGCCCGCGCTCGAGACCGACAGCGGCAGAAAGACGCGTCCCGTGCCGAGCTTCTCCAGGTAGGGCTCGTTACCCGGCAGGTGATAGATCGGATCAACCGCCCCTTCGATGCGCGGCAGCATCTCGGCGCGCGTGATCTCGGGCAGCAGACTCAGCACCAGCGCGATCTCTCCGGTGACGAACGGCGTGGCGAACGAACAGCCACTGCCCAGGCCCCACTCGTCCTCCGGGTATGCGCTGCGCACACCGACTCCCGGCGCCGAGACCACCACGTGGTCGTGGAAGTCGGCGAAGTCGGCTTTCACATCCAGTGAGTCGAGCGCCGTGATCATCAGGGTCAACGAATCGTTGGCCGGATAGTAGGGCGGCTCCTCGCGATTCTCGTTTCCGGCGCCGGCGACCGTGTAGACGTCCAGATCGTTCGCCCAGCCGAGCGGGATTCCGATGACACTGGTCGGCTCGGGCGTGCCGAAGCTCATGTTGATTACATCGGCGCCGTGCAACAGGGCGTGCACGATCCCCATGGCGACGGTGTAGATGTCTCCGCGGCCTTCATCGTTGAGCACGCGCACCGGCAATAGGGTCGCCTCGGGTGCCACCAGGGCGGCGATGCCGGCGACCATCGTGCCGTGACCGTATCCCGCGTCGGTGACTCCGTCGCCATCGTCATCGATGCCGTTGTAGGTCTCCCACGGATGGGGATCGCCATCGACGAAGTCGTGCCCCTGTTGTGAAAGCCGACCATCGAAGGCGATGTGATCGGGATCGAGTCCGGTGTCGAGGATGGCGATCGTCGTGCCTGCGCCCCGACTGCGCAGGTGGGCGTCGTCGAGACCGATCCGCTCTCCGATCTGCTGATCTTGGTAGTCGTCCCAGGTCCCGCCGATCGCGCCGACCACCATCTGGCGCACCGCCTCGGGCGACCAGACGCGGTAGTTGGCCTCCGAGACCGAGACCGCCGAATCGCCGTTCATCTCCTCGGCGAAGGCTTCCAGGTCGTCGATGCCCTCCTTGCGCAGCAGATACAGATTGTCGAACGGCAGCGAGAAGAGCAGTTCGGTGCCCCAGCGCTGGTTGACTTCCTCGATGGTGTAGCCCGGCTCGAGATTTACGCAAAGCTGCTCGGGAACGAAGGGATCGCCCGTAGCGCCGGCGCCGTGGAGAAAGGGCAGGGTGAGGAGAGCGAGGAGCACAAGCGCTCCAGCTCGATGCCGGTCAGGCATGCGCTTCGGGAGCCGGGGGCGCGGCATCTGCTTCGGCATGGTGAACCCCATCTGTTGCGAGCCACGTACCATGCTATCGTATCAGCATCAAGCGACGACCGGCAAGCAGCCGACCGTCGCGCGTGGCGACGGCGAAGTAGGCGCCCGACGGCATAGGCCAGCCGTGGGAATCGGAGCCATCCCACGTACAGCCCAAAGTCCCTTCCGAGAGAGTCGCTGAGGGAATCCTCCGGAGGGCCGCGCCATCGGGCGCCAGGATCAGGATCTCGATACCGCGCATATCAGCGTCGGGGTGTGCGAGCCGGTCCTCGGCCTGGTGCCAGAGCGCACCCGTGCGTCCGGTCGTGCGCCGGGGCAGCAGCTCCAGCGTGAAGCGCGACCCGGGATTGGGCTGTGCAAGCAGTCGCACTGCGTACGCCCCGGGCTCAGCCGTCCCGGGCGTTGGGGATCCGCCCGGATCGCCGTCGTCGATGTGACCCGATCCGCCGGGCAGACCGTACAGGTAGCACTTGCCTCCGATCCCATGTCCCCAGGCGCCGGCGGCGATGTCGGGATGCGGATCGCCGGTGAAGGAGTGCAACGCTCCCGGCGCGCCTCCCGCAACGTCGAAGCCGTACTGGTCGCTGCTCTCTTCGCCGTAGAACTCGAGGAAGTCGTTCTGCTGCGGCGGATCTCCACCGGGGATCAGTACGATCTTGCCGATGTCGAGGCGCATCCCGTCGAAGCCGGGCGCGCCGACCAGGAGATGGCCGTAGCCGTTGGCGGTGACGTCGCCGCACCCGGCAACGGATTGGCCGAGATTCTCTTCCGCGCCACTCCCTTCGATGACCAGATCGGCGCTCGTATCCAGCAGCGCGCCTCCGTAGAAGAGATAGGCGGCGCCTGCGTCGACATCGATGCCGACGTTGCGGTAGGGCGCCCCGGCAACCAGATCGGCAGCGCCGTCACCGTTGACATCTCCGGCGCCCGCGACCGATGTGCCCAGTTGCGCGCCAGCGTCGTCGTTGCGCACGGTCCAGTCGGGCAGCGCATCGAGCGCGTCTCCGCCCGAGAAGAGATAGACCTCGCCCTGCCACAGGTGGGTCGTGCTCGCCCGCGGCGCGCCGACCAGCAGATCGTCACCGGGGATCTCATCCGCATTGCCCACACCGGCAATCGCCGCACCGAAGCGGTCGTCCTCGGCCAGGCCCGGGATGACCAGATCGGCGGCGCCGTCGGGCGGATCGCCGCCGAAGTAGACATAGACCGTGCCGTTGAGCGTGCGCGGCGCCCCGATGGCGAAGTCGGCGACCATATCCCCGTTCAGATCACCGGCGCCGCTCACTTCACGCCCGAAGTAGTCTCCCTCCGCTTCTCCGAGCAGGACGAGATCGGGGATGTCGTCCATCGGGTCGCCGCCGAGGAAGATGTAGGCCTTGCCGGCGTTCGTGCCGGCGTCATCGTCGCGGTAGGCGCCCACGAGGAGATCGTCGAAGCCGTCGCCGTTGATGTCACCGGCCCAGGCGACCGCCGAGCCGAAGAAACTCCCCGCGGCGCCTACCAGCTCGAGGTCGGGCGTCGCCTGCGGCGTCGCCCGGCCGAAGAAGATCGAGACCTTCCCGGCATTCTCCCCGCCGGCGTCGTTGGTGCTGGCGCCAACCGCGAGATCGGCGCGGCCGTTGCCGTTGGCGTCACCACCAATCGCCAGATCGATGCCGAACTGTTCTCCGTCTTCGGCTCCGCTCCAGCTTGCCAGAAGCTCGGGCTGCGCGTCGGAGCCGGACAGGAGCGAGGAGAGGGCGGTCAGTAGCAGGCCCACGAGGAGAAGGGGGGGCTGTCTCATCGGCTCATCTCCCGGTGCAGTCCAGGTTGCGAACTCTGGTGGGCGGAGGGATTGCAGCACCGCCCAGGAGACACGAGCGCCCCAGTGGGTCGCGAACCCGCCGGGGGATCAACGGACGAAGCGAAGGGGCCGGCGGCGGTCGCCGCCGCCGGCCCCGATTGGCCTACTCGAAGCCGTGCTGCCGCAGTTCGTTCTTGAACTTCTGGATCAACGGCTTGGCGCTCATGGCCATTGCCGCACCGCGGCACTCCAGAATCGTCAGCTCGGCCGTGTCCTCCACGGTCCCGTCCGAGTCGGTCGCCGTGACGAGTACCGTCAGCGTGCCCGGGGGCACAGGCGGCGGAACCATCATCTCGAACTCTTCCATGAAGCCCTCGCCCGCGGCCAGCGGGAACTCGGCGCAGATCGGCCCGAACTCGTTGCCCTCCCATGAGAGGGTCATGCAGAGCTCCACCATCTCCTCCTGCTCCCCGACATTCTCGAGGGCGAAGAAGAAGCGGACCTCGTCACCCGGGCAGACCTCATCCGGCTCGAAGCCGATATCCACCTCGAGCATCGCCGAAGCCTGGGTCGGCACGAGCAGTGCAGCCACGGCCAGTGCCAGTCCGAACAGCTTCATCCTGCAGCCTCCTTCCTAGGTCCTAGGTGTTGCGAGTCGACTCTTCCTTGGTGGCCGGTGACCAGCATTGAGTAGACGTGGCAAGGGAGCGAGATGATACAGGGCGGCGCCGTCCCGGCGCCCCCGCGCGGCAGGCCGGAGAGCAGCTGCAGGCCTTCTCAAGCGCTTCATTTGCAGAGAGATGGAAGGCTACTCCCCGAACGTGCAGAAGCTGCCCCAGAAGAACGGATGCGGCCACTGCGCGCGCAGCTCGCGCCCCGCCATCCGCAGGGCCTCCGCGGGGTCGCCGGCCGCTTCCCCGCGCCGGTAGTGGATGTAGAAGCGTTCCATGAGCTGGCGGGTGGCCGCATCGTGCACGCGCCAGAGGCTGGCCACCAGCCGACGCGCTCCGGCGGCCAGGAAGCCGTGGGCCACACCGGAGAGGTCGTCGCCGGCGCCGGTGAAGACCTGCCCGCTGCTGCAGGCGCTCAGGACCACCACATCGGCCGTGAGGCGGCGATCGAGCACATCGGCCAGGAAGATCGCCCCATCCGCGGTGCGCAGTCGCGAGAGGAGCGGATTGTCCTCGCGGAAGACGCCGTGCGTGCTCAGATGCACCAGCTGCGCGTCGCCGAGGGCGCCGAGCAGCTCCGCGCTGGTCGGGTCGCGCAGCAGGCGCACCGCCCGCCGCGGGAACTGCCCGGCGACGGCCTCGATCTCCGCCTCCACGGACGCCGGGCCGCCGGTGACGATGCCGGCGACGAGCACCGCCTGCGCCGCTTCACCGACTCGGTCCCCCGACTTCCGAGACGCGCGCCGCCGCGGGCGCAGGAGAAACTCGGCCGTCGGGCAGCGACGGAGTGTGTAGCGCTCGTCGATATAGTCGCGTCCATCCCAGAGGCATTCAAAGGGCACCGCGTGCAGAAAGCGGTGCGGCACGATGTACAACTGGCCCGCGTCGGGGAGCCGGCCCGCCAGCGGCGCGACCAGGGCGTCGTACAAGTTCCCCAGGGCGTCCTGCGTCGTGCGGGTCACGAAGGCGGGGTCGCCGCCGGTGCCCTCTGGCGCCACGGCCAGGACCTCGAGTTGGAAGTGTA
>WJJG01000329.1 GCA_014729815.1 Candidatus Eiseniibacteriota bacterium
GCGGACGCAACTGCCACCCGCGACCTCTACGGGGAGCTGCGCGAGCTGCCTTATCGGATGCCAGGCGAGTGGCTCTACTTCATCGACTCGACGATGGCCCGCTTCTGGTTCTTTCGCCGCGGGATCGAGCGGGAGGTTCGGACCCTCCTGGCCGAGAAGCCGTATGGTCGCATCCTCTCGGACGCCGAATGCGAGCGACTCGGGATCCTCTTCCCCGACCGGCGCTACGGCGAGCTGGTCTTCCTCACCGATCCCGGTGTGATCCTGGCGCCCTCGTTCATGGGCAAGGATGCGCCGCGCGCGATGCACGGCTATCATCCCGAGGATGTGGATTCGCACACGGTGCTGCTCGGCGACTTCGAGCACCCGCCGGTGGGGGACATCCGCGGCATCGGGCCCTTGATCCGGGCGGAGCTGCAGCGCATCGTCGAGGCGGCGCCCGTCTCGGGCACGGGCGGGGAGGAGGACTCGGAGGCGACATGAAGCGGCGCTCGCTGATCATCGGTCTCCTCCTGAGCGCGGTCTTCCTCTACCTGGCCGTGCGCAAGGTCGATCTGCACGAGGTCTGGCGCCACCTGGCCGCGGCCGACTACTGGCTGCTGATTCCGGCGTCCCTCCTGACGCTGCTCTCGCTCTGGATCCGCGCCTACCGCTGGGGCGTCCTGCTGGCGCCGCTGCAGCGCATCGGTGCGGGGACGCTTTTCAGCGCGACCTCGATCGGCTTCATGTGCAACAACATCCTGCCGATGCGCCTCGGCGAGTTGATCCGGGCCTTCGTGCTGCGACGGGCGACCGGAGTGCGGGCATCGGCGGCCTTCGCGACGATCATCGTCGAACGACTGTTCGATCTGTTCGCCATGGTGGGGATCTTCGGCGTGCTCGTGGTCCTGGCTCCCTTCGAGAACCGCCAGGTCAAGATGTCGCTGCTCTTCGCCCTGATCCTGGGCGTCATCGTGCTCGGGGGGCTGCTGGTCTTCTACTTGCGCGGCGAGACGTTCGAGGCGCTGGCGCGTCGCCTCCTGCCCGCGCGGGTGCGCGAGCGGGTGGCCGGCATGGTGGGCAGCTTCTCGAGTGGGCTCGATATCCTGCGCGATGTCCCGCGTATGCTCTGGGTCGGGGCACTGACGCTTCTGATGTGGCTCTGCATCGTGCTGGTGATCGAGATCTGCTTTTCGGCCTCCCATCTGGAGGCCGGCGCGGCGTCGCTGCCCGCCACGGCGAGCCTCTTCGTGCTGGTCGTCATGGCGATCGGGGTGATGGTGCCCTCGGGACCGGGCTTCGTGGGCACGCTGCAGGCCGCGGCGGTGCTGGGGCTCTTCATCGTCGGCTACCGGGACCAGGCGCGCGCCTTCAGCTTCTCGATCGTCTATCATGCCTCGCAATGGTTTCCGGTCACGCTGATCGGCTTCGTCTATCTCATGCGCGAGCAGCTATCCCTGGCGCAGATCGGCAGGATCTCGAGCCGAGAGGACCTGGTGCGGCCCGAGCGGCAGGCGACCGGGTTGGGGGCGGAGGCCGGGGGCGAGCGGCCCGAAGAGGGCGAGACGCCTTGACGGTGTGGAAATCGCTCTGCTAACCTCAAGGCAGGGAAAAGGTAATCGCAATGGTTGCCGATTCTTGTCCCTGGGGAGGTGATGCCTAGCGAGCCCTGGCGATCGTCGTTGGGGGGCGTAGACGCCCCCGGGAAAGCAGATCTTGCGTCGTCGTCCCGACTTCCGGGCTGGGAGGGGATGCGTACGTTCGTGCGCCGCGCGGGATGACGCGCAGGGGGCGGAAGCCGAATGGGGCTCGAAGGCATCCATACGGGGAGTCGTACCCCGCTCTCGAGGGATCCCGCCATGGGCGCTGAGCCATCGCAGAGCCGCGATCCGGCCCTCAGCTACGTTCCGCGCACCTTCTACGAGAAGGTCGGCAAGCGTCTCTTCGACTTCGCCGTAGCGCTGGGGGCGACGCTCCTGCTCTCTCCCCTGATGCTGCTGATCGTCGTCGCGATCCGGCTCGACAGCCCGGGTCCGATCCTCTACGTCTCGACTCGTCTCGGACGCCGCGCACGGCCCTTCCGCTTCCTGAAGTTCCGCTCGATGCGCGCGGGCGCCGATCGCATGAAGGATCAGCTCGCGCACCTCAACGAGATGGATGGTCCGGTCTTCAAGATCCGCGACGACCCGCGGGTCACTCGCGTCGGTCGCATCCTGCGCAAGACCTCCCTCGATGAGCTGCCCCAGCTCTTCTCGGTTCTGCGCGGCGAGATGAGCCTGGTCGGCCCCCGTCCGCCGATCCCGGCCGAGGTCGAAGAGTACGAGCTCTGGCAGCGGCGGCGCCTCTCGGTGACGCCGGGGGTCACCTGTCTGTGGCAGGTGAGTGGCCGCAACCAGATCGGCTTCTCGGAATGGATGCGGCTGGACATGGAGTATATCGATCACCTGAGCTTCGGGCTGGATCTGCGGATTCTGCTGCTGACGGTACCGGCCGTGATCCGCGGGGGGCGCGGCGGCGCGAGCTAGGGAAGGCGGGCATGGGGGCCGCACGCGCGGCCGTGGGGTGAGGATGGCAGTGCAAGGGCGCGGGCTGCACCTGGTCTTCTTCTCCGACTGTCCCTACTTCGGGGGGGCGGAGGAGTATGTCGCCATGCTGGCGGCGGCGCGCCCGAATCCCGACTGGCGGCTTTCGGCCATCGTCTCGGCCGGGGAGGCCGGAGCGACGCTGGCGCAGAAGCTGGCCCGCGCCGACGTCGAGGTCCACCGCCTGGCCTGGGGCTCCTGGCACAGCCCCGGGCTCTGGCGTCGGATCCACGCGCTCCTGCGGCGGCTGGGCGGAGAGGTGCTGCACATCAACCTGCCCTCGATCTACGACGGCCGCATGTCGGTTCCCGCGCCGCTGGCCAAGGCGGCCGGCTACCGCCGCGTGGTGACCACCGAGCATCTGCCGATGATCGAGCGGGCGCGGCGGCTGATGGGGGTCAAGATCGCCTGCACGACCGCGATCGATGCGATCATCGTGCATACCGAATGGAATCGGCAGTTCCTGGGCCATCGGCATCACCTGCCCCTGCGCAAGATCCATGTGATTCCCAATGGAAGTCCCCCTGCCCCGCCGATAACTGAAGATGAGAGAAGCGCTTTGCGGCGATCGCTCGGCGTAGGAGAAGATGCCGTCGCCGTGGCGATGGTCGGTCGGCTGACCGCGCGCAAGGGCCACCGCATTCTGCTCGAGGCGCTGGCGGTGCTGCCGCGCAAGGGCCGAGGCGCACCCTGGCGGCTGCTCGTGGTCGGCGAGGGGGAGGAGCGCGCGGCGCTCGAAAGGCAGGCGACCGAGCTGGGCATCGGCGAGCGGGTGGGCTTCCTGGGACAACGCGCCGACGCGCCGCGGCTGATCGCGGTGAGCGACCTGCTCGTGCTGCCTTCGCTGCTCGAGTCGCAGCCGCTGGTGATCACCGAGGCGATGGCCGCCGGCGTGCCGGTCGTGGCGAGCCGCATCTACGGCATCCCGGAGATCGTGGTCGACGGGGAGACCGGGATGCTGGTACCGCCCGGCGAGTCTCCGCCGCTGGCGGAAGCCCTGAGTGCTTTGCTCGCGGATCCGGCCCGGCGCGCGCGCATGGGCACGGCCGCGCAGCGGCGCTACGCGGCCGAGTTGACGCAGGAGATCATGGCCCGCCGCACCTACGGGCTGCTGGCGGGCGAGCTCGCCGAGGGGGAGGAGCGCGGTTGAGGATCCTGCAGGCGAACAAGTACCACTACGCCAAGGGCGGCGCCGAGCGGTACTACCTGGACGTCAGCCGCGCGCTGGCCGCGCGCGGGCACGAGGTCGTGCCCTTCGCCATGCAGCATCCGCGCAACGAGGAGACGCCACACGCGCGGCACTTCGTGCCCGAGATCGACTACCGCTCGCGCCTCTCGCTGGGCGCGCGCCTGCGCGCCGCGGCCCGCGCGATCTACAGTCGCGAAACCGTGCGCCGCGTGCGGGCGCTGGTGGCCGACACGCACCCCCAGATCGCTCATCTGCACAACATCTATCATCAGCTCTCGCCCTCGCTGATCACGGAGCTCGCGCGCTGCGGCACCCCGATCGTCCAAACGCTGCACGACTACAACGTCGTCTGTCCCGGCTCGCTCTTCATGGCAGGGGGTGAGGTCTGTGAGGAGTGCAAGGGAGGGCGGTACCACCGCATGCTGGGCCAGCGCTGCCTGCTCGAATCGCGCGGCGCCTCTGCCGTGGGGGCGATCGAGGCCTACCTGCACAATCTCCTGAAGACGTACGCCAAGGTCGACCGCTTCCTCTGCCCGAGCCGCTTCATGTTGGAGAAGGTCGCCGAGTTCGGCTTGCCGCGCGAGAAGCTGATCCACCTGCCCTACTTCCTGAGGCTGGAGTCGTATCTACCAGCGTTCCGCGAATCGGACTACTTCATCTATCTCGGGCGTCTCTCGCGTGAGAAGGGCATCGTGACCCTCTTCGACGCCCTGCGCCTGCGCGGAGGGGGACGGCTGCGCTGCCGCATTCTGGGTGAGGGGCCGATCGAGGGCGAGTTGCGCACCCGCGCGCGCGAGTGGGGCCTGGGCGGGGTCGAGTTCACCGGCTACCTGCAGGGAGAGGCGCTGCATGAGGCGATACGCAATGCGGCCTTCACCGTGGTGCCCTCCGAATGGTATGAGAACCTACCCTTCTCGGTTCTGGAGAGCTTCGCGCTGGGCACACCGGTCGTGGGCGCGCAGATCGGCGGCATCCCCGAGATGGTCCTCGACGGGGAGACCGGCTGGACCTTCCGCTCGGGGGATGCCCCGGGGCTGGCGGAGAAGCTGGCCTGGATGGAGGCGCACCCCGAACGGGTCGTCGCCCTGGGAAGGGGGGCGCGCACCCTGGTCGAAGAGCGGTATGCTCCCGGGCCACACCTCGACCGGCTCGAGGAGATCTATGGGACGCTGATCAGCGGCCGCCCGGGCAGACCCGAGGCGCCGGTGGCGGCGGCGCAGGATCGAGGCAGCGGATGAAGATCGCGATGATCGGTCAGAAGGGGATCCCCGCGACGTACGGCGGCATCGAGCGCCACGTCGAGGAGATCGCCACGCGCCTGGTCGACCGCGGTCATGACGTCTCGGTCTTCAGCCGCCTTTACTACTCGCATCACCCCGGGCTCTACCGCGGCGTGCGCAACGTGCGCCTGCCGAGCCTGCACACCAAGCATCTCGATGCGATCTCCCACACGGCGCTGACCACGCTCTACACGCTGCTCAAGCGCTTCGACGTGGTGCACTTCCATGCGCTGGGTCCCTCGCTCTTCTCGGGCATCCCACGCTGGGTGGGTACGCGCACGGTGGTGACCGTGCACGGACTGGACTGGCAGCGCGGCAAGTGGGGCAAGTTCGCCACGCGGTTTCTGAAGTTCTGCGAGCGGCCGGCGATCACCTTCCCCGATCGAACGATCGTGGTCTCGAAGACCCTGGCGGACTACTTCCGCACGGAGTACGGGGCCGAGACCGTGGTGATCCCCAACGGAACCAACCCGGGGACGATCCGCCCGCCAAATCGGATCAAGCGCTGGGGGCTCGATCGGCATCCCTACATGCTGTGGGTGGGTCGCCTGGTGCCCGAGAAGGGCTGTCACTATCTGATCGAGGCCTTTCGGCGCGTGCAGGGAGATGTGCGACTGGTGATGGCGGGCGGCTCGAGTTTCTCGGATGCCTACGTCCAGTCGCTCGAGCGGTTGCGCGGCGACGACGAGCGGATCAAGATGATCGGGTACGTCTACGGCGATGTGCTCGACGAGCTCTGGAGCAATGCCTACCTGGTCGTGCAGCCCTCGGTGCTCGAAGGGCTCTCGATCGCGCTGATCGAGGCGCTCAGCTTCGGACGGTGTGTGGTGGCGAGCGAAATCCCCGAGAACCTCGAGGTGGTCGAGGATTGCGCGGTGACCTTCCGCTCGCGCGACGTGGAGGACTTGCGCACCAAGTTGCAGATGTGCGTCGACGACCCGGAGATGGTCGCGCGCACGGCCGAGCGCGGCAAGTCGCTGGCCGAGGAGCGCTTCAGCTGGCCGCGCCTGGTCGAGCTGACCGAGAAGGTCTACGAGGACGCGCTGCGGGCGCCAAGGAAGTGAGGCACCGATGCTCGAGGGCGTGATACTGGCCGGCGGACGGGGCACGCGCTTCTGGCCGCTCTCGCGACGCGATCGCCCCAAGCAGCTCCTGCGGCTCTTCGGCGGCCGCTCGCTGCTGGCGGCCACCTGGGAGCGGCTGCGCGCGCGTCTGGCGCCGGAGGATCTCTGGATCACCACGGCCGCCGATCTGGCGGATGGCGTGCGCGCCGAGCTGCCCGCCGCGCTCCCCGAACATCTGATCCCCGAGCCGGTGGGCCGCAACACGGCGCCGGCAGCGGCCGTCGTGGCCGCGCTGGGCCTGCGCGGAGGCCGCGATCCGCTGCAGCTCGTCACCCCCGCCGATCACTGGATCCCCTCGACCGACGACTTCTGGTCCGGCGTCGAGCGCGCGCGGGTCGTGGCTGAGGCGGCCGACAGCCCGCTGGTCACCTTCGGCGTTCCGATCACCCGTCCCGAGACCGGATACGGCTACATCGAGCGTGGCGGGGCGCGCGCGGAGGGGCGGTGGGCCTACCGGGTGGCGCAATTCCACGAGAAGCCGAACCAGGCGACGGCCGAGGCCTATCTGGCCAGCGGGCGCTGCTACTGGAACGCGGGCATCTTCCTCTGGCGCGCCAGTGCCTTTGCCGCGGAGGTCGAGCGCTGTCTGCCGGATCTCTGGTCGCTGGTGGCACCGCTGATCACTGCGCCCCAGCCGCTGGAGCGGTTGCCCGAGATCTTCGCGCGCGCGCCCGCGCAGTCGATCGACTACGGGGTGCTCGAGGCGTCCAAGCGCGTGGCGGTCGTGGCGACCGACTTCGCCTGGAGCGATCTGGGGAACTGGTCCGGCTGGGGCGAGCTGGCGGGGAACGACGCGCAGGGCAACGCCCGCGCCGGAGAGACCGTGACGCTCGAGACTCGCGACTGCGTGTTGCATGCCGAGGAGGGGCTGATCGCGACACTGGGGATCTCGGATCTGATCGTAGTGCGCAGCGGCGCGGTGACGCTGGTCGCCGATCGCAAGCGCGCACAGGACGTGCGCGACCTGCTCGAGCGCCTGCGCGAGCAGCCCGGTGGGGAGCGCCATCTCTAGCGCCGCCCGCGGATTCAGGAGATACCGGCGCGCGGCAAGCGCCGGTGAGGCAAAGGAGTCAGCCATGCGAACGCGGATGCAGTGGACGCTGACCTGCGGGATCGGCTGCGCGCTGGTGCTGCTGCTGGCGGCCCCGGGGTGCGGCCGGCAGAGCGCACCGCGCACGCCGCCCGACCTGCCCACCGAGATGCCTTCGGAAGAGGAGGCGGAGCGCGTGCGCGAGGATGCGCGCGAAGCGATCCCGATTCTGCCCGAGGGCGAGCGGGGGCTGAGCGGCGAGGATCTGCCGCCCGAGGCGCGCGAGACGGATGCAGAGCGGGAACCGGATCGGCCGCAACGCTACGGCTACCGGGTGCAGCTCTTCGCGACCTCCGACCGGGCGTTGGCCGAGCAGCGCGCGGCCGAGTATCGTGAGATGTTCGACGCCGAGGTCTACGTCGAGTTCGAGGGCATCCTCTATAAGGTGCGCGTGGGGGACTGCCTCTCGCGCGATGAAGCCGATGCGCTCCGCCGGGAGGCGCTGGGCCTGGGACACGAAGGCGCGTTCATCGTCGATACGCTGGTCCACATCCGCTAGGCGGGAGCGCGGCGCGCGCCTGCAGCGCAGCGCCAGCGACGCATGTCGGCGCGCGCGGCAACGGACGGGGACGGATCCCGGACCACCGCCCGGAGAGGGGAACGCATGGAGCGCGGATTGCTGATCTTCGAGGATCAGGCCATCGAGCAGATCGGTCCGCTGGTCACCGCGCGGCCGGCCAGCGAACTGATGGTCGGCGGCCTGACCCTGCGCGAGCGCCTGGCGCAGGTCTGTGGCCAACCGGTGCGCTATGCGATCGCGCGGCCTTGCCTACAGGCCGTGTTGCCGGAGTGGGGCCTGACCGATCAGCGCCGCTGCGCCAGCCAGCACGGCTGCGGCGCAGGGGCCGTGGATCGCGCCCCGCTCTGCATCCACGCCGCCTGGGTCGCCGATACGCGCATCTGGCCGCAGATCGATGCCCTCGAACCGGGGGAGGGGCTCACGGTTCCGGCCGGCGCAGGAGACGCACCGGACCTTCTGCTGGCGTACCGGGCCGACGATTGCCGCGAGGCGTGCCGGATCGCCGATGGCAAGGCGCGCCCCGCGAAGCTGACGCGCCTGGAGGGCGAGCCGGGCACGCGCCTGCTGCGGCACGGCTGGGAGCTGGTGGCCTGGAGCGGCGAGCTGCTCGGCGAGGACCTCGAGCGCGGCGCGGACGGGGATCGCGAGTCGATCTGGACTCATCAGAGCGCGCAGATCCACGAGTCGGCCGTGCTCGATGCTGCGGGGGGACCGATCTGGATCGGCGAGGATGTGCGCATCGCGCCCTTCACGACGATCGAGGGCCCGGCGCGGATCGGCGCAGGGGCGCGGGTCCTGGGCGGCCGGATCGCCGGCAGTGTGATCGGCGCCGGCTGCCGGGTGCGCGGCGAGGTCGAGCGCAGTGTGATGCTCAACTGGTCGAACAAGGCGCACGATGGATTCCTGGGGCACGCATACGTCGGCTCCTGGGTCAATCTGGGTGCCGGAACGACCAACTCGGATCTGAAGAACACCTATGGCGAGGTGCGCATGTGGGAGGCGGGCGCCTACCGCCCCACCGGGCGGCGGAAGCTGGGCTGTCTGATCGGCGACCACGTCAAGACCGCCATCGGGACGTTGCTGCCCACCGGCGGCGTGATCGGGGTGGGCGCGCAGCTCTTCGGTGGCGCGGGTCTGGCGCCGCGTTGGGTGCCGGCTTTCGCCTGGGGTCTGGGCGCGCGGGCCGAGGCGATCGAGTGGGCGTCGTTCCTGCGCACCGCCCGCACGGTTCTGGAGCGTCGCGGCCAGGTCCTGAGCGCAGCAGCGCAAGCCTTGCTCGAGCAGACCTACGAGAACACGCAGGGCGAGCGCACGCAGTGGCTGGGCGAGCGTCAGCGAGGGAGCTGAGAGAGATGCCGGAACTCCGCCGCGATCCGGTGATCGGGCGCTGGGTGATCATCGCCTCGGGTCGGGCCAGCCGGCCGAAGGATTTCGAGCACGCCGTCCCGCGGACGCTCGACAATGACTGTCCCTTCTGCGGCGGTCAGGAGGTGCAGACACCGCCGGAGACCTTCGCGCTGCGACCGGCCGAGGGCCGCCCCGACGGGCCCGGCTGGCAAGTGCGTGTGGTCTCGAACAAGTATCCCGCCCTGCAGATCGAAGGGCAATTGCAGCGACGGGGGGAAGGCATCTACGACAAGATGAACGGCATCGGCGCCCACGAGGTCGTCATCGAGTCGCCCGATCATCATGCCGAGCTCAGCGACCTCTCGGCCGAACAGATCCGCCAGGTGCTCGTGGCCTATCGCACGCGGATGCAGGATCTCTCCGGCGACCGCCGCTTCCGCTACATCCAGGTCTTCAAGAACCATGGCGAGGCCGCCGGCGCCACCTTGGCGCACCCGCACACGCAGCTGATCGCCATGCCGATCGTGCCGCGCAGCATCCTCGATGAGCTCTCCGGCTGCCAGCAGCACTACGAGCTGAAGGAACGCTGCATCTTCTGTGACATCATCCACCAGGAGCTCGGGGAGGGGCGGCGCATCGTGGCCGAGAACGAGAACTTCGTCTCGCTCGCGCCCTTTGCCCCACGCTTCGCCTATGAGACCTGGCTGCTGCCCAAGGCGCATCAGTCGAGCTTCGAGCGCATCCCCGACGAGCATCTCGACGGCCTCGCCCGCGCGATGCGCGAAACGCTGCAGCGGATCCATCGGCTGCTGGAGCGTCCCGCGTACAACTTCGTCATCCACACCTCGCCCTGCAATGTGGGGCGCGGGGCGCAGCCCTATCACTGGCATTTCGAGATCATGCCCAAGC
Organism: Candidatus Eiseniibacteriota bacterium; assembly: GCA_014729815.1. Classification (GTDB taxonomy): domain Bacteria; phylum Eisenbacteria; class RBG-16-71-46; order CAIMUX01; family WJJG01; genus WJJG01. The sequence goes on from WJJG01000329.1 coordinate 10,021, forward strand.
TGACCCAGGTGGCGGGTTTCGAGTGGGGCACCGGTTTCTACATCAATCCGGTGGCGCCGGAAGAGGCCGCCGCTGCGCTGCGGGAGATTGATCTGTAGGGAGGGGGCGCGGCCGGCGTGGACGTTCTGTACGCATCCTGCGAGATGGTACCGCTGGTGAAGGTCGGCGGACTGGCCGACGTCGCCGGAGCGCTGACCCATGCGCTGACCGACCGCGGGCATCGCGTGCGTGCGCTCCTGCCGCTCTACGAGCCGGTTCGCGAGCGCCTGTCGGCGCACGAGATGGAAGCGATCGGCGAGCTGACGATCGAGATGGGCGATGGGCCCGTCAGGGGGCGGGTGCATCGGGGGCGCTTGCCCGAGCATGGCGCCGAGCTGCTCCTGCTCGAGTGCGCGCGCTTCTTCGATCGGCCGGATCCGTACGTGGACCCGGCGACCGGCCGCGCCTGGCCCGACGCGCTGCTCTCCCACACGTTCCTGTGCCGCGGCGTGCTCGAGGTGTGCCGGATCCTCGACTGGGCACCCGAGATCGTCCACCTGAACGATCACCAGACGGCGTTGGCGGCGGCGCTACTGCGGGGCAAGAATGCCCCGCCGGCGCTGCGCCAGACCGCCACGCTGCTGAGCATCCACAATCTCGGCTACCAGGGCATCTTCCCCGAGGATCCCGTCGCATCGGGGGAGGTTCCGCGGCTCCTGACCGAGATGGGCATCGGGGAGGCCCTCTATCGCGGCGGCGGGCCGCTCGCGTTCCACGGGCGCATCAACCTGATGAAGGCCGGGCTGCAGCTCGCCGACCTGATCACCACTGTCAGCCCCACCTACGCGCGCGAGATCCAGACCGACGAGTTGGGTTTTGGGCTGGGCGGGCTGCTGCGCGCGCGCGCCGATCGGCTGGTGGGGATCCTCAACGGGATCGATACCACGCGTTGGGATCCGCTGCGTGATCCGCTGATCCCGCACAACTACGGTCCGTCCGACTTCCGCGGCAAGGAGCGCAACAAGGTGCGCCTGCTCGAGACGATGCATCTGCCGCCCGAGCCGCGCGTGCCGCTCTTCGGCATCGTCTCGCGGCTGGTCGATCAGAAGGGCTTCGATCTGCTCGGCGAGGTGCTCGAGTCGGCGCTCGATGTGCTGGATCTGCGACTGGTCGTGCTGGGCACCGGGCAGCGGGAGCACGAGGAGTGTCTGCAGGCGCTGGCGCGGCGCTTTCCCGATCGCCTGGCGGTGGTGATCGGGTTCGACGAGCCGCTGGCGCACCTGATCGAAGCCGGCAGCGACTTCTTTCTGATGCCGGCGCGCTACGAGCCGTGCGGTCTGAACCAGATGTACAGCCTGCGCTATGGGACGGTGCCGGTGGTGCACGCCACGGGGGGGCTGGCCGACACGGTCGAGGAGTTCGTCGTGCATACCGGTCGCGGCAACGGGATCGTCTTCGACGCATACACCCCCCAGGCGCTGCGGGCGGCGATCGAGCGCGCCCTGGCGCTCTACCGGCGCACGCGGGCCTTCAAGAGGCTCGTGGCCCAGATCATGCGCATCGATCACTCCTGGGGGCGGGCCGCCGAGGCGCACGAGGGGGCCTACGCGCGGGCGCGCGCGCTACGGACGGCGGAGCTGGAAGGCTGAGGGCGGCCTGCGCGATGGGCGTCGCACGGACTGCGCTAAGGATGTCGGGCGGGCTGCCGATCGTAGAATCATCTGCGGGGCAGTCGATTACCGGACCACCGAGGACGCGCCGGCAGCCCTTGGATGCGGCGTCGGACTTGACGATCGCGCGCGAGCGCGGATAGAATACGACTTGACCAAAATGGCGCCAACCGCTACAAATGGCGGCGCTTCTCTGCGGGAGTAGCTCAGTTCGGTAGAGCACCACCTTGCCAAGGTGGCTGTCGCGAGTTCAAATCTCGTCTCCCGCTCCGATGCGCAGAAGGCGGCGCGGCGTGCGCTGCCTTCTGCGTCTCCGCCCATGCGAGGCGGCATAGCCAAGTGGCTAAGGCGACGGTCTGCAAAACCGTTATCACCGGTTCGAATCCGGTTGCCGCCTCCATCCCGTCTTCTGTCGATCAGGGTGGATCGTCGTAGCCCGTGAGGAGTGATCCTCACGGGCGTAGTCGTTCGTCGGGCGCGAAATCCCTGGCGGCGCACGCGCGCAATGGAGCTAGCGGAAGAGCGTCTTCACGCGCCCCCAGGCCGAGGAGATCGCTGGCGGCGCATCGATCGGCAGTTCCTCGACGCCCGACGGCTCGCGTGGAATGAAGTGCGCGCCGATGAGCAGGCTCCGGCACTCCTCGAATACGACGGTCACCGGTTGCCAACCTGACGGATAGCCGATTCCCGGGGCAATGCAAGTCCAGGGGTGGCCGCCGGGTCCGTTCTCATCCGCGCAGATGAACCATTCCTGCGCGTGGTCGGAGAAGTCTGCCCAGTATCCGACGGTGAACTCCCCGGTGACATCGCAGTCGAGACTGAAGTCGTTCTTGCCGCAATCCGGCCAGAAGGGGACGTTGGTCGGGACCACTTGCGGGAGCATGCAGAGCACCGCGCCCGGCTCGCCAGTGACGCCACCCTCCCAAACGTAGGCGTCCATCGGTCGGCCGTAGAAGTAGCCAATCTGGGTGAACCAGTAGGCTCCGCAGGAGACAGTCCCGGGCCCGAGATCGTAGCTCTCTGCAAAGGCGCCGTAGTAGGGCTCCTGGGTGCCGGCGAAATCCCACGAATAGCCGTTCTCCGCCGACCCGTCGTCATTGCGGCACAGCGAGCCGATGGCGCAGTTGGATGTGGGATCGTCGCGAAGGCTGGCGGAATCCCCGTGTCCGATCTGCGTCTGCGCTGCGGCTCCGGCGGGGATCAAGAGCACCATCAGCGCCAGCAGCGTCGCGAAACGCCCAGACATATCCTGCCTCCTTCTCAACTCCCGTACGGTTCGGGCCCACCGTCAGCGAGACGAGCTAGTGACCGAAGAGCGATCGAATCTCACCCCAGGAGACACACGCTGCCGGGGGCCGATCGGCCGGCAGCTCCTCCACGCCCGCCGGATCCGCCGGCAGGAAGAGCACGCCGATCGCCAGACTGGCGGTGCCGCCCCAGATGACCTCCGGATGTTGCCACCCGGTTGGATAGCCGACGCCCGGGAGCACACAGGTCCAGGGATGTCCTCCAGGGCCGTTCTGGTCGACGCAGGTGTACCATTCGCAGACGTAGTGGGGCCAATCCACCCACCAGCCCACGGTGAACTCGCCGGCGACATCGCAGCCCACCTGGAAGTCGTTCCTGCCGCAATCGGGCCAGTAGGGGATGTTGGTCGGTGTCAATCCCGGCACAACGCACAGCACCTCCGCCGGTTCTCCGCTGATGCCCCCGTCCCAGACGTAGCAGTCGAGCGGAGTACCGTAGACGTAGCCGATCTGCGTGAGCCAGAAGGCCGCGCAGTTGATCGTACCGGGGCCGAGGTTGAAGGCCTCGGCGAAGGCGCCGTAGTACGGCGGACCGGTGCCTCCGGAGTCCCAGCAGTAGCCGTTCTCGATCGAGCCGTCGTAGTGGTAGTTCATCTCACCCACCGAGCAGGTCGATCGCGGATCGGGGACGGCAACCGTCTCCTCCGAGTATCCCACCATGCGCTGAGCGGAGGCGCCGGGCATCGTGAGAATAAGCAGGGTAGCACAGAGCAGCACGAGCAGAACTCGCATGACTGCCTCCTTGCCTTGGCGGACCTCCGAGCGGTCCACCGTTGCCGCGCGATCGCAACTCGGCACGTTCAATACAATCAGAATAGCAGGTTGCAGCAACTCGAGCAACGGCACGACGGTGAGGCGGGGTGCTGGCCCGGGGACCCCGGCGGGAGGATTTCCTCCTTGAGAAGCCGGCACGCAGGCGGGAGGATGCCGCAAGTGAGTCCGGTGCAGCAGGTCGCAGCGGACCGGGGCGAAGCTCGACAACGGAATGGGGGACGCAGATGAACGCACGCGAGAGGGTCGCCGCGCTGCGGCGCTGGATGAAGACGCGGGGACTGGCCGCCTACCTCGTCCCGACCGAGGATCCCCATCTGAGCGAGTATGTGCCCGACTGCTGGAAGCGGCGCGAGTGGCTCAGCGGCTTCACCGGCAGCGCCGGGGATCTGGTCGTCACGCACCGCATGGCCGGTCTTTGGACCGACTCGCGCTACTACCTGCAAGCCGAACGTGAACTCGATCGCGACGTCTTCCAGCTCTTCCGCGTCGGTCAGCCGGGCGTGCCCAAGGCCGACGACTGGCTCGCGCGGAATCTCCGCAGCGGTCAGTTCCTCGGCGCCGATCCGCGCACGCTCTCGAACCAGCGCGCCGAGACCCTGCAGGAGAGGGTCGCCGAACGGGGCGCGCGCCTGCGCCTGCCCGCCCGCAATCCGATCGATCGGCTGTGGAAGGAGCGGCCGCCGATGCCCTCGGCGCCGATCGTGTTGCATCCGCGCCGCTATGCGGGGCAGTCGGTCGACTCGAAGCTGCGGCGCGTGCGTCGCGAGCTGGCCGAGGCCAACGCCCGTGCCCAGGTCGTCACCCTGCTCGATGAGATCGCCTGGCTCTTCAACATCCGCAGCCGCGATGTCGAGTTCGTTCCGCTGGCGATCTCCTACGCGATCGTGACGGCCCGTGGCGCGATGCTCTTTCTGGATGCCTCGCGACTGACGCCGCGCGCGAAACGCACGCTGCGCACACACGCCCGCATCCGTCCCTACGAAGAGGTCGGTCAGGCGCTGCGCGATCTGGGGCGCAAGGGCGCTCGTGTGCTGGTCGATCCGGACTCGGTCAATCGCTGGGTGGTCGATCGCCTGCGGGGCGCGGAGATCGTCTTCAAGGGGAGCCCGGTGCTGGGCCTGAAGGCCGTGAAGAACTCGACCGAGGTGCAGGGAATGCGCGACTGCCACGTGCGCGATGGGGTGGCGCTGGTGCGCTTCTTCCACTGGATCGATCGCGCAGCGCGCCGCTACCGGATCACCGAATCGGAGGCCGCCGCGGTGCTCGACTGCCTGCGCGCGGCCGAGGATCGCAATCAGGGCCCCTCCTTCGCCTCGATCGTCTCCTTCGGTCCCAACGGCGCGGTGATCCACTATCGCCCGCGCGCGGGCACCGATCGCCGCATCGGAAAGCGCGGGATCCTGTTGGTCGATTCGGGCGGGCAGTATCTCGACGGCACGACCGATGTGACCCGCACCGTGACGCTGGGCAAAGCGACGCCGCGTGAGAAGCGCCACTTCACACGCGTGCTCAAGTCCCACATCGCGCTGACTACGACCTGCTTCCCGCAGGGCGCCATCGGGGTGCGCATGGAGGCCATCGCGCGACGGAAGATGTGGGACGCCGGGCTCGACTACGGTCACGGCACCGGTCATGGCGTGGGGCACTACCTGAGTGTCCACGAGGGTCCGGTGGGCTTCGGGAAGCGCAGCGAGGCGGAGCTCTCGATCGGCAATGTGATCTCGATCGAGCCGGGCTACTACGTCCCGCGGCGCTACGGCTTCCGCACCGAGAACCTGGTGGTGGTCGTGCGGGATGCGAAGCGCTCGACCAAGGAGCGCGAATGGATGCAGTTCGAGCCGCTGACGTTGGCGCCCATCGACCGCCGCCTGATCGACCGCCGGCTTCTCACGAAGGATGAGAAGGACTGGATAAATAGCTATCATGCAAAGGTGTACCGCGCTCTCGGTCGGCGCCTCGAGCCCGGCGTGCGCGCATGGCTGCGGCGGGGCACACGTCCGATCTAGCCGGCTCGGCGCGACGGCTCTCCCGAGCGCATCTGCGCGAGCATCTCGGCGGCCCCCTCTGGCGGGGGGGTGGCCAGACTGACCGCGATCATCACCACCAGCGAGAGTGCGAATCCCACCAGCATCTCGTGGAGCCCGGTGGCAGCCTTCAGGCCCAGGGCGATCCAGAGGATGCAGCCACCCGTTCCGGTGAGGAACGAGGCGAAGGCGCCCGCCTTCGTCGCACGACGCCAGTAGAGCGAGAGCAGCAGCGGCGGCCCGAAGGAGGAGCCCAATCCGGCCCAAGCGAGCAGCACGTAGCTGAAGACGGTGCTGAAGACGCGGTGGCCGGCGTAGGCGGCAGTGAGCCAACTGAGCAGCCCAGCGGCCAGGATCACCAGTCCCGCCCAGGTGCGCCCCAGGCGCACGGCCGCCCGCGGCGTGACCTCGCGTCCCCGGCGGATGACCTTCTCGTAGAGATCGCGCGTGATGCTCGAGGAGACGACCAGAATCTGCGAGTCGGCGGTGGACATGATGGCGGCGATCAGGGCTGCCAACATGAGGCCCGCCAGCACGGGAGGGAAGAGGTCGGTGGCCATGTGCACGAAGGCCTGGTTGTTCGGATCGGGTAGCGTCGCCGGCTGGTAGAGCGCCCGTGCGGCGAGACCCGTGTAGACCGCGCCCCAGCCGAGCAGCACGTTCCAGATCGTCCCCACCAGCGCCGCCATGCGCAGGCGCTGCGCCCGCCGAATCGACATGTAGCGCACGATGATGTGCGGATTGCCCGGCGAGCCGAGGCCGATGCTGAGTCCGCTGACCACGCCGGCCAGGCTGCCGAATCCGAGCATCGAGAAGGTGCCGCCTTCGGCCGCCGCGGCGCGCGAGAGTCCTGCCAGCGTCCGCCAAGCCTCGCCCGGTCCCCCCGCGGCGAGGAAGCCGACGATCGGCAGCACGCCCAGACCGAGCAGCATCAGCACGGCCTGAATCGCATCGGTGATCGAGACGGCGCGGTAGCCGCCGACGATCGTATAGAACCCCACGATCAGCGCCATCAGGGCGATGCCCGAGACGACCGACTCCCAGCCGAAGAGGTAGTTGAACATCACCTGCCCGGCCTTGAGCTGGGCGCCGACATAGGCGGTGAAGAAGACGACGATGATCACGGCCGCCGTCACGCGCAGCAGCCCGCTCTCATCGCGGAAGCGGGAGGCGAAGTAGTCGAGCAGGGTGACGTTGTCGTGACGCTCGGTGAAGCGGCGGATGCGGCGCGCGGCGAAGAGGAACATCAGCAGCTCGGCGATCACATAGCCGGGTATGAACCAGGCCATTCGCACGCCCAGCACGAAGGTCGCCCCGACGACGCCCATCATCAGCCAGGCGCTGCGTCCCGAGACGACCGCGCTGAGCGCCACGACGAAGTCGCTCATCGTGCGCCCGCCGAGGTAGAACTCGCTGAGGCTGCGGCTCGAGCGGCGCGCCGAGAGCACCCCGATCAGGATCACCACCGCCAGATAGCCGACCAGCGAGGCAACCGTCCCGCTCACGGCGCCTCCTCACGCGTCGCAACGTAGCCGACCACGGCGGCGAGCAGGATCAGCAGGGGAGTGACGATCAGGATCAGGATCGCGCCGAACTCCATAACATCCCCTCCCGTCGCGCGCGTTCAGCCTCCGTGGGCCAGATGAAAGACGGTCACCTCGGCCCCGTCGGGGACCTCATGATCTTCGTAGTCGGATTGGGGTACCAGCGTGCCGTTGACGGTGACGGTGATCAGTTTGTAGCTGTAGCCCATCTCCTGGAGAAGGTCGTGGACCGTCATGCCCTTGTGCCAATCGAGTTTGTCCCGGTTGTTGACGATGATCATGATGGGCAGGACTCTACCCTCTGGCCGCCCCCGGCTCAACCGCTGGCGAACCTCTCGGCCTGGCTGCAACCTGGCGAACGTGCGATGATCACACAGGACGGGCCTCGTTCGGCGAGGCCCACGGAGGGGCGTTGGTGGAAGCGAGCAGCACGAACGGAGCAGGAGATGCGTGAGCGGACCGATCCGGATGTTCTGGGCGCCACGGTACAAACGCTGACCGGGGGACGCCCCTACGTCTTCGTCGTGATGCCCTATGACGAGGGGTGGCCCTTCTATGAACACCTCCGCGGCCTGATCGATGACGAGGTGTCATTGGCTTGCATCCGC
>WJJG01000330.1 GCA_014729815.1 Candidatus Eiseniibacteriota bacterium
GCCTGATGGACTGGCACGCGCGACACCGCAGACTGGCCTCCGGTGAAGGCGGCGCCACCGATCGCCTGCTGCGGGGTTGTCTGACGCCGCTGGCCGCCCTCTATGGCGTCGCCGTCTCGCTGCGCAGCGCGCTGCTACGGCGCGCCGGGGGGGGGCGCCACCGATGGCCGATCGCGACGGCCGGTGTCGGGGCGCTGGCCGCCGGCGGATCGGGCAAGACGCCGTTCGCGGCCTTTCTGGCCCTGCGCTTGCGCAACGCCGGCTGGCGTCCGCTGCTGGTGGCGCACGGCTACGGCGCACCGCGGGGATGCCGGACGCCACGGCTGCTGACCGACGGGCGGTCCCCCCCGCGGGAGGGCTGGGAGCAGGCGGGGGAAGAGAGCCTCCTGCTGCATCATCTGGCCCCGGGCATTCCGATTCTCGTATCTCCGCACCGCCGGTGGGGCGCGGCAGTCCTGGCGACGGGGCAGCTCGAGGCGGATGTGGCGGTCTTCGATGGCGGGTTCCAGGACCTGCGCCTACATCAGGATCTGCGCATCGCCATGGTCGACGCCTCGCGCCGACCCGGAAGCCGGCGACTGCTGCCGGCCGGTGATCTGCGCGAGCCCTACCGCGCGCTGCGCCGGGCGGATCTCCTGGTGCTGCACCGCAGCGAGCGCTGCAGCGATCGGGGGGAATGGACGCGTTGGCTCGATGCGGTCTGCCCCGGACAGCCGCGCATCTGGACACGCAATCGTTGGGACCTGCCGCGGCGGCTGCAGCCGGCCGGCGCCGCCCCGATGGAGATCGCGTGGGAGCAGCTGGCCCGGGGTCGCTGGGGCGTCTGGACCGCCATCGGGCGGCCTGGCAGTTTCCTGGACGGGCTCGTCGAGCGCGGCGTGGTCCCGCACTGGCAGCGCCTAGCCGCGGATCATGCGCCGTTCGGCGCTCCCGAAGCGCGCGAGTTGCGGAAGGCCGTCACGCGCGCGTCCCTGGCGGGCGTCCTGGTGACCGAGAAGGACGCGATCAAGTTGGCCGCCGACGCCGATCGCCTGCCACCGGTCTACGTCGTAGCGGCGCGGTTGGAACTGCTCGAAGGGGAAGCAGAGCTGGATCGGCTCTGCGAGGGGAGGCTGCGCACTCCGCTCCGCAGCGGCTAGGCGCCACGGCCCGGGACGCGGGGGATCGCATCGCCCGTCCCGACCCGACCCGGCCGGCGCCTACTGCACCCAGTCGGCGAAGTGGACCGCGATCGACGCCTCAGCGACGATCTCGTCCCCCGACGTTTCCTCGGTGCCGTGGACGGTGATGCGTGCCGTGCCGGTCAGCTCGTCGCCGCCGCCGGCGAGCGTGCTCAGAGGCGGCTGCGTCTTGGCGAATCCGGTGACCAGCACGATCGATCCGGTGGCCCGGCTCCCGCTCGGTACCACGAGGTGCATGCTGCCCTCGATCGGCTCGATCTGCTCCCCGGGGATCTCGAAGTCGACGCGGTAGCGCTCGAGCGTCACGCGGGCGTACGGGCCGTTCGGCTTGATCACCTGCAGATCCGACGGCGCGTTGCTCGTAACCGTCAACAGCGCCTCGTCCTCGTAGACGATGTCGTCCATCGTGTTCGGGATCCCATCGGGCCCCGGATCGAGCACGTCGGAGAGGTAGGGTCCGGAGGCGAGCGTGTCGGGCCATTGCGGATCGGCCACGCGGGTGATCGTCACCTGGGTACGAGCCTGATCCTGATCGAAGCAGGCCGTGCCGCTGAGAACGGCGGCCGCAACCAGGGCCAGTGCGAAGAGCACGCGCGAATTGCGCTGCATGATTCGACCTCCTGCCACGCTCCAGGGCAGCGGCGCGGTGATACGCCGGCGGGCATGCTTCGCCCGTTGTTCTATATATCGGCGTTCCGTATACTCCGCTGAAGCCCAAACAGCAGGCTGTTGGGACGCTGCCGGGCCCCGGCGAGGACCTCTAAGACTAATTGAAGAAAGGACTTACTCGGCGTTTGCCGCTTTGCGCCAGCCACCGGCGAACGACGGGGAATGCGCGGATGCAGATGCGGGAGTACGAATTCCTGGTCATCGGCTCGGGGCTCGCGGGCCTGACCTTCGCTCTCGAGACCGCCGAGGCGGGGCGTGTGGCGATCCTGACGAAGCGTGAGGCGTGGGACACGAATACGTGGCTGGCGCAGGGTGGGGTGGCCTCGGTTCTGGCGCCCGACGACAGCTTCGAGCGCCACGCACGGGACACCGTCGAGGCGGGCGGGGGCCTGTGCGACGCGGAGGTCGTGCGCACGCTGGTCGCCGAGGGGCCCGCCGCCATCGAGAGCCTCGAACGCCTCGGGGTGCGCTTCTCTCAACAGGAAGACGGCGACGGCTACGATCTGGGCCGCGAAGGTGGCCATTCCCGCCGGCGGGTGCTGCACGTGACCGATGAGACCGGGCGGGCGATCGAACAGGTCTTGCTCGATCGCGTACGCGCCCACCCGCGGATCGATCTGTTCGAGCATCACTGCGTCGTGGATCTGATCACCACCAGCAAGCTCGCCGGCACCCTGACGACGCGGGGGGACACCGCCGTGGTCGGCGCCTATGTGCTCGACGTTGCCGGCGGGGAGATCTTGCGCTTCGCTGCCGATCAGACCCTCCTGGCCACCGGCGGGTGCGGCAAGGTCTATCGCTATACGAGCAACCCCGACGTGGCCAGCGGCGATGGACTGGCCATGGCCCATCGGGCCGGCGCGCGCCTGGCCGACCTCGAATTCGTCCAGTTTCATCCCACCTGCCTCTTCCATCCACGCGAGCGGCGCTTCCTGATCTCCGAGGCCGTGCGCGGCGAGGGTGCGGTCCTGCGCGCGATCGGCGGCGAGGCCTTCATGCAGCGCTATCACTCACGCGCGGAACTCGCTCCGCGCGATGTCGTTGCGCGCGCAATCGATTCGGAGATGAAGAGCCGCGGGGAGGCCCACGTGCTCCTGGATCTCAGCCCGATCGGCGCGGAGCGGGTCAAGCGGCGCTTCCCGATGATCTACGGCACCTGCCTGGCGCTGGGGATCGACCTGACCCGCGAGCCGGCCCCGGTGGTTCCCGCGGCGCACTACATGTGCGGGGGGATCGTGGCCGATATCGATGGTCGCACCGACCTGCGCCGCCTCTTCGTGGCCGGAGAGGCCGCTTGCACCGGGCTCCATGGAGCCAATCGCCTGGCGAGCAACTCGCTCCTCGAGTCGGTCGTCTGCGCGCGCCGCGCAGCGCGCGCGGCGATCGAGGGGCTTGCCGCGGGGCGCGCCTCGCGCGAGATCCCTCCCTGGGATCCCGGATCGGCGACGCTGGCCAAGGAGTCGGTGCTGGTCAACTCGCATTGGACGCTCGTGCGGGCTCTCATGTGGGACTTTGTGGGAATCGTGCGCAGCGATCATCGCCTCGAGCTGGCGCGGCGATACATTCACTTCTTCCGCGAGAGCATCGAAAGCTACTACTGGGACTTCCTGCTCGATAGCGATCTGATCGAGCTGCGCAATCTGGCCCTGATCGCGGATCTGATCATCGGCTGCGCCCGCGCGCGGCGCGAGTCGCGCGGCCTGCACTACAATGCCGATCATCCGACATCCCAGGACGAGCGCTGGCGGCGCCACACCGTCGTCGATCCGCTCAGCGGACGTACCCGCATGGCCGGGCCGCGCGAACTGCCCTTCGGTGCATCCGCGCAGGCGCGGGATGGAGATCGGCCATGATCGATGAACGCGAGCGTAGGATCTACGAACTGTGCGAGCGGGACCCGCGCTTTCGCCCGCAGGCCTTCTTCCTGATCTACATGGCGCTGGCGCGAGCCCGTCAGCTCTTCGCACGCGAAGGCCACATTCGCGGCCGCGAGCTCCTGACCGCCTTTGCCGAGGAGGCACGCGATCAGTACGGGCCGATGGCGCTGACGGTGCTGCGGCACTTCGGCCTCCGGCGGACGCGCGACGTGGGGGAGTTGGTCTTTCGGATGGTGGAGGAGGGCCTGCTGAGCTCGACCGCAGAGGATTGCATCAACGACTTCGACGACGTCTATGACTTCGCCCAAGCCTTCCCCGAGCAGTAGACCGGCCTCCCCGCCGGTCGCCGCGCGGTCCCGCGGGGCGCCGCCGCCGGAGGCTCGGGAGCGCTGGCCGGCCGACGCCTGGGACGATCCCCTCCTGGTGATCCGTCTCAGCAGCCTGGGCGACGTGCTGCTGACCAGCGGGCCGCTGCGCCTGCTCTCCGGGCGACGTCCGCAGCTTCTGATCCGTGTGCTCACGCAGGATCGCTTCGCCCCCCTGCTGCGCGGACTGCCGTTCGTGCACGAGGTCGCCGCGGTCGAATCCGCCATCGCGCCACTCCCCGCCCGGACCGTCTGCGACTGGCAGGGCGGCCTGCGCGGATGGCGTGCGCTGCGCCGCTACGCGCCGCACGCGCGTTCCGTGCGCTACCCGACGGCCGCGCTCCACCGCCGCCTGCGCGTGCTGGGGGGATCGCGCGTGCCCGCGGTCGAGCCGTATGTCGTGCGATTGGCGCGCAGCATCGCCGGCCGACCGATCGCCCTCTCGGCATTGACTCCGCAGACCGAGCTGGGCCGTGCGGAGCATCCCGGACTGGCGGCGCGGCTGGAGCGGAGCGGCCATCCCGAGCGCGGGTGGCTCGTGACCGGTCCCGGGGCCAGCCGCCCGCTCAAGGCCGTCCCCGAGGCGCTGATCTCCCAGATCGAGGCGTGTCTGCAGCAGCGCGGGTGGGGCGTCGTCCGGTTGATGGCACCCTCCGCGTCGCAGGGTGCGGGGGGCGCTGCCGCCGGAGTCTTCTGGCGGGAACCGTCGCCCGGACGTCTCGAGGTCCGCGCCACGTTGCCACATGTGGCCGCGCTGCTGCGCTGCGCATCACTCTTCGTGGGGAGTGATTCGGGGATCCTGCACATGGCCACCGCGATCGGGGTTCCCGCGATCGGGCTCTTCGGACCGACCGCGCCCAGTCTCGGCTTCTCCCCCCTGGGCAACGCGACGGCGGTTGGGGTAGAGTTGGCCTGTCGTCCCTGTCACGTTCACGGACCGCGGCGTTGCTGGCTCGGCCATCGGCGCTGCTGGCGAGAACTCTCGGTGGATCGGGTCCTCTCCGCGGTGGCGCGGTTGCGTCCCGAGCCCCCCACATCCTGACGGAGCCGAGCGAACGCGATGCCGGAGACCGAAGCACAGAAGATCCAACGCTTGCCCCATGAGGTCGTGGGACGCATCGCCGCGGGCGAGATGATCACCCGCCCTACAGCCGCACTGAAGGAGCTACTCGAGAACGCGCTGGACGCCGAGGCCACGCGCATCCGGATCGATGTCCGCGAAGCGCTGGATCGCCACCTGGAAATCCAGGACGACGGTCGGGGGATCCCCCGCGCGGAGCTGGCACTGGCGCTGGAGCGCTATGCGACGAGCAAGATCTCGCGCGAGGAGGATCTGCTGCGTGTCTCGACGCTCGGGTTTCGCGGCGAGGCCCTGGCCTCCATAGCCGAGATCTCGCACCTGACCCTCATCAGCCGCTGCCGCGGGAGCGAGGATGCCTGGCAACTGCGGGCCTCGGGCGGGCAGACCGGCGCCCTCGAAGCCGCCGCGCGTGCGCCGGGGACCACGGTGCGGGTCGAGGAGCTGTTCTTCAACACGCCGGTGCGCAAGCGCTTCCTCAAGAGCCCGGCGGCCGAGCTGCGCCTCGCACGCGCGACCGTGACGGCGTTCGCCGTGGCGGCTCCGGGAATCGCCTGGGCCTTCTTCCAGGACGGCAAGCCGCTCTTCGAATGGGCGGCGGCGCCCGATCTGCGCGCGCGGCTGATCGAGATCCATGGAGCGCGATTGGTCGAGGGCCTGCTGCCGGTGGAGGCGCGCGAAGGCGGAGTGGCCGTGCGCGGCTTCGTGGGGGTCCCGGAGCTGGCGCGCGCCGGACGATACCACCAGACGCTCTTCGTCAATGGACGCGCCGTCGCTTCGCCCTACCTCGCGCAGGCCCTGCGGCAAGGCTTCGGCGATCTGATCCCCGGCCACCAGAATCCCTGGGCGGTGCTCTTCGTGACCGTTCCGCCCGATCGACTGGACGTGAATCTCCATCCAACCAAGCAGGAGGTGCGCTTTCTCGACGAGCGGATGGTCTTCGGCTGCGTGCAGCGCGCGGTGCACCAGGCCGTGGCCAAGCTGCTACCGCGCCTCTTTCTGGGCACGGAACGCTCGCCGGCGACGGGATCCTCGGCCCCCGCGCCCCCGCGCCAATCGAGTGCCGGTGCTCCCGCCAGGCCTGCGCGCTGGGGGGCGATCGATGGGCGAGAGGCCACCGCGGCGTTCTACGGCACGGCGGCGGGAAGCGGGGAGGGGATCCTGGGCGAGTCACCCAAGCGTGCGGCGCCCGAGGATGCCGAAGCGTTTCAGGAAGCGATGGGTCTGCAGGGTCCGCTGACCGACACCGCCGGCGCCGGCGGCGGCAGCCCTCCGGATCTGGTCTCACTCTGGCAGCTCCACAACCGCTATGTGCTGGCGCAAACGCGCAAGGGGCTGCTGATCATCGATCAGCATGCCGCCCACGAACGGATCCTCTACGAGCAGATCCTCGCCCGCATGCAGCGCGAGCCAGCCGGCGGACAGCAGCTCCTCTTTCCGGTCGTCCAGGAACTGACCGAACCGGAGAGTCGCCTCTTCGGGGAGATCAAGGGCAGCCTGCTCCGCATGGGATTCGATGTCGAGGAGTTCGGTGAGGAGAGCGTCGTGGTGCGCGGCGTCCCGCCACTCTGGCGGGCGCGGAGTGAGGCCAGTCTGCTGCGCGACCTATTGGCGGAGGCCGAGGAGACGGGATTGCGGGAGGGGGAGACCCTCGAGGGCCTCGCCCGAGCGTTCGCCTGCCGGGCGGCGATCAAGTCGGGCACGCCGCTGAGCATGGAGGAGATGAACCGCCTCGTCGACGAGCTCTTCCGCACGGCCATGCCTCACGGCGACCCGCATGGGCGTCCCACATTCGTCTTCGTCTCGCTGCTCGAGCTGAATCGCCGCTTCGGTCGAGGCGGGAGCGAGTGACGATTCCGGATCTCTTCTATCTGGTGGGGCCCACTGCGGTGGGCAAGACCGCCGTGGCGATCGCCCTGGCGCGGCGCATCGGCGGCGAGATCCTCTCGATCGATTCGCGTCAAGCCTACCGCGACCTCGAGATCGGAACCGCGAAGCCGACCCCCGACGAGCGCCACGCGGTGCCGCACCATCTGCTCGACCTCTTCGATCCGACCGAAGTCGCCTCCGCAGCGCGCTTCCGCGAGGCGTTCCGCCGTGGGCTCGAGAGCGTGCACGGACGGGGACGGCGGGCGCTGGCGGTCGGGGGAGCGGGGCTCTACGTGGATGCCTGTCTCGGCCGGCTCGATCCGCTCCCGCCTGCCGACCCAGCGATTCGCGCGCGGCATCGGGCCTGGGCCGAGCGCGAGGGCAGCGCGGCGCTGCATGCGCGGTTGCGCGAGGTCGACCCCCCGAGCGCCAAGCGTATCGCGCCCGCGGATCTGAAGCGGATCAGTCGCGCGCTGGAGGTCTACGAGCGCACGGGGATCCCCATGAGCCGCCAGGCGCACCAGCCGGAGGGACCCTGGCCGCTGACGGGCGGACCGCCGATGGTGCTGCTCTCGCGCCCGCGGGAGGAGCTGTATGCCCGCATTCGCGCACGGGCGCACGCCATGGTGGAGGCGGGCCTGGCAGCCGAAGTGCGGGCCCTCCTCGATCGCGGCGTGCCGTCGGATGCCCCGGGGCTGGCCTCGATCGGATATGCGGAGTTCGTGCGCGCGGCCCGCGGCGAGATCAGCGAGGCCCAGGCGCTCGATCTGCTCATCCAGGCGACGCGCCGCTACGCGAAGCGTCAGCTCGCCTGGTTTCGCAATCGGTACGCGGGGCTCCGCGAGCTGGAGATCCGCTGCTCCGAAACGGCCGCGCAGACGGCCCAGCGCGTGCTCGATGCGCTTGCGGACCGCCCGCCATCGACTTGACAGGGCGGGGCCCGCAGCCTAGGCTTTCGCCATTCGTGACGATCTGCGGGCGTAGCTCAGTTGGTAGAGCATCAGCTTCCCAAGCTGAGGGTCGCGGGTTCGAGTCCCGTCGCCCGCTCGCGCGCGAGACGGCGGGGCCGGGCTGACTCGGCCCCGCTCTGCATCATGGCCGAAGACGTCCCCCACAGACCGAACGTCCCGCGGCGGAAGCGGAGGGCGCAATGAAGGTGGCGGCCGTAGCTGCCGGCTCGTTGGCCGAGCGCGCCGGCGTGCGCGCTGGCGATCGCATCGTGCGGATCGGCGATCGGCCCGTGCGCGACTCGCTCGACTTCGCCTTTCTCTCGGCCGAATCCGAGCTGGCGCTCGAGCTCCGGCACGCCGATGGCTCGCGCGAGCGCGTGTTCGTCGAGAGGCCGGGCGGCGCCCCGTTGGGCATCACGCCGGAGCCCGATCCGGTGCGGCGCTGCGGCAACGACTGCGTCTTCTGCTTCATCGGCCAGAATCCCAAAGGACTGCGTCCGAGCCTCTATGTGCGGGACGAGGACTATCGACTCTCGCTTCTCTATGGGAACTATGTCACCCTCACGCCGCTGCGCGGCTGGGAAGTCGACCGCATCCTCGCCCAACGGCTCAGCCCGCTCTATGTCTCGGTGCATGCAACCGATGCCCGGGTGCGCCGCCGGCTGCTGCGCTGTCGCGGGTCGGGGGCCATCCTGCCGCTGCTGCGCACGCTCGCCGGCGGAAACATCACGCTGCACACGCAGATCGTGCTCGTGCCCGGCTGGAACGACGGCGCCGTGCTCGAGCGCACGCTGCGCGACCTGACATCGCTCGGGCCGGCGGTGCGCAGCGTGGCCATCGTGCCGGTGGGCCTGACGCGACACCGACGCGGCCTGCCCACACTGCGACGAATGCGAGCGGGGGAGGCGCGGCGCCTGATCGAACGGGTCGCCGACTGGCAGGCGCACTGTCTGCGGCGCTACGGGAGCCGGCGGGTCTTCCTGGCCGATGAGATCTACCTGCTGGCGGGCGAGCGCCTGCCAGAGGCTCCGGCGTATGAGGCGTTCGCGCAGGTGGAGAACGGGGTAGGACTGGTGCGGCAGTTCGATCAGCGCCTGCGACGGTTGCGGCGGCTGCTGCCGGGCGAGCGGCGGCGCTTCCAGCGCGCCGCGCGCGGGCGCGGCCGCCGCCGGCGCGTGCTGGCGGTGACCGGAAGGCTCTTCGCGCCGCTGCTCGAGCGACGGTTGGCCCGGGCCCTGCAGCGCACGGGGGAGGCCGAGCGTTGGCGCGTGGAAGTGCGCGCGGTCGAGAACCGGCTCTTCGGTCCGCGGGTGACCGTGGCCGGTCTGCTCTCGGGCGCCGACATCTTGCGCGCCGTGGGCGACCCGCGGCGCCCCGATCGCGTGCTGCTGCCGCCCGATGTCTTGAGCGAGGAAGGCATCACGCTCGACGACCAGACGCCGGAGCAGATGGCCCGGGCGCTGGGCGCAGTCCTGCAAGTCGACATCGGCTCGCGGGCCCGCCTCCATCGAGGTGCCTAGGCGAGAGGAAGGGGTGACTGCGATGCGGATTCCGGTCGTCGCGCTGGTCGGACGTCCCAACGTCGGCAAGTCGACCCTGTTCAATCGCCTGTTGCGCCGGCGCCAGGCGGTCGTCGACGACACCCCGGGGGTCACGCGCGATCGCCACGTCGGGTTGACCGAATGGGGTGGCCGCAGCTTCTACATCATCGATACCGGGGGCTGGGATCCCGCCGCACGCGAGGGGATCGAGGCGCGCATCGCCGCTCAGGTCGGTGAGGCGTTGGGCGAATGCGACGCGGTGCTCTTCCTGACCGATGCTCGTGAAGGGCTGCAGCCCGGGGACGAGGAGATCTCGCGCGCCCTGCGTCGCCTGCCCGCTGCGCCGGCGGTGCTCCTGCTGGTCAACAAGGCCGACAGCGATCGCTGGGAGACGCACGGGCACGAATTCCACGCGCTGGGCTGGGACGACACGCTGGCGATCTCGGCGATGGATGGGCGTGGTCTCGGGGAGGCGCTCGACCAGCTCCTCACGCACCTGCCGGCGGGCGGTAGCATGCGGGCGCCGGCGGAGGGCATTCGTGTGGCGATCCTCGGCCGTCCCAACGTCGGCAAGTCGAGTCTGACCAACCGGCTGATCGGCAAGGAACGCGTGATCGTCGACGAGCGGCCCGGCACGACGCGCGATGCGATCGATGTCCTCTGGCGTTGGCAGGGGCGGACCTTCTGGCTGATCGATACGGCCGGGATCCGGCATCGCTGGGGCCATCTGCCCGGCTTCGAGTTCTACGCGTCGCTGCGCAGCGTCCGGGCCCTGGACCGCTCCGATGTGGCCATCCTGTTGATCGATGCGAGCCAGAAGCTGAGCCGTCAGGATCAGCGGATCGCCTCGATCGTCGAGGAGAGCGGCCTCCCGGCACTGGTCCTGGTCAACAAGTGGGATCTGGTGGCCAAGTCCACCAACACGATGCGGCGGCACGCCACCGAGCTGCGTCGCGCACTCTCGTTCCTCGACTACGCGCCGGTGCTCTACGTCTCGGCGCTAACGGGCCAACGCCTCTCGAAGATCGCTCCGGAGATCGTCAAGCTGTACGCCGAGTCCCGCAGGCGGGTCCCCACGCGCGAGCTCAACGACGTCCTGCGCGAGGCGATCCAACGCAATCCGCCGCGCGGCGGACGGGGCCGCCGCCCCCCGAAGATCCTCTACGCCACGCAGGTGCGCACCGGTCCGCCGCTGATCGTGCTCTTCACCCGGCGCGGCGAGCGTATCGGCGACGCCTATCGCCGGTACCTGGCGCGGCGGTTTCGGGAGGCCTTCGGCTTCGCGGGCTCGCCGCTGCGGCTGCGGGTGCGTGAGGCGGGGCGGCGAGGCCGCAC
>WJJG01000331.1 GCA_014729815.1 Candidatus Eiseniibacteriota bacterium
ACAGTATCGAAGCGGCCATGCGCATGGCCCGCCACGCCTTGGGTCCGGAGGCCGTGATCCTCGAGACGCGCGGTGCGATCTCCTCCCCCGGGGGAGTCGGGGTGACCGTGGTCGCGGCGGTGGATCGCAGCCACCCCGTGCGTCCGGCGGCGGAGAACGCCGGACCGCCACGCGACGCCGGGCAGGGTCCCGGGCAGGACCCGCGTCTGGGTCGCCGTGCGGGCTCCTCACCGCTGGGTCTGGCGGCGCGCGAAGTGCGCCGGCCGCCGGTGGCGGTGGCCGTCACCAGTGGCAAGGGTGGTGTGGGCAAGACGAGTCTGGCAACCAACCTCGCCGTCGAGTTGGCGCGCGGCGGCAGACGCGTGCTGCTCATCGATGGCGACTTCGGGCTGGCCAACGTCGACCTGTTGCTCGGACTGACACCGTCGCACACGCTGGACGACGTCGTGCGCGGCCGGCGCAGGATCGACGAGGTCCTGCTCACCGGACCGGCGGGGATCCAGGTGCTGCCGGCGGCCTCCGGCGAAACGGACCTGGTGGATCTCGACGACTACCGTCGCGAGCTGCTTCTGCGTGCGCTCGAGAGTGCCGCGAGTGATCGCGACGTCCTGCTGATCGATACCGGCTCGGGCATCCATCGCCAGACGTTGCGGTTGGCGCAGCTGGCGCGGGAGATCCTGATCGTTACCACACCCGAGCCGCCGGCTTTCTCCGATGCCTATGCGACGATCAAGAGTCTCGCACAGCGCAAGCTGACGCAGCCCCCGCGGCTGATCCTCAATCGGGTGCGCGATGCGGACGAGGCCGAGCGGGTGGCCGAGAAGATCGGTCGCCTCACGCAGCAGTTCCTCGGCCTGCGCCCCGCGCTCTACGGCATGCTGCCGGAGGACGAGGTCGTGGCGACCGCCATCCGCATGCAGCAACCGTTCGTCAGCGCGTTCCCGCGCGCGCGGGTGAGCCGGGCCGTGCGCGCCATCGCCCACCGTCTGTTGGCGCCCGATCCGACCGGCGCGCGGCGCACGCAGCCCTCCGAGGAGGCAGCGGCATGAAGGGCTTCCTCCCCAAACGCTGGATGCGGCGCCTCAGCGGCGCGGCGGCCCTGGCCGGCGGTTTCCTGACGTCCTGCGCTGCGCTGGGGCTCGGGCTGCCACTGCCGACGGCCGTGGCACGCGGCCTGGTCGTCGGGGCCCTCGTCTACATGCTCCTCGCGCTGGGTGCGCGCATCCTGGCGCCGCGTCCCCCGGACGCGCCGGCGAACGCGAAGAGCTCCACCCGCCAGCAACGTCCGACCGGAGCCTGACCGGCAGGGCGCGGGCGGAGGTCGTCGCCACCCGCGCGATCGCAACCCCAACCGGAGGGAGATGCAGATGGGAGATACACGGGCGCTCCTGAAGCTGGCCGCCAAGCCGATTCCACAGAACCTGGCGCCGGATGATCGCCACAAGGCCGAGGCGCTGAACAAGTATGCGCCGCTGGTCAAGTACGTCGTGGATCGGATCGCCAGCGGACTGCCCAAGTCGATCGACAAGGATGATCTGATCCATGCCGCTCTGATCGGGCTCTTCGACGCCCAGGAGAAGTTCGACCATGGGCGGGGCACGAAGTTCGAGACCTACGCCATCTGGCGCATCAAGGGCGCCGTGCTCGATGAGCTGCGGGCCCTCGATTGGGCCAGTCGTTCTACGCGTCGCCGCGCGCGGGAGATCGAGCGCGCATGTCAGAAGCTCGATCAGAAGCTCGGGCGTACGGCGTCCGAAGCCGAGGTGGCCGAAGAGCTCGGCGTTCCGCTGCGCAGCCACCTGCGGCTGCTCGAGGAGATTCGCGGCGCGAGTCTGCTGAGTCTCGACCAGTCGATCAACGTGGA
Organism: Candidatus Eiseniibacteriota bacterium; assembly: GCA_014729815.1. GTDB lineage: Bacteria > Eisenbacteria > RBG-16-71-46 > CAIMUX01 > WJJG01 > WJJG01. The sequence continues at coordinate 1,865 of WJJG01000331.1, forward strand.
CGATGAACACGACCTCGCCGGACTGGCCGAGGTCATCGAGGACGACCGGGCCGAGAACGCGCTCGAGACGATCGAGGAGAGCGAGGCCAAGCGGCTGCTGCTCGAGGAAGTCAACCAGCTCAGCGAGCAGGAGCGCCTGGTCATCGCCCTCTACTACTACGAAGAGATGACGCTCAAGGAGATTGGCGAGACGTTGGGCATCTCCGAATCCCGCGTCTCCCAGATCCACACCAAGGCGGTCGGTCGGCTGCACACGCGCATGTCGCGCGGCCTGATGGCCGCCTAGCCGGAGCGGAGGGATCGGACGCGGCGGCCGCCAGGGCCGCTGCCGCGAGGAGCACGGATGCGGCGGCCGCACGGCCGCCGGCTCAAGCAAGCACGGTGCCGCACGATCTTGCGGGTCGCGGCACGTAGGACAGCCGCGCAGGAACGCCTCGGCGCGGCGACGCAGGGAATGCGGAGGATCTCATGAGACGTCGCAATGGAGCGGGTTCACGGCAGCTGGTCGACATCACCGACAGTTTCCGCAAGTCGCAGCTGCGGTTGGTCAAGATCCTGGCCGAGGAGCGCCTGATCACGGGCCGTGAAGCAACCATGCTCAGGAATCAGGTCGAGCGGGCCGCGTCGCAGAAGCGCTCCTCGGATGTGCTCGACGCCGGCGTGACGATGAACAACAAGCTGGCGCGCGTGCTGCGCAAGGAGAGCTGCGGGGAGGTGGCGCGGCAGGATTCGGAGTTGGAGATCCTCCTCGAGGTCAGCCGCCTGATGCAGGCCACCCTGGAGAAGGAGAAGGTCTTCGAGCGGCTGCTCGATCTCGTGCAGCAGGCGGTGCCCTACGAGAGCGCGACGCTCTTTCTGTGGGACGCCGGCGCGGAGCGGCTGCAGCCGGCTACCCAGCGGGGACATCATGTGGACCTGATCGGCGGTGTGCGGTTCGACCACGGCACCGGCTTCAGCGGCTGGGTCGCCAAGCAACGCAAGCCGATCCTGCTCTCCGAACTGGGCCGCGGGCGGCGACACGACGATGCGGTCGTCGGCTCCTTCCTATCGGTGCCGCTGGTCGTGCAGGGCGATCTGGTGGGGGTGCTCAATCTGAGTCACCCGGAAGCGCGCCGCTTCGATGCCGACCATCTCCGCATCCTCTCGCTGATCGCCAGTCAGGCAGCAGCCACGATCCAGCGCCTGCTGCTCTACGAGGAGATGCGCCGCCTGGCGATCACCGATGATCTGACCAACATCTGCAACCGGCGCCACTTTCTCGAACGTCTGCAACACGAGATCGATCGAGCCCGTCGCTACGAGACGCCCTTCAGCGTGCTCTTCCTCGATATCGACAACTTCAAGGAGCTCAACGACAGCTTCGGCCACCACGTCGGCGACCGCATCCTGGCCGAGCTGGGTTCGGTGCTCAAGTACTGGGCGCGCCGGTCGGACCTGGTCGCGCGCTACGGCGGCGAAGAGTTCGCCATCCTGCTACCGATGACCGACAAGACGCGCGCCCGTTGCGCCGCGGAGCGGCTGCGCCAGAAGATCGAGCAGCATACGTTCTATCGTCGCAAGAAGCTCACCGTGAGCATCGGCATTGCCGGCTTCCCCGAGGACGGCGAGTCGGTCGACCCACTACTCGGCCGTGTCGACGAGGCGCTCTACTTGGCCAAGCAGACCGGACGCAATCGCTCTTGCGCCTTCGGCGAGCCGCTGGCGTCCGGCTTGGTGATGTCCTGAGAGAGGCTTCCATCGGTTGACCACCGAAGCGCGAGCGAGTCCCATCACTCGCCCCGAGCAGGCCGCCGCG
>WJJG01000332.1 GCA_014729815.1 Candidatus Eiseniibacteriota bacterium
GGAACGCGCCGGGCCGTCCTCCGCGCTACCAAATGGCTCCGCGTGATTCCCGAGTGCGGCGCGGTGCCGCCACACCGCGCTCGCCTGCGCTGCCCTCTACGATACTTGATTCTCGCCTCTGCATTGTCTAAACCTGGGGCTCTTCTCCACCTGTCGACACATCCCGTAGTGGAGGATGGAATCGATGGAGCCCAACTCCCCACAGCCCGCATCCTGGTTCGACCGCATTCCCAAGGTCGAGCTGCATCTCCATCTCGAAGGCGCCATCCCTCCGGCCACCCTGTGGAGCTTGATCCAGAAGTACGGCGGCGATCCTTCGGTCCCCACGATCGAATCGCTGCGCGAGAGGTTCCGATATCGCGACTTCGCGCACTTCATCGACACCTGGGTGTGGAAGAACGGGTTCCTGCGCGAATACGAAGACTTCGAGCGGATCGCCTCAGAGGTGGCCGCCGACCTGGCCCGCCAGGGAATCCGCTACGTCGAGGCCTTCTATTCGCCGGGGGACTACCGCGCGCGGGGTCTCGAGCCGGGGCGGCTGACCGCCGCCATCCGGCGCGGTCTCGATCGTTGCCCCGAGATCGAGGTAGCTCTGGTCGCCGACCTGATCCGCGATCACGGTCCCGAGCGCGCCGCGCGCATGCTGGACGCCGTTCACGAGGCGCGGGAGCACGGCGTGATCGGCGTCGGCATCGGCGGATCCGAGGAGGCATATCCAGCGCAGCGCTTCGCGCCGGTCTTCCGGCGAGCGCGCGAGATCGGCTTCCGCACCAGCGCCCACGCCGGGGAGGCCGCAGGCCCCGAGAGCGTCTGGGATGTGATTCGTAGTCTCGAGGTCGATCGCATCGGCCATGCCACGCGTGCGATCGAGGATCCGGATCTGCTCGACCACCTGGCCGCGCGACACATTCCGATCGAGGTCTGCATCAGTTCGAATCTGCGGACCGGCGCGGTGAGGTCCGTCGCAGAGCATCCCGTGCGGACCTACTTCGAGCGTGGCATTCCGATCAGCATCAACACGGACGACCCCCGGATGTTCGAGACGTCCCTGGCGGCCGAGTACAAGCTGCTGGTGGATGCGCTGGGTTTCCGCAGGGCGGACATCGAGGCGCTCGTGCTCCAGGCGGCAGCCAGCTCGTGGCTTCCGCCCGCATGCAAGGACGCTCTCGGGCAGCGCTTGGCGCGAGAGCTGGCTGCAGCGCGGAGGGCCGGGAAGCGGACCCTCCAGGAGCGCCCCTGATCCGCTAGCGTCCCCCCTAACTTGCCATCGCGCCCCAGGCTGTGTATCCTCCTCGGCCGGATTTCGTTGCACCTCCCCCGCAGCGGCCTGGGGCGTGGTTTCCTGCTCGGGATGCCCTGCGCGGACCCCGCGATCGCCTGCAGGCCCCTGGCAGCGGATTCCCTCGCCGGTGGCGTCGAGAACCTGGCATCCGCAACAGATGCAGGAGGATTCGATGAAGCCCATGAAGCGCATGATGGAAGGCATGATGCCGGTGATGATCAAGGGCATCTCCCCCGAGGAGCGCGAGACGCTGATGCTCGAGATGATGCCCATGATGATGAAGGAGGTCGATCTCACCGAGCTGATGCCCAAGATGATGGCCTCGGTGCTGCCGGCCATGCTGCCCCAGTTGCTCGATCAGATGCATCAGGAGGGCGCCGGAGAGCGGATGCTCGATACGATGGCCCAGGTCATGCCGAACGTCTGCGAGACGATCGACAAGGAGGTCCTCGCGCAGAAGAAGGATGCCATGCTCTCTAAGCTCATGCAGCGCGAGGCGTTTCGCGAGAAGATGCCCCGCTGCTTCATCAAGGGCGTGCCCGTGATGGTGCGCGGATGCTTCGAGCACTTCTTCCCGTCACTCACCAAGGAGGAGCGGCGGGCCTTCATCTCCCGTATGATGCGCATGATGCTCGAAGCCGGCACGGGCGACTTCTCCGATGAGGAGAAGCAGGCCCTGCTCCGGGAGGGCGGGGCGTTGCCCTCGCAGTAGATATCCCGAGGCGAGCCGTCACCAGCCGGCCACGATCCACCAGCCACCCAAGGAGCGGAACCGATGTCCAAGACCGTTCTGATCACCGGCCTCAGCGGCTTCATCGCCAAGCATGTCGCCCTGCGCGCTCTCGCCGAGGGCCACAGGGTCCGCGGCACGGTGCGCGATCTCGCCACCGCCGGTGCGCTCGAGGGCACGCTGGAGCGCGCCGGCGCCGACCTCTCCTCGCTCGAGCTCGCCCAGGCCGATTTGCAGGCCGACGAGGGGTGGATCGACGCGGTGCGCGGCGTCGACTACGTCTTGCACATCGCCTCGCCCTTCCCACTCAAGCAGCCCTCGGGGCGGCTCGATCTGGTACCCCCGGCGCGCGATGGCACGTTGCGGGTGCTGCGCACCGTCAAAGATGCCGGTGACAGTGTCGAGCGGGTCGTCCTCACCTCCTCGATGGCCGCCATGATGTATCGGCCCGACCGCGCGCGTCACTTCGCGGTGCGCGAGGAGGACTGGACCGACATCGACTGGCCCCCCGCATCCGCCTATGTCATCTCCAAGACCGTCGCCGAGCGGGCCGCCTGGGAGTGGGCGCGCGAGAACGACTTCACCGAGAAGCTGGCGGCGATCAATCCCGGCCTCGTCCTCGGCCCCGCGCTGGACACCAAGTCGGCCACCTCTATAGAGGTCATCCGACTGATCATGCGCGGCGCCTACCCGGCCCTCCCGCCGGCCTACTTCGGCGTCGTGGACGTGCGCGATGTGGCCGCGCTGCAGCTCGCGGCGCTCACCGCCCCCGACACCCGCGGCCGGCGCCTGATCGCCTGCGAGAGCCCGATGTCGATGACCGAGATGGCCGCACTGCTGAAGCAGACCTTCCCGGAGCGGGGCAAGAAGATCCCCTCGCTGACCCTGCCCGCAGCCGCCGTGCGTGGGCTCGCGCTCTTCGATCGGTCGCTCAAGACGGTTCTGGCCGACATGAACGTCGCACCCGACGCCCAGAACGAATACGTGACCGAGCTGACCGGCGTGCGCTTCCGGCCCGCCCGCGAGGCGGTGATCGCGGCGGGGCAGTCGCTCATCGATCTGGGTGTGGTGTAGATTCTGGCGGAAGTGAGCGGCATAGCTCTTGACGACCGAGAGCTTGGGCGATCAGCGAATGAGCATCAGCTTGCGGACCCTGCTCCCATCGGCTGACTTCAGTCGACAGAAGTAGGCGCCCTGCGGAGCCATGTAGCCGCGGTCGTCGCGCCCGTCCCAGCGAACCGAATAGCGCCCCGCCGGCTGAGCGCCGGTCTGCAGCGTGCGGATCAAGCCACCGCGCAGATCGAAGATCCGGAGATCCACTCGCCCCGAGCGCGCCAAGTCGTATCGCAGAAGCGCGGAAGACCAGAGCGGATTCGGGATTGCGGCGTGGAGTCGCGTGACCCCCGGCCGGGACGCGAGGGGGTTCCCTTCCACGTCGATGAATGCGTCGCTCCCGGCCAGAAAGAGAAAGCGCGTCGACACCCCGTAGGTCTGCACCGCGCGGAGTCGCTCGAAGTACGTGTAGGAAGGTCGCTCGCGCGGGTCGAGAATGACATCCAACTCGCGGTCGATCAGGCGCAGCCGAATCGAGTCGGGGATCTGGTCGGTGTGCGCGAAACGCAGTTCGACCTCTTCGGGACGCCCCCTGGTGAAGCTCTTGGCGACGTCGAACTCCCATGCCCAGCCGTCCACCGGTGTGCCTCCCGTAGTGCTCCCGCCAAGCGGACCGCGGAACTGCGCCAGCGGCGGGCGCACGTCGACGGCGTAGACGCCCGGGTTCTGCTCCCATGTGGCGTGTGGAAAGTGCACCGAGAGCGCATCGCCCGGCGGAAGGGGCGGATCCGCGCGATCGTAGCGATCCCACGATGAGGCTGCGCCCTCGCGAACGCCGAGGGAGGAGCGTCTATCCAGGAAGTCGCCGCTGCGCGCTTGGACGCCCAGCATCCAGCCATCTGCTCGAGCTGCCGGCTCGGTCGTCGACGACAGCGCCCCAGCTCGCGTGGCAACCCGGGGGCGCTCCGGGGAGGGCAGGTCCTGGGGAGAGCCTGCCAATGCCGTGCGGCGATCTCCGGGCGGAGCTTCGAGAGGAGGAACGCGCAGGGTCGCGCCGGAGGTGGAGGTCAATCGAACCCAGCAGCTCGCGAACGGATCGAGGACCACGACACGATCCCCATAGGAACGCTCTTCGAGCAGCCAGGGGACGGCCGGCTCTACTACGCCCTGATCCCGCGCCTCCTGCCACGTGCAGGAATCCACCAGCACCGAGTCCCAAGCCACGGCAAAGGCGAATGGATTGCCGACCTGATTCCAGCCCGGAACGAGTGGGATCTCATAGGGGGCCGCCGCCGGTGTGGAGACACCGCTTGCCGGAGCGGTCGCGATGCGGCCCGGGGACGTCGCCATCAGCCAGAACCCGCGTCCAGGCTCCGGCCGGAACTGCTCGGCGGCGCCCGGCTCGTCCAGTTCGACATAGGCCTGTTGGTCGGCGAGATACCGGAAGGCGCGCCAGCGGAGAGTGTCATAGGCTCCAAACGGTTCCTGGTCCTCCAGCAGGTCGGCCAGCGTCCCGCCGAATGCATCGCCGAAATCCAGCGGCACGGCAACCATTCGGTAGCGGCCTGCCGGGCCGTTGTCTCGTTCCTCCAGGTTGGGAACGGTGATCCGCAGCTCGTGCGGACTCTGCTCCGGCATATCGGGAGGATCGGTCAGGATGCTCGTTCGGGTGGTCATCGAGACCCAGTACTGGACCCCGCGCTCTCCGCAGGAGCTGCCTGGGATCTCCGCGACCCAACGCCCGGCGGTGGCCCCCGCCACCAGCCGGACGGCGCGGGCCTCGTCTTCGCCTCCCCGGCGGAAGTGCAGCCAGCCTTCCACCAGTTCCGCCCCCTGCGGAAGAGAGGCTTCGATCGCGATGGGCAAACCTGCCTGGAAGCCCGACCCCATGTTCGGTTCGGCCGACGAGTAACACTCCGCCGGCGCGGCGATCTCCTGCTGAAAGAGGAACTCGGGCGCCCGCGGGGGCAGGAGCGCCTCCACATCACCATTGTATACACGAATGTAGTACTCCAGCCCGGCTTCGGTGACCGCCCGCCCTGGAATCACCGCAATGTACTCCTCCCAGGAGCGCTCGAAGTCGATGCATTCGAAGTTCGCGCCGGATCCAATGGGGCGATGGCAAAGAACGCCGCCGTCCATCGATACCCCGGGAGCCGGCGCCATGATCACGGTCAGCGCCTCTCCCAGCGGAGCGAGCTCGCCTTCCGGGATGAGGGGATGTGCCGTGACCGCTAGCCGCAGGACGTCCGTTTCGATCGGCACCGTGTGAACGGGCTGCAGGGGATCGTCGCTGTGGATACCGAGCTCGCCGAAAACATTCACGCTGTCCGGCGGGCCGAATTCGATCTCGAGCTCGAATACCTCGCCCGGTGTGACCGATACGGGGGGACTCTGGGCGACCCTCAGGGAGGAGTCCGGAAGATCGAACGCTTCCAGCGTGAGTGGCAGGTTGCCGGCGTTCTCAATGGGACAAGTTGCCCAGACCGTATCACCATGGGTCACGGATGGGAATCGCAGAACCTCGATTGGGGATGCGATCGCGGGCCGATGGGGTTGCAGCCGCCCGACCGATCGCTGGTATCTGGCGAGTCGTTGGACATCCCCCGCCTGTGAGGGATGCGAGATGACAAGCAGATGCAGGACGACCTCCCGGTCGTCGAAGGGGAACTCGGCGATGTTCCAATCGAGCGTATGAACCACGCCGGCTGGCGAGGACGGCAGCGGACCTACCGTCGCGTCGCCCGCGCCGAAATCGACCGGATAGGGGATCGGGTTCCCATGCAACCAGCATTCCCCGTGGATGCTGACCGGATCGGATTCGACATCGATCGCACGCAGGTGGATCCGAAGATGATTCAGGCCGACTTCCTCGACGTGCACGAATCGCACGTAGGCCGGGCTGTTGGGAAGGTGATTCGTGGGCGATTGCGGATCTCCCCGAAACGGCGGGTTCCGCAGGCCGGCGTGCATGAAGTTCGCGGCCGGAGCTCCATTGGGGCCACCGGCGCCGCAGACCAGATCGAGGTCGCCGTCCGCGTCAACGTCGCCGAGTGCGATCCCCCGCGTATCCGCCGGAAAGCCCGCCGTCCAGCTCGCTTCGCTTGAGAAGAGGCCGTCCCGGCCCTGGTTGCGATAGAGCAGATTGTGCTCCCAGGCGCCGCAGACGAGATCCAGCCAACCATCGCCATCGACGTCCGCCATCGCGCAGCGGCGCAGCTCGTCGGTGCCGTCCGTCACCCAGTCCGGCGCAGTCGCCAAACCCTCCGCCCCGTTGAGATAGAGTGCGCTCTGCCCGGCTCCCAGGAACAGATCCGCGAATCCATCGCCGTTCACGTCTCCGAGGGCGAGCAGCGTGGCATCGACGCGTTCGACTGCCCAGCTCGGCCAAGTCGCGATCCCCCCGGCGGCGTTGGGGAACAGCGCGGCGCGGCCGAGCCCGAGGGTCAGGACGTCGAGATAGCCGTTGCGGTCCAGGTCGCAGAGACCGACCTGATGGCTCCGCCATCCCGCCGTTGGGTGCCAGGCCCACTCCGAAGCCAGAAACCCGCCGAAGCCGCGATACATCACCGCGGAATCATCCGTGCCCAGGACGAGGTCGAGATCACCGTCGTTGTCCATGTCCCCGAACGCGACGTCGCGACCCTCCTGCCAGGCCTCCTCGCTCCACAGCGGTTCGCTCGCGAATCGGCCGCCGGTGTTGAAGTAGACAGCCTGCGGGTCGGGCCCGTTTGCGAAGGCCGCCTCCGGAAGTCTATCGCCGTTCACGTCGCCCAGGGCCAGCTCCCTACTGTCATACCCCGGGCCGAACATGTGATCCGGGTGGAGCGGCAGCTGACCGGCGAGATTCCGGTACAGTGCGTTCGGCTCTCCATGAGAGTTGGCAACCACGAGATCGAGGAGTGCGTCCCCATTGACGTCGGCCAATGCCAGATCGCTGGTTGGATCTTGCTCTGCGGCGATCCAGGTCGGCTGGCTCGAGAAGAGTGGCGTCTGCTGGTTGAGGTAGAGGACACTCCTCCCGCCCCCCGCGAAGGCCAGGTCGAGCGACCCATCGCCGTCGGCATCACCGATGCCGACCTTCCAGGAATAGAATCGCTCGGACGAGATCCAACCGGGGTTCTCCGCGAGCATCCCGTCCTGATTCCAGACGATATAGTTACCGGCGTCCAGGCTGGTACAGACCAGATCGAGATCCCCATCGGAATCGAGATCGCCGAGGGCGACACCGCGTGTGTCGGAGGGCTCGCCTCCGCAGAACCAACTCGGACTGCGCGACAGGCCCTCCGGACCGTTCAGATATAGTGTGGTGGGTTGATTGCGATTGGCGCAGACAACATCCAGGCGGCCATCGCCATCGATGTCTCCCAGCGCCACGTCATAGGTCCATTCGGCTTCGGAAGCTGTCCAACTGGGAATCCGCACGAACAGATCGTCCGAACCCTGGTTGAGATAGAGTGCATTGGGTTGGTTGAGATTCGCGCAGACGAGATCGATCCGACCATCGCCGTTGAAGTCCCCCAGAGCAACATCCTGCGTTGGGGCGGCTGGATCCGACAGCCATTCGGGCTCTTCGGCGAAACAGTGCGATCCACCGATGTTGCGATAAACCGCGTTGGCATCATAGGAGTTGCCGCATACCAGATCGAGGTCTCCGTCGTTGTCGACGTCTCCGAGCGCCAGGCTGGTCGTCCCATTGCTAGGCGCCGAATCCCAGGCCGGTGACCCTTCCAGCATCTCGTCTCCGTTCAGGTAGAGCGTGTTCCTCCGGTCCAGATACCCGCAGACCATGTCGAGACGGCCGTCTCCGTTTGCGTCCCCCAGGGCGATCGCGCGGTTCGATCCGACGTCGAGTCCCCAGACCGTTCGCCATCTTCCGCCTTGCTCGACCAGAACGCGGGGAGGGGTCGTCAGGGCCAGGTCCAAGCGTCCATCACGCTGGAAATCCCCCCAAGCTGCGGCACGCGCTGGGGTGCCAAGATCGCTCCAGATCTCGGGATCGCTCGGGAACGGATCGTCTTGGGCCGCGCTGGGGTGAAAACAGGCGGCCACGACCAAACAGAGAGGGACGCACAGAGGAAGAAGGCGTGATCCCGGCCGAAGGCGGCGATGGATTCGTCGCGGAAGCCGCGCGGTTCTGAGCAGCGCCGGGGGAGACATCACGTTCCTCCTTGCCGAGAGACCGGCCAGCGGGTGAATGGAGCCGAGCGCTCCATCAATGATCGCAAATCATTGCGTGGCCGACAAGGTTGTCACTTGGACACGCAAACCTGGGGTCGACTCGGCGCCGATGGAGGGATCTGCACGAGGATCTGGTCGAGATCTGGAGGCCGCGCGGGATCGGCGGGCGCGGCGAGGTGCCGGACCCGCTCCCTGGCCCTTGGCGCCATCTCGTTCCCGCAGGCCTCCTCGTCCGCCATCCCGCCACGCCGGAAGCTCCTGGCCATCAGTGGACTAGGGCTTTCCCCAGCGAACGGACCCGCCTCGCCCAGCCCCCTGTGCGGCGCCCGGACGAGGGGGATCAAGGAGCCTCCGCGCTCTGCCGATCTTTCCTGCGGAACTTCGCGACCAGCACCGTGCGTCGAACGGTGCGTCTCAAAGGAGGGTCCCGATGGTGTTTCGCATCGCCTGTGTGACGCTGGTATCGATTCTTATGGCGGGCGCGGCCATGGCGCAGCCGAGCTCGGTCAGTTTCGGGCTCAAGGGCGGCATCAACATGGCGCGGGTGCACAACGAGTACTCCACCGTCGATCCAGCGCCCTACTTCCTCCCGATGGGTGGCATTACGCTGGGCACCCACATGAACCCCAACATCGGCTTCGATCTCGATCTGCTCTTCGTTCGCAAGGGCGTCAAGGAGGAGCACGATTCGGACCCGGAGCAAGCGGTCACGGTCCGAATCCGCGCCGACTATGCGGTCGTCAGCCCGATGCTCCGCATCTCTCCCGGCAAGAGCGGTGCCGGGGTCTACTTCCTCGGTGGCGGGGAGCTCGGCTATCTGATCCAGAGCGAGCTGACCAACACCCTCCCCGACTCCGAGCAGTCGTACGACTACACCGACGCGTGGGCGCGCTGGGACTACGGCATTACCTTCGGGATGGGATTCCAGTCCGCAGCGACCGGGCAGTCCTCCTTCTTCCTCGAGAGCCGCTATGCCCTCGGGCTCGCGGACACCAGTAGCATCGAGGACAACGAATTCAAGGTCACCACCCGGGGGGTCTACTTCCTGGGCGGGCTGCGCTTCTAGCGGCCAGGAGTCCGGCGCACGGCTCGACATGCCGCGGCGAGCGGCCCGGCGGCCGCTGTTGCATGTGGAAACGAGGCCTCGGCACGGAGTGCCGGGGCCCTATGCCACCCGGAGACCGGAACCGGGCGCCTTCGTGCTGCGATCGGGTCGCCCGCGCTGCGTCCGTGCCGCGATCGGGTCGCCCGCGCTGCGTCCGTGCCGCGATCGACTCGCACCCGGTGCCCCTCGTCCCGTGAGCGCCGCGCACCCGGTACGTCCGGGCCGAGATGGCTGCGGACCAGAGTGAGCCATCCCGCGTGCCGGCAGTCCATTTCGAAGTCGCCCCCAGCCATGTAGAATCTCTGCCAATAGATTGCGGAGGGGTCCGCCCTCCCTCTCTGTGACCTTGAAGCAGAGGACGACCGATGGCCCAGACCGACTGGATCGACCGCTCCGAGTACCCGTTCTCCTCCCGCTACCTCGATCTGCCGGCGGGACGGATGCACTACCTCGATGAGGGCAGCGGCCCGCCGATCGTCATGCTCCATGGCAACCCAACCTGGTCGTTTCTCTATCGCCACCTGATCGAGCGACTGCGTCCCGACTACCGCTGCGTGGCGCCCGATCACATCGGCTTCGGTCTTTCGCAGAAGCCGCACGACTGGAGCTACCTGCCCGAGGACCATGCGGCCAACCTCACCACCCTGATCGAGACGCTCGGACTGCGAAGCGTCACACTGGTCGTACAGGACTGGGGCGGACCGATCGGTCTCTCCTATGCGCTCGCCCATCCCGACAACGTCGCGCGCCTGATCATCATGAATAGCTGGGCCTGGCCGGTGAATCGCGACCCCTACTACATCGCCTTCAGCTCGTTCACCGGCGGACCGATCGGGCGGATGCTGATCCGGCGCCACAACTTCTTCGCCCGCTCGATCATGCCCGCGGCCTTCGGCGATCGGTCGAAGCTCACGCCCGGGGCGCACCAGCACTACCTGCGGGCCCTCGGCAGCGGGGAGGATCGCAAGGGCTGCTACGTCTTCCCCAAGCAGATCACCGCCGCCACGCCCTGGCTGCGCGAGATCTGGGACGGCATCGATCGCATCACCGGCAAGCCGACCCTGATCGTCTGGGGCATGAAGGACATCGCTTTCCGCGAGAAGGAGCTGCGGCGCTGGGAGCAGGCCTTCCCGCAGGCGCGCCGGGTGCATCTCGATTCGGTAGGCCACTACGTGCAGGAGGAAGCCCCCGGCGCGCTCGCCGAGGCGGTGGTGCCCTTCCTGCGGGAGACGCCATCGTCGTAGCGGATCCCGCGTGAAGCGCCCACGTGCGGGTCTCACGCCGCCGGTCTGTTTCGAGCGACCGTCCGTCTTGGGGACGCGCACCGCGAGTCGATCCCGGGGGAGGGATCCCGATCATGACCTTGGCCGAGGATGTCGCCCGCTACTATGCCGCGCGCGCACCGGTCTACGACGAGACGGCCGGCTACACCGATGCGCAGGCTGAGCGGCTGCGCGAACCGATCCAGGCCCGCTACCGTACGCTCTTCACCGGACACACCGTCCTCGAGATCGCCTGCGGAACCGGGTATTGGACGCGGGCGATCGCCCCCGCGGCCCGCGCGGTGCTGGGCATCGACATCCATGCCGAGCTGCTGGCGCAAGCGCGCCGGCGCTGCGCGTCGCTCCCCCACGTTGCCTTCGAAGTCGCCGACGCCTACGAGCTCGCCAGCATCCCGGGCGGCTTCAGCGCCGCGCTGGGCATCTGGTGGTGGTCGCACGTGCCCCGCGAGCGGCTGCCGGCGTTCCTCGATACGCTGCACGGCAAGCTGCGTCCCGGCGCCCGGGTCCTGTTCGCCGACCAGCTTCCCTACGAGGGCCACCGGCGGCGGCAGGACCCCCGGGGCAACACACTCGAGGAGCGCCGCCTGCCCGATGGCCGCCGCTTCTGGATCGTCAAGAACTTCCCCACCGAGGCGCAGATCCGCGCCGCGCTCGCTAGGAGCGCGGAGGAGATCGAATACCGGGAACGCCCCGATGAGCGGAGCTGGAGCGTGCGCTATAGACTGCGTGCTGCCGCAGCAAACCGCGCGGGGCGCAGGTGCGTCGCGCGAGCGGCGCCGCCCCGCAGGGAGGACGAATCATGCAAGCCCGCGGGCCCCTGATGATCGAACACCGCCTGATCGAGCGGATGATCGCGCGGATCGCCGAGACCCTGAAGCAGATCGAGACCGAGCGCCGCGTCGATCCGCTCTTCATCGACGCCGCGGTCGACTTCATCCGCATCTACGCCGATCGCACCCATCACGGCAAGGAGGAGGACATTCTCTTTCGCGCGCTGCGCGAGCGCGACCTCTCGGCCGAGGATCGGCGGCGCATGGACGAGCTGATCGAAGAGCACGTCTTCGGACGCGAGACGACCCGCGCGCTCGTGGACGCCAACCAGCGCTACCGGGGCGGCCAGGCAGGCGCCCTGGCGGCGATCGCCCAGGGCCTCCACACGCTCGTGGACTTCTATCCCAAGCACATCGAGAAGGAGGACAAGGTCTTCTTCCCCGCCGCACGCGCCTACTTCTCCGAGGAGGAAGACCAGGCTATGCTTCGGGAGTTCCAGGAGTTCGACCGCAAGATGATCCACGAGAAGTACGAGGGCGTGGTCGCGGCGCTCGAGGCCTGAGCGCGCCGTTGCGCCCGGTGCCCGCCCGTGCTCTCGTGCATCGCCCCCCGGGGGATGTGCGCATGAGATTCCGCAGAGTCGTCTCGCTCTTCCTTCTGGTCGGCGTGGCCTTCCTGCTGCTGACCATCCTGATCCTCTACATCGTCCCGCATGGTCGCGTGGCCTACTGGACGAATTGGAGGCTGTGGGGGCTCAGCAAGGACGATTGGACCCACATCCACATCAACCTCGGTCTGCTGCTGCTCATCTCCGCGGGGCTGCATGTCTACTACAACTGGGGCCCGCTGACGAACTACCTGAAGAACCGCTCGCGCCGCATGGTGATCTTCACCGCCGAGTTCTCGGCCGCGCTGGCGATGATTGCCGTCGTCCTGGTCACGACCCATCTCGGAGTTCCGCCGCTGAGCTGGGTGCTCGATCTGAACGAATCGGTCAAGGATGCCGCCAGCCAGCGCTACGGCGAGCCGCCGTATGGTCACGCCGAGCTCTCGACGCTGGAGACCCTCACACGCCGCCTCGCTCTGCCATTGGGGAGCGTTTTGGATGAACTCCAAGCCGCCGACTACCGGGAGGTGCGTCCCGACGCGACCCTCGAAGAGATCGCCGCGGCCAACCGCGTGACGCCCCAGGCGATCTACGAGACGATGCAGGGCGCGGTGGAGAATGCGAGCTCCCTGCCGAAGATCCCACCGCCCGGAACCGGGAAGAAGCGGCTGCGCGAGGTCGCCGGTGAATACGATCTGGAGCTCGAGGTGCTGATCGAGCGGCTGGCATCCCGTGGGATCGCGGGCAGACCCGAGCAGACCCTGCAGGAGATCGCGGCAGAGCACCAGATCAATCCCGACGCGGTCTACGAGGCGCTCAAGCCGGACTGATCCCGCCCTTCGCGGGCGAGCGGATCGAACGCGCCGAGCAAGCGCCGGTGTCCCACGCGCGCCGACGCGCCTCACGGCGGTCCATGTCCCCCGCCCGCCGGCCCGCCTCACGGGAGCAGGATCATCCGGCGGCTCTCTGCGATCCCGGGTGCCGCGAGGCTGCAAAAGTAGACACCACCGCTCAGCGCGCGACCCTGATCGTCGCACCCATCCCACCGCAC
>WJJG01000040.1 GCA_014729815.1 Candidatus Eiseniibacteriota bacterium
GGCGAATGCCGTCAAGATAAGCCATAAGTCCTTTTGGCAAGGGCGGTTACACGCGCTTGCGCAAGAAGAGACCTCCTGCGAGAATTGGTGTTGTACCAACAACCCAAGCAGGAGGCTCAAGGATGAGCGGCAGTATCACGCGGAGCATGCGGGAGATCAAGGGGAACCTGCGGTCGATCATCGCGCCGGACCTGATCATGAGGCTGTGCGAGTCGGCGGGGCACGTCTGGCGCGATCGCGTTCTCGGGCCCGTCGAGACGATCCATCTGTTCGTGGCCCAGGTCCTGCATGGCAACACGAGTTGCGCTCACGTGCGGCAGTTGGGCAACTTCGCGTTCACCGCATCGGCGTACTGCGAGGCCCGGAAGCGCTTGCCCGTTGGGGTTCTGCGGTCACTCCTGCGGGAGACCGGAGAACGTGTGACCGAGCAAGGCTGTCGGGTGGGGTTCTGGCGAGGCCATCGGGTGGTGAGCGTCGATGGATCGACGTTCTCGATGTCCGACACGGAGGAGTTGCGAGCCTTGTTCCACTGGGCACGGAAGCGGGGCGTGGAGTTCCCGGTCTCCCGGTTCGTGGCCATGTTCGATCTGATCACCGGAGCGCTGCTCGATCTGGTCCCGGCGTCGATGCGCGACCACGAGTTGCACATCGTCCAATGGCTGCACGATCTCATGCGGCCGGGCGACGTGGTGGTGGCCGATCGCTTGTACTGCACGTACGCCTATTTGGCGCAACTCGTCGGGAACCAGCTGCACGCCGTGATCCGTGTTCCGACCGGTTCCAGGCGTGTGGACTTCCGCCCGCATCGTCGGCCGGCCAGGCACAAGCATGGGAAAGGGCCGCAGTCGATCTGGATCCGTCGCCTCGGCCGGCACGATCAGATCGTCGACTGGATCAAGCCGATCGAACGGCCATCGTGGCTCACACCCCAGGCGTGGGAAGCCCTGCCTGATCTGTTGCGGGTTCGAGAGCTTCGGTACCGCCTCTCTCGACGCGGCTTCCGACCGCGGGAGGTGACGCTCGTCACGACGCTGCTCGATCCGGCTCGGTATCCGAAGGAAGCCGTGGCCGAACTCTATCGTCTGCGGTGGCAGGTCGAGACGAATCTCCGCCATCTCAAGACGACGATGCGCATGGACATCCTGCGCTGCCACACCGTCGATGGGATCCACCGCGAACTCGCCGTGTTCGGCATCGTCTACAACGCCGTGCGGCTCGTGATGGTCCAGGCCGCCGAGCTCGCCGGCGTGGCCCCGGATCGCATCAGCTTCGTCGACGTTCTTCGTTGGATGGCGCTGGGGTGTCCGGGGAGAGAACCACCTGCGTTCCTGATCAACCCGGTGCGATCCCGATCGCCCGCCCCCCGGAACGTGAAACGGCGTCACAAGAACCACACCTACCTGACCCGACCGCGGAAACCACAGCGCAAACTCCTTGTGGATCTGCAGCTATCGCTAAACTGAATGGCATTCGCCCGTAGGAGAAAGCTGGAAAGCTGAAACGCTGAAAGCCGAAACGGGCGGAGAGCCACGGAGGCACAGTGCTGTAAAGCCGCGGTTGGTAACCGCGGTCTTCGCGCGGGGACGAAGGTGGGCGCGGAGGCGCGGACGCGTCGAGGGCGGGCGATTCGGGATGTTCGCACGCAGGCCCCGGGATGCCTCCCGGGGCTCAACGGGTGCGATGCCGATTCACCCGGGGCGCGGCTACACTTCCTGCGATCATGCCACGCGCGGCGCGGCATGCCTCCTGTCCGCCCTTTCGTTCCCTTCGCCGTCGATGTCCCTGCTCACCCTCGCCAACATCCGGCACGCCTACGGCACCCAGGTCGTCCTCGACGGGGCGACGGTCTCCATCGATGCCGGCGAGAAGGTCGGACTGGTGGGACGCAACGGCTCGGGCAAGACCACCCTCATGAAGGTCATGCTCGGGGCCCTGGAGCCCGATCGCGGCTCGATCCAGCTCCAGCGCAGCGCGCGGGTGGGCTACCTCGCCCAAGACCCGGACCTGGAGCCGGACGACACGCTGCGCGATGCGGCCGAGCGGGCCTTTGCGCGGCTTCACGACCTGCACGTCGCGATCAACGAGGTCTACGACCGGCTCGCCTCGGCGAGCGGCGAGGAGACGGATCGCCTGCTCAGGAAGCAGGCCCGTCTGGAGGCGGAGATCGAGGCGGCCGGCGGGTACGCCATCGATCACAAGATCGACGCCATGCTGCACGGTCTGGGGTTCACCGATGCGCAGTTCTCTCTGAAGGTGCGCGATCTCTCCGGCGGCCAGAAGGGAAGGCTGGGCCTCGCCCGGCTCCTGCTGGAATCGCCCGACCTTTTGCTGCTGGACGAGCCGACCAATCACCTGGACATCGCCGGCCGGCGGTGGCTGGAGGCGTTCCTCGCCGATGAATACGGCGGGGCGGTGATCGTCGTCAGCCACGACCGCTGGCTGCTCGATCGCGTCGTGAACCGCATCATCGAGGTCGAGGCCGGGGCGATCCGCGAGTATCCGGGCAACTATCACAAGTACGTCGAGCTTCGGCGCGAGCGCCAGCTCACCCAGTCCCGCGTGCGGGAGAAACAGCTCGATCGCATCCGGCAGGAAGAACAGTTCATCGCGCGCTACAAGACGGGCCAGCGGGCCAAGCAGGCCCGCGGCCGGCAGTCGCGGCTCGATCGCTTCAAGCGCGATGAGCTCGTCGAGCGCCCCCTCGAGATGGACGTGATGCGGCTTCAGCTTCCCAGGGCGCCGCGGAGCGGAGAGCAGGTCATCGACGCCCGCGGCCTGGTCAAGCGCTACGACGAGTTCGTCCTGTTCGACGACCTGGACCTGACCGTCTACCGGGGCGACCGGATCGGGATCATCGGCCCCAACGGCGTGGGGAAGACGACGCTCGTCCGCTGCCTGCTGGGCGAGCTGGCCCCCGGAAGCGGGACGGTGCGCCTCGGCTCGCGCTTGTCGGTCGGCTATTACCGCCAGCTCCAGGAGCATCT
Organism: Candidatus Eiseniibacteriota bacterium; assembly: GCA_014729815.1. GTDB lineage: Bacteria > Eisenbacteria > RBG-16-71-46 > CAIMUX01 > WJJG01 > WJJG01. The sequence goes on from WJJG01000040.1 coordinate 2,985, forward strand.
GGATCTGTCGCTGACGGTCTGGCAGTACCTCCAGTCGGTGATCGTGTCGCTGGACGGTCAGGCGAAGGCGTCGGAGCAGCAGGCGCGCGACCTGGCGGGGGCGTTTCTCTTCTCCGGCCACGAACAGGACAAGGCGCTGGGCGATCTGTCGGGGGGCGAGCGGAGCCGGGCGGTCCTCGCCGGGCTCGTGGCCGGGGCGCACAACGTCCTCGTCCTCGACGAGCCGACCAACCACCTGGATATCCCCTCGGCCGAGCGGGTCGAACAGGTCCTCTCGACGGGCGGCGGCTACGAGGGCACACTGCTGCTGATCACCCACGATCGCGCGCTGCTCCAGGCCACGTGCGAGAAGCTGCTCATCTTCGACGGCCAGGGCGGGCTGCGCCTCTTCCAGGGCACGTATACCGACTGGCAGCGCCGACAGGATGAGGCGGTCGAGGCGCAGCGGCGCGAACGGCGGGAGGAGCAGGAACGCCGCGCGAAACCGCCCCTCCGCTCCGCCGCGCCGAAGCGCGATGAGCAAGCGACCCGCGATCCCCTCGCCAGGCTCCGCCTGCCGGAACTGGAGGAGCGCATCGAGCGCCTCGAGCAGCGCCTCCGCGAGATCGACGAGACGATGCTGGATCCGGCGGTGTACACGGACGGCGAGCGCTGCCGGGCGCTGCGTCTGGAGCGCGATGACGTGGCTGCCGAGCTGGAGCCGCTGGAGGCGGAATGGGCGCGCCGGGCGGAGACGTTCTGATCGGTCGCCGATCGCCGCCGATCACGCCGCTCGCGCTGTGCCGATGAC
>WJJG01000333.1 GCA_014729815.1 Candidatus Eiseniibacteriota bacterium
CGACCAGCCACCCCACCGCGGCGCGGCGCGGCGCGCCGGGGGGCGCGGGCCGGGCGCCGCCCGGAATCGAAATGCGCTGCACACGGCGGCCCGCTTCGGCGAGCGATTCGACGAGCAGCGCCGGCACACGGATCTCCAGCCGCAGATCGGCATCGGCCGCCGGCAGGCGGGTCACGCGGGGCAGCACCGGTGCATCCGAGGCTTTCTCGCCGGCGAAACGGATCAGCTCGGGCCGCGCCCCGGCCGAAACGGCGGCGAGGAGCAGGATGAGCGGGAGGATCCAGACGCGGGGATGAGGGGAACGCACTCGGAGCTGCATGCCGTTTCCTTGGTGTCAGGGGCCGCCGACTGCGGAATCCATGGCTACGAGTCTACCAGATCGGCTTCCTCCGCGCAGCGATCGGGCGCCGTCGTGAGGCTGCGCGCGAAGATCAGGTAGCCGGTGTGTCCCACCATGCGATCGCGCGGGCGCATGCGCTGGGCCGCCAGCTTGTAGTTGCGAATCAGGATCTCGACGATTTCGATCGGCAGGAACGCCCCGGCATCGAGCGCCTCAAGCGTGCGGGTCACCTGGTTCATCGTCGGCACCACGATCCCCACATGACCGGAGGGCCGCAGCGCGGCCTGGACCGCGGTCAGCGCCTCCCAGGGGCGCTCCAGATCCAGGAAGAAGGCGTCCAGTTCTCGCTCGGCGATGCCGTCCTCGAGCGGCTGATGATGGAAGCGAACGTTCTCGAACCATCCCGGCAGATCCAGATTGCGGCGCGCGAGATCGATCCGTCGCGCGTCGATCTCGTAGGCGTGCACTTCTCCGGTGGTGCCCACGGCGCGCGAGAGCACCGCCGTCAGGGCGCCGGAACCCGCCCCGGCCTCCCCCACGCGTCGTCCGGGCCCCAGGTCGAGACGCAGGAGCAGGTATCCGGCCTCCTTCGGATAGACGATCTGCGTCTCGCGGCGCAGGCCGTACATCAGATGATCGTAGAGGTCCTGCGTCAGGACGTAGTAGCGCTCCGGCCCGGCCGCGAAGCTGCCGCCGGGACCGATGCGGCGGATCTCCTCGGCCGTCACGCTGCCCGTGGGCAGCCCGATCGTCCCCTCGGTGGCGGGCGTGACGACCCGCCGGAAGCGGTAGCCGTTGGTCACGATCAGGCGATCGCTCATCCGGCCGCCTCCGCCGCAGCCACACTCTCACGCAGGGCGCAAACGTAGCAGCGATCCTCCCGCAACGTCTTGTAGCCGCACACACGGCAATGACGCACCCCGACCTCGGCGCTGGCGGGATCGTCCGGCAGGTGCGCGCGGACATGTTCGATGAAGCGGAAGTAGAAGTCGGAGCGCGAGCCGGGATACTCCTTCTCGAGCCGCGACAGGTGCCGCTTGTAGGCGCGACTGGTCGCCCCGCGGGCGTGGGGACACGGTTCGCTCACCACGGCGATGCCCCGCGCCGCAACGTAGCGCCGGGTATCGTCGTCGGTCAGGCGCACCAGCGGCTTGACTTTGCGCACCATGCCCTCCTCGGCGGGCAGGACCGGCCCCTGCCGCCCCAGGAATCCCAGCTGCCAGTGGAGCACGTTGCCCAGCAGAAAGGCGGTCTCGTCGTCGAGGTTGTGACCGGTGGCCACCACGTCGCACCCCAGGCGAAGGGCGAGCTGATTGAGGTAGTAGCGCTTGAGCGTGCCGCACAGCGAACAGACCGGCTTGCGCGACTGACGACGCGCGGCGTCGAAGTCGGCGCCGAGCAGTTCCGGATAGCGGTAGATGCGCAGCGGCAGCGCGCGCTGCGCCGCGAAGTCGCGCAGATGCGCGACCGCGCGGCGCGATACGGGGCCGAACTCGGCGTCGATGTGCACGGCCCGGACATCGTATCCCAGGCGCGTCAGCAGATCCCAGGCGGCCATGCTGTCCTTGCCGCCGGAGACGCCCAGGAGAACCCGCTCCCCGGGCTCCAGCATCTCGTAGCGCTCGATGACCCGGCGCACCTGGCGCTCGATATGCTCGAAGAAGTGCGGCCGGCAGAACTTGCCATTGTGATGGCGGGTCTTGATGACCGCCGGACCGCGACACACCGTGCATTTCACGCCCGACCTCCTCTGCTCTCCGGTCCGCCGCAACCATAGCAGAAGCGCGCCGCGCCGGGAGCCCTTCCGCGAACACGACTGCCTGCCGCCGATGCGGCCCGCCTATCGCCGGGCCGGGCGCCCGCCCCAGAGCGCCGCCAGCGGCAGGAAGAGCGCCCAGAGGATCAGCCCTGGAAGGAGCCAGGCGGGGGGCAGCCCGGCGCGTGCGACCGCCACACCGCTCGCCACCGAGATCGCTTGCATGAGCAGGATCGCGATCCAGGCGCGGGCGCGCGACCCCAGCCAGCGCTGCAGATCGTGCGCGGGGTGATCGACCCCTCCCACCCAGGGACGCCGGCCCCGCAGCAGGCGCCCCACGGTGGCGTAGAGCGGATCGAAGAGCAGGTAGCCCAGGATCAGCCCCAGGCTGGCGAGGAGGTTCCCGCCGGTCAATCCGGAGATGGCGCGGCCACCGGCGTGCGCGGCCGAAGACGGCAAGAAGAGCAGGATCCAGAAGAGCGCGAAGCCGAGCAGGGCGCCGCTGGCCAACGCGCCGCTGTCTCCGAGGTAGATCCTCGCCGGGGGACGATTCCAGACCAGAACGCCGAGCAGGGCGCCGGCGCACGCCGCCGGCAGGGGTCCGAGCAGATCGGGCGTCGGTGCGGGGCGCGGCGCCGCCCCGAACTCAGCGCCCGGGAGCAAGAGCAGTGTGATCCCCAGGAAGGTCAGGGCGCCGGCCCCGGCCGCCGTGCCGTCGCTGTTGTCGGCCAGATTGAAGGCGTTGGCCGCGGCCGCGACCAGCAGCGCGCCCCAGGGAAGCACGCTCCAGACCATCCGGCCCTCGAAGGCGCGCGCCACGGCCAGCGCCGTCACGGCCAGAAGCAGCAGCGCGCAGGCGATCTCGAGTCCCAGGCGGACGATCGGCGGAAGCGATCGCCAATCATCGGCCAGCCCGATCAGCCCGAATGCCAGCGCCAGCAGCCAAGCGCCGCTCAGCAGGAGCGGCGGCAGCCCGGTGGCGGCCAGCCAGGGAGCCGCCAGCAGCAGGCCGGCGGCGACTCCGGCGAGAATCGCCGCGCCCCCCAGCAGGGGGACGCCTCCGGGACCGGCGCGCACCGCGCGGCGTGCGGAGAGCAGTCCCCAACGACGCGCCAGCGGTCGCAGGGCCGCGCAGAGGAGGAGGGCGACCAGGAAGGCCGCAAGTAGCGCTCGCAACTGCACGCTCGGCATGGCGCTGATCCCGCAGAGCCCGGACTCAGTTTCGCGGATCCTGCACCGACCGCTCCGCCACCGCCGCGGGGGCGTCGCAGCGTGGGGCCTCGGTGCGCATACTCTCGATCGTGATGCGCAGCAGCTCGTCGAGGTCCACGCGCGGCTGGTAGCCGATGAAACTGCGGATCTTCTGCAGCGAAGGTACGCGGCGCCGGATGTCCTCGAACGGTTCGCCGAAGACGCGTTCGTAGGGCACCGTGACGATCGGCGAGCGGCTGTCGGTCAGCTTCACGATCCGTTCGGCCAGTTCGCGAATCGTCACCTCGACATCGTTGCCGACGTTGAAGAGCTCCCCCACCGTCGCGGGTGCGCCTTGCAGGGCCAAGACGCCCCGGACGACGTCGCCCACGTAGGAGAAACAGCGGGTCTGGCTGCCGTCGCCATGCACGGTCAGGGGTCGGCCGGCGAGCGCCTGCCGCACGAAAGTCGGCAGGACCATGCCGTAGCGGCCGGTTTGCCGCGGGCCGCACGTGTTGAAGCAACGCACGACGGTCACCGGCAGACCGCGCTCGGCGTGATAGGCCATGGCCAGCGACTCATCGACCGCCTTGCCCGCCGCATACGACCAGCGCGAGACATTCGGCGGACCGATGGCCAGATCCTGGTCTTCGATCAACACGTCGCCGCGCCCCTTGCCATAGACCTCGGAGCTGGAGAAGTGGATCGTACGCAGCCGGCGGCGAGCGGCCTGTTCGAGAACCGTCAGGCTGCAGTGCAGGTTGTTGAGCAGACTACCAAGGGCCTGTTGCACGATGCGCCGTACGCCGACGTGAGCCGCCAGATGGAAGATCGCATCGCAGCCTTCCATCGCCGCGGCGACGGTCGCCGGATCGCGGGCATCGCCCACGATCAGCCGCAGGCGCGGCCCCTCGCGCAGCTCCGCGAGATTGTCGCTGCGACCGGTCGAGAGATTGTCGAGCACGACGACCGTCTCGCCTCGATCGAGCAGCGCCCGGGTCAGATGCGACCCGATGAATCCCGCACCGCCTGTTACCAGCGCCTGCATGCGCCGCTCCCGTCCCTCATCCGCCGCATCCAGGCTCTGCCGCAACGCGTCGCGCTGCAGCGGAGGCCACGGAGGGCACCATTCCGACCGCCTGCGGCCGGTCGCGTAGGGCGAATCGTCTCGGACCCATCAAGTCTCCGTCGCGCCATCGGGGCGGTCAAGGAACTTGTAGTTGCGCTTGTAGAAGGACCAGAACTCCCCCGACTTGAGTGGCTGCCACCACTCCGGGTGCTCCCGGTACCAGGCGACGGTCTCGGCGATGCCCCGCTCGAACGGGATGCGCGGGCGCCAGCCGGTTGCCCGTTCGATCTTCGTCCAATCGATCGCGTATCTGCGATCGTGCCCCGGTCGGTCCTCGACGTGCGCCACCAGTTCGGCGGGCTTCTCCAGTGCGCGCAAGATCAGGTCGGCAATGCTGAGCACGTCCTTTTCGTTGTACGCGCCGATGTTGAACACGTCACCCTCGACATCCTTGGCAACCAGGAGCGCCAAGAGGGCATCGACGTGATCCTGCACATGGATCCAGTCGCGTGTGTTGCGGCCGCTCCCATAGACCGGCAGCGGACGGTCCTCGAGGGCGTTGGTGACGAAGAGCGGGATCAGTTTCTCCGGATACTGGTAGGGTCCGTAGTTGTTCGAGCAGCGCGTGATCACGACCGGCAGCCGGTAGGTCGCGAAGTAGGAGTAGGCCAGGCGATCGCCCCCGGCCTTGCTCGCCGCGTACGGGTTGCGGGGCAGCAGCGGCGCATCCTCGGGGGCCGCGTCCCCGAAGATCTCGCCGTAGACCTCATCGGTGGAGATCTGCACGAAGCGCCCCACCCCGTGACGGCGCACCGCCTCGAGCAGCACGTAGACGCCGTAGACGTCGGTCTGCACGAACTGCCCGGGATCGCCGATCGAGCGATCGACGTGCGTCTCGGCCGCGAAGTTGAGGATTGCGTCGTATTGCTGCGCCACCAGTCGATCGACCAGTGCCGCATCGCAGATATCGCCGTGGACGAACTCGTAGTCCTCCTCTCCCTCCAGCGCGGAGAGATTGGCCGGATTGCCCGCGTAGGTCAGCTTGTCGAGCACCGTCACGCGCGCGTCCGGAACGCGCTCGCGCAGGCGCCGCACGAAGTTGCTGCCGATGAAGCCCGCCCCGCCGGTGATCAGGAAGCGCCTCCCATCGAGCTTCTGGCCTGCGTCCATTGCGCTCTCCTTCTCCGCGGGGTCTCAGCCGTCCTTGCGCGTCCAGTCGTAGGGGATCGACTCGTCGTGGGGTGGGATGCGGAACTCGTCGGGCTGTTCGTAGTCGTACGTCTCGGTCGGCACGTTGACCATGTAGGCCGTCTCCGTGCCAATGGCCTTCATGCCGTGACAGACGCCGGGCGGAATGCGGATCAGGATCGGATTGTGCTCGCCGACGAAGAACTCGGCCAGCTCGCCCTGCGTGGGTGAGTCCGCACGATGGTCGTAGAGCACGATCTTCGCCATCCCCCGCACCACGGTCATGTGGTCGGTCTGCCGCTTGTGATAGTGCCAGCCCTTGACGACGCCCGGATAGGCGGTGGTCATGTAGACTTGTCCAAACGCCTCGAAGAAGGCATCGTCGTTGCGCAAGATCTCCATCAGGAATCCGCGCTCGTCGGGGATCACCCGCAGCTTCTTGGTCTGGACCCCCTCGATCATCTCGCGCCCCCTTTCCCCTTGCGCGACTTCTTCTTCAGGTGCGCCCCGCGGCCGATGCCGACATAGCGGAAGCCGAGGCGCTCCATCGCCTCGGGATCGTAGATGTTCCTGCAGTCGAGCAGGTTGGGGGTGGCCATCAGGCGCCGGATCTTGCGCATGTCCAGCATGCGGAATTCGTTCCACTCGGTCACAATAACCAGCAGATCCGCGCCGGTGGCAGCATCGTAGGAGTCGGAGCAGAAGCGCACGCGGCGCAGTAGATGAGCGGCGGTGTCCATGGCCACCGGATCGAAGGCGCGCACGCGCGCGCCCTTGCGCTGCAGCGCCGGGATCAGCTTCAGCGCATACGACTCGCGCATGTCATCGGTCTCGGGCTTGAAGGAAAGGCCCAGCACGGCCACTTCCCGGCTGCCGGTCTTCTCCACCAGCTCGATGGCGCGCGCGGTCATCTCCTTCTGCTGGTGCTTGTTGGCCGCTATCGTGGCGTCGACGACCGAGAAGCGGAAGCCCGCCTCGCGCGAGAAGTGCTGCAGCGCCAGGGTGTCCTTGGGGAAGCAGGAGCCACCATAGCCGGGGCCCGCCTGCAGGAAGCGGTGGCCAATGCGCCGGTCGAGACCCATGGCATGCGCGACCTCCTTGATGTCGGCGCCCACCTTCTCGCACAGCAGTGCCATTTCGTTGATGTAGGACACCTTGGCGGCCAGGAAGGCGTTCGAGGCGTACTTGATCAGCTCGGCGGTCTCGACGGTCGTGCGGATGATCGGCGTCTCGTTGAGGATCAGGGGACGGTAGATCTCGGTCAGGATGCGCGCGGCCTTCGGCGACCAGGCGCCGAAGACCACTCGATCGGGACGCAGGAAGTCCTCGACGGCCGAGCCTTCGCGCAGGAACTCCGGATTCGAGGCCACGTCGAAGACCACGGCCTTGGTACGGTGCTTCTCGATCTCGGCCTGCACCTTGGCCCCGGTCCCCACGGGCACGGTGCTCTTCTGGACCACCAGCTTGTAGCTGTTCAGATTGGCGGCCACCGCTCGCGCCACCTCGAAGACCTGGCCGAGGTCGGCCCGCCCGGCTGCGTCGGACGGCGTGCCGACGGCGATGAAGATCACCTTGCTCTTGCGGATCGTACGCGCGATGTCGGTCGAGAAGGAGAGACGACCCTCGCGCACGTTGCGCTCGACCAGCTCGCCGAGGCTGAACTCGTAGAAGGGGATCTGCCCCTCCCGCAGCTGGGCGATCTTCTGCTGGTCGGCGTCCACGCAGACGACGCGATTGCCGAAGTCCGCCAGACAGGTGCCGGTCACCAGGCCCACGTAGCCGGTCCCCACGACACAGATCCGTTGCATGCTGGCCACCCCTTTCCGACGAGACCGTTCGCGGCCCGACCCGCAACCGGGAAGGAAGCGATGCTATCCCAGCCTACGCTACTCCGTCAAACGCCGCGGCCATCTCCCGGCGGATGGAAGCCGCGGCGGCGGCCGGATCGGAGGCGCCGCGGATGGGGCGGCCCACGACGATCCAGCGGGCGGCGTCGCGCACCGCTCGCGCCGGCGTGGCGATCCAGCGCTGATCCTGCGCCTGCGCCCCGGCCG
>WJJG01000334.1 GCA_014729815.1 Candidatus Eiseniibacteriota bacterium
ATCCCGCGCGAGGATCTGGTCCACGCGCGCGTGCGCTTCCCCGACCACCCCCCGGCCGCCGTGCGCGTCTACGGCCCCGACGGCGTCGAGGTGCCCTCGCAGGTCACCGGCGTGACCGACGATGCGCTCGATCTGATCTTCATCGCGCGTATGCCGCCGGTCGGCTGGTCGGTCTTCGCGGTTTACGCGACCGAGAGCCCCTGCACGATCGACACCGGCTTGCGCGCGAGTCAGGGCGCGCTGGAGAACCGGCGCTATCGCATCGAGATCGATCGCCAGACCGGTCGCATCCGCTCGATCTTCGACAAGCAGCTCGAGACCGAGCTGCTGGATGCGCCGCACGAGCTGCAGCTCCTCGACGATGCCCCGCGCGATTGGGCGGCCTGGGAGATCGACTACGACGACGTGATGGCGCCGCCCCGCGCGCGGGTCGGGGGACCGGTGCGGGTGCGCGTGGTCGAAAACGGACCGGCGCTCGTGGCTTTGGAGACGGAGCGCGAGCAAGACGGCTCGACCTTCACCGAGCGCATCAGCCTGGCGGCGCGGGGCGCCGGGGATCGGGTGGGCATCGATCTGGAGATCGACTGGCGTACGCCGGGCACGTTGCTCAAGGCCGCCTTCGACTTCGCCGGGGCCGGGGATTCGGCGACCTACGATCTCGGTCTGGGCACCATCGCCCGCGGAGTCAATCGGCCCGAGCTGTACGAGGTGCCCGCGCAGCGCTGGGCGCAGCTTTCCGCCGCGGGCGGCGCGCGCGGCGTGGCGCTGCTCAGCGATTCGCGCTACGGCTGGGACCATCCCACGCCCCAGATGCTGCGGCTGACGCTGCTCCACACACCGGTCGTGAACGAGCGTTGGGGCTGGATCGAGGATCAGGCCACCCAGGATCTGGGGCGCCATCGGCTCGGCTATGCGATCTACAGCCATACGGGAGACTGGCGCGCGGGCGCGGTCGGATGGGTGGCGGATCGGATGAACCAGCCGCTGCTGGCCTTCCAGCCGCCGCGGCACGCGGGCGCGTTGGGCCGCAGCTTCTGCTTCGTGCAGGTCGAGACGATCGGCGGTGGGTCGACCGGCGCGCCGGTGCAGACGGATCACTGTGCGCGCGGTGTGCGGGAAGAGCCGCGGCGGCCGGATGGCCCCCATCTGGCGCACGCGCCGCCGATCCGCCCCGGAGCGCTGCCCGCGGTCGCGGTGCGGGCGATCAAGCGCGCCGAAGAGAGCGACGAGCTCATCGTGCGCCTCCAGGAGCTGCATGGAGACGCTCCGGTGCAGATCGCGCTGCATTTCCCAACGCCGGTGCGCGCCGTGCGGGAGGTCAACGGCGCCGAGGAGCGGCTGGCGGAGCACCACCCGGCGCTCTATGCATCGGTGACCGGTACGCGCACGCAGCTCTGCGACGATGGAAGCGTGCGCGCCGTGCTGGGACCCTATCAGCCCAAGAGCCTGGCGATCGAGCTCGCTCCCCCCACCCACCCGGGGCAACCGCCGGCGGCCAAGCCGCTGGGGTTGCACTACGACCTCGATGGGATCAGTGCCGACGCCCAGCCGGCCGATGGCGACTTCGACGGGCGGGGGCACACGCTCTCCTCCGAGCTTCTGCCGCGTACGATCTTCTGCGCCGGGGTACCCTTCATCACCGGGCCGCGCGAACCGGGTGCCGCCAACCTGCTCACCTGCCAGGGGCAGGCGATCGATCTGCCGCGCGAGGGCTTCGATCAGCTCTACTTGCTGGCAGCGTCCGCCGACGGCGATCGGCACACGCGCTTCGCGATCGAGATCGAGGATGCTGCCGGCCGGCGCGGAACGGAGCTGAGCAGCCACTGGATCCAGGACTACGCTGAACCGGTGGGACAGTGGGACAGCCGCATCAGCGGGCGCCAGTTGATCCACGATCCGCAGCGGATCGTGCCCGCCTACGTCAAGCCGGAACGCGTCGCCTGGGTCGGCACCCACCGACATGATGCCGAGGGCGAAAACGAGGCCTATCAGTTCACCTATCTCTTCCTGCACCGCATTGCGCTGCCGGACGGTGCGTGGCGGCTGCGGCTGCCGGTGGACCCCAAGCTTCGCATCGCGGCGGCGACGCTGGCGCGCAATGCGGGAGCCGCCTTGCGCGCCGCTCAGCCGCTCTTCGATCGCACCGAGCGGACGTCAGTGCGCATCGAGACGCCCTGGCTCGATTTCGTGGATCAGACGGATGTCATCCTGCGCTCACCCAATCGCGGGGCCCAGATCCACTATACGCTGGATGGCAGCCTGCCGACGGAATCGTCGCCGCGCTATGCCGAGCCGATCCATCTGACCGAGACTACGACGGTGCGCGCACGGGCCCTTGCCAAGGGGCTGGAGGAGGAGTTCGTGGCCACCGCGACCTTCACGCGCCGCCAGCCGCGCGCGGCCGTCCGGGCGCTGAATGGACGGGTGGGGCTGCGCTGCCACTACTACGAAGGCACCTGGGATGCTCTGCCCGACTTCTCCGCGCTGACGCCGCAGCGCTCCGAGATCGTCTCGCACGTGGCGCTACCCGCGTTTGCTCGCGCCGAGCGCATGGGACTCGTCTTCGAGGGCTACCTGCACGTGCCCGCGCGCGGGCTCTACACCCTGCATCTCTGGTCCGATGACGGCAGCGCGCTCTATCTGGGCGAATCGCGGCTGATCGACAACGACGGGCTGCACGGCAACCGGGAGAAGTGGGCGCACGTGGCCCTCGAGGCGGGCGCGCATCCAGTGCGCATCGAGTTCTTCCAGAACCTCGGCGGCGTCGCGCTGGACCTGCGGATCGAGGGCCCGCAGTTCGAGCTGCAGCCCGTGCCCGAGGCGTGGTGGCTGCATGGAGAGAGGGCGCGGTAGGGAGCGGCGCGCATGCCGTGCGCGCGCGCTGGCGCCACGCGTGGTTCTCTCCAGCGGCAGCTAGCGCCGGAACTCGTGCTTGAGCGCGCCCCAGCTGCGCGCGGCTGGATCGCTGCTCCCACAACCGGCGCCCCAGGCGCCGATCTGGATGCCCGAAGGATTGTTGAGCGCCGTGCAAGGGGAATCCGACTGCAGGACCCAATGCTCGTGCTCCTCGGGAATCTCGGAGCAGTACTGCGGATCCTCCTGAATGTTGAAGTCGGTTCCCACGTAGCCCATGATCGGCGCCGGCCAATCGCCGCCGGAGTTGCCGAAGAAGTTGCAGTTCTCGATGGTGATGTTCTGGGTGGCGCAGGCCACCGACGCGCCTTCCGTCGTAAAGACGATCAGGGTATTGATGAGCGAGGCGGTGCAGTTGGGACCCAGGTAGACCGTCGCGCCCGGGGCGCAAGAGTTGCCACTGAGTGTGCAGCCGGCTATGAACATGGGGCTCTGCCCGTTGTAATGGACAGCACCGCCGCTGAATCCGGCCAGATTCCGCGAGAAGGTACAGTAGCTGAGGTTGATCTGGCCGTTCGTATCGCAGTGGCAGGCGCCGCCATCGGCTCCCGACTCGTTGCCCAGGAAGAGGCAGTTGAGCCAGATCGACTCGCCCGCATTGCAGTAGACCGCGCCGCCCTTGGTGTCGCAGAAGTTTTCGATGAAGCGGCAGTTGTCTCCACCGACCACCGTGGCGCCATCATCGATGGCGATCGCACCTCCGAACGAGGCGTAGTTGTTCTGGAATCCGCAGTCGGCGAGTTCCAGCGCGCCGGCCGAGGTCACGAGGATGGCACCGCCCCAATCCTGGGGCGCTTCACCGTTGTCGAAGCCGACACCGGCGATCACGACCGCGGTGGAGGCGGGCGTGTTCTCGATCACGAAGGCGCGCTTGGTCATCGCGCTCGAGGTGCCGCAATCGATGCGGCACTCATCGCTGGCACCGCTCTGCGAGATGATGCCGATGGACTTCCCGGAGATGACGACGTTGGTGTTCTCGTCGCCGGTGAAGAACCCATTGGTGAGCTCGATGATGTCGTTATCGACGCAAGCGGTCACCGCAGCGGAGATCGAGGGGTAGTCTCCCGACCCGTCCGGACTGACGACGTAGCTGGCCGCATGGGCGGGAATGCTGCCAGCGAGGATGCCTACCGTCAGAAGAAGAGCGGTCCGCATGGAACACCTCCGTGGCTGGGGAACGTAGCCTCTGGCCTCCTCGGACGGTCCGGACTATAGGGGAGCCAGCGCGGGCTGCAAGCAGAGGTTCGACGGGGACGCGCATGGAGCGCTGGAATCGGCAGCAGTGGTAACTGCTATGGCGGATCTGCAGTTAGGAGGCGAGTGCCGCACGAGCTGGGGGGCGCCGGTGTGGGCGGGGGGCTGTCCCGTCGCCCCCTGGCTGCCGAAGCTTGGGATTGCGGCCGCGCGCGCTATGGGGTGAACTGCAGATCGGCAGGGCCGCAGCCGGGGTGGCGGAACTGGCAGACGCAGCGGACTTAAAATCCGCTGGACCCCTGGGGTCCGTGGGAGTTCGAGTCTCCCCCCCGGCACCGCACAGGGCGACTCTCGAGATCGGTCTTCCTTCGACCGCCGCGCCCCGCTCGGTCTTCCCGGAGGCTCCAGACAGTGTCACCGCAGAATGGTGACCGCCGCCGTCTGCTGTCCCTGGGGCGTGGCAATCCGGATGTAGTACCTGCCGCCGTCCACCGAATTCCCCGCGGCATCGCGCCCATCCCACCGCAGCAGCTCCGAGCCGGTTCCACGGTCATAGGGCAACTCAGCTACGAGTCTCCCGGCTGCATCCAGCACCTGTCCGCCCCATCCGCTCGCTGTCAGACCATCACTCAGAATCACCGTGACCGAACCTCGCGAAGGCGTCGGGCAGGCCTGCAGCCGCGGAACGGCCACGGAAGCGGGATGCTCCGCGACGCCGCTGAACTCGCCATACATCGAGGCGAAGTAGGGGCGGTGTCCTTGATCGCTGCGCGAGAAAACGATGCCCACATTGCCATCGGGATCGCTACTCATGCGGGTGGATATCGCTCGATCGGTCGGTCCGATCGTGGCGTATTCCTCATCGGACCAGGAAGTGGGGATCGCTGGCGACGCGGTCGAGCGGCAGGCCAGCCGGCCATCGCTCTTGCGGTAGATGCAATGCCAGGCGCCGGAGTTGCGGCAAACCGAGGGCAGGCGTGGCCCGGCTTCGGAGTCATCGATGAGCCGCGCATTGGACCAGGTGGCACCCGCATCCTCCGAATAGCAGTAGACTACTTGCCCCGTGGGTGACTCACCCACCGCCAGGGCGTAGACTCCGAAGGCCGCCACGGAGACCTGGCTGTCGTCAGCGATGTCGAGGACGAGTTCGCTGGGAGCTCCCCACGTCAGTCCGCCGTTGGTCGTCCCTACATGCCAGATCCGGCCGTTCTTGTGGTACACGATGTGGAAGTAGGGGAATCCGGCCACCGCGAAGACGAGATCGATGTCCCCGAAGTACTCGGGCTGGCCGGGGGGGCCTGCATCCAACGCGCCGGCATCGGTCCAGGTCGCGCCATAGTCCTCTGTATGGAATCCCTTGATGATGGCTTCGCCCGTGGCCTCATCAACCATGTGGACGACTGCATTAAAGACATCGGCCGGAGACGTCTCGGCATTTGAGTCAACGACGATCTCCCGGCAAGTGAACGGGTAGGGATTGTCGAGCTCGCCAGACAGAATCGTGCTGCCGGTGCTCGGATCGTAGGTCTGGAAGAGAATCGGCCAGTAGGGTTGCCAGACACTCATGACCTGGTCGAAGCCGTACGCGCCGCCGATCACGGCATCATCGACCGACCAATGAGAGGCGTAGATCGGAGACCAAGTGCCCCCAGCATCAAGTGATCGGTGCCAACCGAAGCTCTCGCCCATCTGGTCGCCACTGACCAAGGCGTACCAGGCCGAGTTGTCTTCCTTCACGTCGACAACCAGGCGATCCATGCTGGGCGCATCCTCGTCAATGATGGAATCGTCGAGCCAGCGCATCTGGCCTTCACAAGGCAGCCCAATGATCAGCGCCACGCAGAGTAGTGCAGCAAGTCTGAAAGGCGTCATGGGGACTCCTCTTGCACGGTGTGTGCTTCGAAGTGTGTTCCAACGTGGATCGATCCTATCGCGACGTCCGCAGGGAAACAAGACTGGGCTGGCTACCGCCCACGTCGGAGCGGATGCAAGCGATCAGTCTCTGCCCGTGCGATTGAGAACCGCCCGGGCACCGGCGTAGTCCTCTACTCTTGGTGGCCTGGACTGGCGGAACTTCGCCGAGGGTGCTGGCGGTCGGAGCTTGATGGGCCAACAATGTCTGGGTGACTGTGCGCGAGTCGTCTCTCAGGGGACGTCGAGGGCCGCGCCGGTCGAGAGCGGCTGTTCGAGATGTCCACGCCACGACTTGCGAGTGCCATCGCGCAGCCAGTCGTGTGCCGGATAGTCGTCCCCGACGCCGAACTCGAAGGGCTCCGCCGCACCAGCATCAAAGTCCTCGGGGAGCTGCCGATAGCGATCCTCTCCAGCCGCATCGATGAACAGCCCGGCATTGATGATGAAGTCGCGCGGCGATCCATGGCCCTCGACGAAGGGCTGGCCGAAGCTGTTTGAACGGGCCACGTAGATGTCGTCGCCACTTTTCTCCCAACAGACGCCCAGGCCGTTGACATTCCCCACGCCGCAGGCCGAGTCGTTGACATAGTAGCGGTCGTTGCCGCCGCACTCCTCGAACCAGCCGATCGAGAAGTCGCGACCGAAGCCGCAAGCGCGCGACCCGTGCCCGCGATAGACGTCGTCGCCGCCCTCATCGATCACCACGCCGACGGCGAAGTGGGGCGGGCTGGCGAGCGAATAGGCGTACGAGGCGTAGTCGTCGTTCCCGCCCCCGTCGTAGAGGATCCCGAGCGAGTACCAGTAGGCCGAGCCGAGGGCGAAGATGTCGGCATGATAGCGGTCGTTGCCGTCTCCGCCGTCGGCGAGCATGCCGACCCCACCGGCCCAGGAGTGGCCGTCGGACATGTCGGCGCGGCGACCGAAGCCGAAGCCCTGCGACATGTTGAGCTGCTGGGGGTGCGTACCGAACCAGCGGTACTTCACGTTCTCGGTCTCGGCGATGTAGGCGTCGTCACCGGCGGCATCGCTCAGCAGACCGCACCCGAGGGTGTACCCGTAGCCTTGCGCGCGGTGGTAGCAGTGGTAGACATCGTCGCCGGCCAAGTCGGTCAGCACGCCGACGCCGAAGGTGCCGCTGCCCTGCAGACCGGTATCTCCGGTGTACTGGTGGTCGCCCGCGGCATCGACGAGCACACCCTGACCGAGCACCCCGCAGCCCTGTGCGCCGAAGGGGCAGGCGTATCGATCGTTGCCTCCGAGATCGACCAGGAAGCCGTAGCCCAGGATCCCGGCGCCGAAGGCGGGCGCATGATCTCGGGAACGGTGGTGTGCGAACGCATCCGAGCGACCGTCGACCGACGCATTGTAGGACTGCCAGTCGGGCGCGTCTGCGGAGATGTATTGGTCATCGCCCTCGAAGTCGATGACCACGGCGGCGCCACACGCGGCGCTCGGTGTGGCGCCGGCCTGCCGGTACCGATCGTCCCCTGCGACGTCGATGAGCAGCAGATCGTGCGCCCGAGCGCCCCGCGCGTCGATGGCAGTCGCGGCTGCTGCGCCGTACGCCTCGCTCCCGGCATCGGAGAGACGGACCCAGCCCAGCGCGGTCGGTGCCGCGAAGGCGAATCGGGTGCGCTGCAGATCCGCCCGCTCCTCGACCGAGAGCGAATCGAAGCGCGCGATGCAGTCGTCGATCGCCAGGGAGATCAGATTGGCGCCCTTGTAGAGCAGCGCGTAGTCGATCGCATCGAGGATACGCTCCTGACGGAGCATCTCGTCGATCATGACCAGCTCGATCGCGGGATCCGGGGTGTCGTCGTCATCGGCGCGCGTATCCCAGAAGAGCTGCGCGTACATCTCCGCGTAGACGGAGTCGGGATCGAGTTCCAGATCGGCCAGAGGCGCGATCAGCGCACGCTCGCGCAGCGCCATGGCATGGTCGACGGCATGCAGCAGGGTCGCCGCCGAGGTGCGCACGACGTCGGGGATCCGCGCGTAGCGGTCTGCCGGCCAATCCCCGGTCTGCGGCCCCCCTCCGAGCAGCGAGAGGGCGCGGGCAAGATCCTCCTCGCCGTCGGCGGTGACCCGGCCCGCGATGCCGCGGAGATAGCTGTTGTAGTAGTTGTCGCGTACGCGGACACCGGCATTCGACTGTGCCAGCTAGGTCAGGTCGGCCACGCTGGATGCGCTGCGCAGCGCACGGCGCGCCAGGTTGTGACTGTGCGGACTGATCCCCCAGGCATCGTGGAACAACAGGTCGAAGAGCGGCAGGCGATACCGATCGCCGCGCCAGAGACCGACCGTGCGCGGGTCGAAGCGGAACTGCGCGAAGTCCAGCCCGGCCAGCGAGAGGGCTTCGGCGAAGAGCGGCTCCTGATCGCCGAGCCACCAGAGAGAGATCGGCGCTCTTTGGCGCGTCGCCCGTTCCGGCTCCGCGCTCGCGGAGGCCGCGGAGATCAGCAGGGCAGCGATCAGAGCCAAGCTCGACCCGACGAGCTGCAATCTCCGGCGCGCTCTCGGAAGCGATCCCCGGCGCGGGCTCGTGCGCATGCCAGCTTCCGTCTACCGCCCCGGCATGAGGTCGGTCTTCTCATAGCCGGTGGGCGGCGAGAAGGTGCCCTGCGGCGCTGGCTTCTCGGCGACAGCGACCAGCTCTTCGGTGCGCACCACGGGGGTCCCCATCATCGTGGTGGTGGACTTGCTGTAGACCGGGTAGCCCTCGATCTTCTCCATCTCCTCCAGGCGCTCGTTTGCACCCGGAAGCCAGGCGCTGGCGGCCGAGCTGAGCGCGGCGAGGATGTGCGGATCGACCGGGATCTCGTCTGAGGCCCAGGTCACCGACTGCAGCGAGCCCATCGGCATCGTCATCTCCACGTCGTAGCGGCGCGCGTTCCAGTCGCGGATCTGCTTGGTCTGGTCGGTGGGGGTGACGGTGAGTTTGATCGAGCCCATCATGCTCGACATCATCTGCTCCATCTGGGCCGCTTCCTCGGCGCTCATGTCCTCGGGCATCAGATCGCCAAAGCTGCCTTCGGCGTCGAGCGGAAGCTCGGAGTAGGTGCGCTTCTGATGATCGATGATGTAGACCATCTGCTGATCGCCGAGATACAGAATGCTTCCTTTGGCGCCCATGTCCATGCGGGCGTTGTCTCCCGAGATCCAGGTCGTGACCGTGTCGGTAGATGCGGGCACGGACTGCCCCCTGATCTGGTGGGCATCGGTCTGCGAGATCTGCGTGAGCATCATGTCGGCCTGCGCGCCGCCGACGGCCAGTGCGCAGAAGAGGAGCGCCGTGCTGCCCAGGACGAGGGCTGCAAGCGGACGCGCGGGGACGGCTTTCATGGCTACCTCCTGGTGGTGGACTGCTGGGACCGGCCCGCACGCGGGCCGCTGATCCGTGCGAGAAGGATCGTAGAGGGTGCGCTCGGTGCTGGCAAGGGCGCTCCAGAACGTGGTTGTGGCCGCGCCAGCGGCGACGGTAGATTGCGCGGATTCTGCGAATCGCGCCCATCGGGGGAGGGGAGCGGGTGACAACCGGGGGACACCCACAAAACCGGCGTCCGCTGCGCCGCTGGCCGATCTACACCGCGCTCTTCGCCCTCTTCCTGCTCTGGTCGAACTCCTTCCATGCCATCTCCTACTTGCGGCAGCACGCCGGTGTGCCGGCCATGGACCTGGTCACGTTGCGTTTCGCTCCAGTCGCCCCGCTCTGCCTGCTCTACTGCGTTCTGCGCTGGCGGGAACTGCGAGTCCTTCTCTCGCAGCACGCTTGGGCCCTCCTCCTGGTGGCTGCGCTGACGGTGCCGGGCTACAATCTGCCGCTCAACTGGGGACAGGGCCTGGTTCCCGCCGAGACCGCCAGCCTGCTGATCTCCACCAATCCGCTCTTCGTCTACCTCCTGGCGCTGCTCTTTCTTGGGGAGCGGCTGCGTCGAGCGAAGGTTGCGGGGCTAGCCCTGGCACTGCTGGGCGTCTACGGACTGATTGGCTTCCAGAATGGGTCGTTGGCGTCGGAGCTCATCGGCCGGTCCTTCATCGCGCACGCCCTGGTTGTCCTGCTGGCGCCGCTTTCCTGGGCCGCGGCGACGGTGATCGGATAGCCGGTGACCGTGCGTCGCGATCCGTTGCTCTTCACCATGGCGGCCATGGGCATCGGAAGCCTGCCGTATGCCGCCCTGCTTCTGGCCGGCGCGGGGGAAGCGCGCGCGCTGCTGCCCGATCTGACGCCGACCGGTTGGG
>WJJG01000335.1 GCA_014729815.1 Candidatus Eiseniibacteriota bacterium
CCCAGTCTCTCCAACCTCCAGCCTCAGACTACGACCAGAGCCCCCCCCTGCGCCTCGCAGGCCCTTCACCAATCTTCGGGTCACAACCCTCCTGTAACGGACTGGTGGGCCCCCAGCCCGAATCCTCGCTTCATCCCCTCGGAAAGCGGGAGCAATATACTACTATTTCTGTAGACAATTATGTATATCATATCGTCCTTGCTGCGCGGAGGGATCCGCCAGCCAGCGATAGGAGGTTCGAGATGCGCTATCTCATCGTACTGCTCGCCTGCGCCGGAATCGTCCTGGGACTCGCGCCCCGCGTGGGGGCGGACGTCTACACCGTGGCTCCGGATGGGAGTGGTGACTTCCCCACGATCCAGGATGCGATCGACGCCGCCTCCGACGGCGACATAGTCCTCCTCGAAGACGGGGTCTTCACCGGCTACCGCAATCGGGAGCTCAGTTTCTTCGGCAAGGCGATCTCGCTGCAGTCCCAGAGCGACGATCCGCAGCTCTGCATCATCGATGCGGAGGCCACGCTCGAGATTCCGCGGCGGGTGATCAATCTCGACAACGGCGAGGGGAACGGCACGCTGATCCGCAGCATCACCGTAACCGGCGGGGTCGCCCCCGGCGGCTGATCGGGCTCCAAGGGCGGTGGGTTCTACTGCCAAGGTCCCTGCTTCGCCACGATCGAGAACTGTATCGTCGAGAACAACTACTCCTGCGACACCGCTGGTGGCGCCTTCTGCGGCGAGGGGGCTGCACCGACGTTCACCGATTGCACCTTCCTGGGCAACTTCGGCGGCGCGCGCGGTGGCGCGGTCCAGGTCATCAACAATGCCTCGCCCGTCTTTCGCGGGTGCACATTCACGCAGAACGAGGCCGGACAGGGTGCGGCCATCTCCGTGCAGCTCGGCAGCAGCGTGCTGCTCGAGAACTGCCTGATCGCCTTCAACAACTACGACGCGATCGTCTGCAGTGGCACGGCCGAGGTAACGGCCCTCTGCAGCGACATTTTCGGCAATCCTTCCGGGGACTGGGTCGGCTGTCTGGAGAGCCAGCTCGGCCTCGAGGGCAACATCTCCGCCGATCCGCTCTTCTGCGACCTCGAGGGCGGCGACGTGCACCTCTCCGCCGGCTCGCCCTGTCTGCCGGGCAACGGCGACTGTGGTCTGATCGGCGCCTGGGGCCAGGGATGCGGCTCCTCGAGTGTCGAGGATGAGCCGCTCGCGCTGGGGGGGCGTTTGCTGACCGTGCCCAACCCGTTCGCGCGTGGGACAGCCGTCGCCTATCGCGTCCCCACCGGAGACGCGATGAGTGACGTGCGCCTCCGCGTCTACGACGTACGCGGCCGACTGGTCGAGCAGCTCGTCCACGGCCCGCGCAGCTCGGGCGAGCATTTCGTGAGCTGGGACGGACGCGACTTCACCGGCCGCGCTGTGAACGATGGGGTCTACTTCTATCGGTTGGACCTCGGCCGGCAGTCTGTATCGCGGCCGGTCATCGTTCTGCGGTAATGCGAAACGATCCGCTCGAGCCGCTCCCGAAGCTCCTCGTGGGGGCGTGGGCGGCACGAGCGCTCCGGAGCGGCGGGCGGCCACCCTTCGATGTGGAAGGGGCCGCCCGTGGCGCATCCGGACCACAGCCATCGCCAGCGGATCCACAGCGCCCCGGCGCGATCCGCGGCTTGCCGCCACGCAGCAGATCGCCGGCTGCCAATCTCCCCACCCCCCCTCCCGCTCGAGGCCGCAAGTATGTTAGAATTAGTGTGTTGCATTGTTGCGCCCGAGATCTTGCCCCCTTGCGGGGCGCCGCATCGAGGAGGAGAGGGATGCACCCGTGCCCGAGTCGCACGCTATTCGCGCTTTGCTGCGCGATGATCCTTTCCGGCGCTGGAATCGCCGGAGCACAGACCTATCTGGACGTCGATCACACCGGAGAGCTGCGGTCGCTCCCCCACGAGATGACCCCCGAAGAGGAGCTGATCCGCGATCTGATCGGTGCGGACGCGCGCATCACGCCGCCGCCCAGCGCGCAGCCGGTGCGCGCGGTTGCCGAGTTCGAGCACATGGCGGGCGTGCTGGTGCGGTATCCGCTCGGGATCAGCGTGAGCATCGTGCGCGAGATCGCGGAGGAGACGCTGGTCTACTGCATCGTCACCAGCGGCCAGCAGTCCTCGGCGCAGAGCGCCTTCCAGAACGGCGGCGTCAATATGGACAACGTCGTCTGGTTCAACGCCTACACCGACTCCTGGTGGGTGCGCGACTACGGCCCCTGGTTCATCTACGACGCCGATGAGACGCCGGGTGTGGTCGACCCGATCTACAACCGCCCGCGCCCCAACGACGACGAGATCCCGGAGGAGTTCGCCAGCTTCCTGGGGTGGGACCTCTATCAGCCGGACCTGCTCCACACCGGCGGCAACTGGATGGTTGATGGCCGCGAGACGGCCGCCTCGACCGATCTCGTCTACAGCGAGAATCCCGGCAAGACGCCCGCGGAGATCGACCAGATCGTCGAGGACTACATGGGGATCCAGACCTACCATGTGCGGCCCGACGTCAACGGC
Source organism: Candidatus Eiseniibacteriota bacterium (assembly GCA_014729815.1). Lineage (GTDB taxonomy): Bacteria > Eisenbacteria > RBG-16-71-46 > CAIMUX01 > WJJG01 > WJJG01. The sequence goes on from WJJG01000335.1 coordinate 2,555, forward strand.
GAGTACATCGAGCATATCGACTGCTGGGGCAAGTTCCTCACGCCGGACAAGATCATGATTCGTGAGGTGCCGACCTGGCACAGCCAGTACGACGAGATCGAAGAGGTCGTCACCTACTTCGCGAACCAGACCAGCGCCTATGGTTGGCCCTACGAGGTCGTGCGCGTCTGGACTCCGGGAGATGAACCGTATACGAACTCGCTCATCATCAACGGCAAGGTGCTTGTGCCGATCGAGGGCGGCGGTCATCCGGACGCCGAGGCGCTGGCGGCCTACGAAGCGGCGCTGCCCGGCTTCGAGGTGCTCGGTTTCACCGGTTCCTGGTACTCCACCGATGCGCTGCACTGTCGCACGCGCGGGGTTGCGGATCCCGAGTGGCTGGCGGTCTGGTCGGTGCCCCTGCAGGATGCCGAGTACGACGGCCAGCCCTTCGGTCTCACAGCCCACATCGTCGACTACAGCCAGGCCGGCCTGATCCCCGACGAGCTGCGCGTCTACTGGAGAGCGGACGAAAGCGATCCGTTCGACTACGTCCTGCTGAGTGACATCGGAGGTGACTGGTACTACGGCGAGATCCCCGCGCAGCCGCCGGAGACGACCATCGAGTACTACGTCTCCGCCGCCGACTATGCCGGCCATCAGGGGCATTGGCCACTGGTCGGACCGGACGGCCCCTTCCGCTTCACCGTCCTTGGGGACCCGCAGGACGTGCCGGCAGCCGCCGCGCCGGTGCGCCTGGTGCTGGCCGGCGCCCAGCCGAATCCCGTGGTCGACCGTCCATCAACGATCCGGTTCTCCCTCTCCGCTCCGACGCAGACCGCCTTGCGCATCTATGACGCGCAGGGCCGGCAGGTGCGGGAGCTGCTGAGCGAGACCCTGGGCGCGGGACAGTATGCGGTGCGCTGGGACCGCAGTGACGATCGAAGGCAGCCGGTCTCCCCGGGCGTCTACTACTACCGTCTCACCGGAGGCGGCGCAGTGGCAGACGGGCGCATTCTGATCGCCGAGTAACAGAAGGGCTCCGCCCGGCCGGGGTTGGGCGGAGCCGCATGCATTCGCACGGGGCCGTTCGCGAGATCTCCGTCAACGAACGTAGACGTTGTCGATGTAGAAGGTCCCGGGGCCATCGTTCCAGGTTGCAAAGCTCACATGGGTCAGCACGTCGGGGGTTTCGCCCTTGTAGTGGAACGACTGCACCCGGATCGGCTCTTCGGTGACCCCTGGGACGGAGACCCAGTAGCACTTCTCCGCGATATCGATATCCACGGCGATCGTGTGCCACTTCTTCAGATCGAGGTCCCGCACGAGCAGCGTGCGCGCATCCCAATGGTCGGGGTCCTTGCCCTCGAAGGCGAAGAGATTGACATTTCCGGGGCGGGGTGCGTTCTCGAAGGCCAGGAATACGAAGCGCTCCGGGCTGGAACCATTCGGCCCACGGCCGCGCACCGCGGCGTTGCCGACCATCTGGAACGCCGATCGATTGTAGTTGGGCAGGATCTCACGAACGTAGATGTCCCATTGCAGCGAGAGCTGTTCGCGAATCGGCTGCGAGAAGCGCTGGGAGAGATAGGTATTGTGCTCCTTGTTGGCCTTGAGCATGGCCTTGCGCGTGCTGTTGCGCCCGATCTTCTTCGTGCTGCGCTTCAGCTGCAGCCGACCGGTCTTGCCGTCCCGGCGGCTCTCGTACCAACCCTGCGGATCCTCGCGAGCGCGGAGCTCCTTGCCCGAGTCGTTCTGCTCGAAGTCGCTATCGACCAGCGAGGGCCCCTCGGCGTGAGCCACCGAGGTCAGAAGACCGCCTCCGGCCAGTGCGCAGAGCATCAGCGCCAGCAGGCCGCGTCCCGGTAAGGTCCGTGCAACGTAGCTGCGCATATCGCCTCCCCTCTGAAACCGACTTCGGACGAACCGATCTGCGACGATCAGGATATCGAACCCCCCGGCGCTTCTAAACCCCTTCATTGCCGATCCGTGCTCGCCGAGCCACACCTGCCGAGCCGCACCTGCCGAGCCGCACCTGCCGAGCCACACCCTCCGAGCCGCACCTGCCGAGCCACACCTGCCGTTCCGCGCTTGCCGAGCCGGGACTCGCCCGATAGCCTCGCGGCTTGCTGAGCGGGGACGCCCCCAGTCCGTCGCGCCACGGGGAGGATGACCGGCCATGGGAGAGCTCTACGCGCTGGGCGCCGCGATCGTGTGGGCCTGGGCCGTGATTCTCCTGCAGCGCTCCGGCGAATCGGCCGGTCCCTTCGCCCTCAACCTCTTCCGCATCGGAGTCAGCCTGCCGCTGCTGATCCTCACCACGCTGCTCGCGGGGATTCCGCTGCTCCGTCCGGCGCCCCTGAGCGACTACCTGATCCTGCTGGCCAGCGGGGTGATCGGCATCGCCATCTCGGACACGCTCTTCCACCGCTCGCTCAACATGGTCGGCGCCGGCATCTCGGCCATCGTGGGCACGGCCTACTCGCCGACCGTCGTGCTGATGGCCTTCCTACTGATCGGCGAGCGCGTGGGCGCCGCCGATCTGGTCGGCATGGGACTGATCCTCTGCGGCATCCTGCTCTCGACCTCCTTGCGGCCGCCGCGCGAGCGAACGCGGCTCGAGCTGATCGAGGGGATCCTGCTCGGCGTCCTCAGCATCGCCACATTGGCCTTCGCCATTGTGATCGCCAAGCCGGTGCTTGATCGCTCGCCCGTGCTCTGGGCCGCCAGCGTGCGGCAGAGCGGCTGCATCGTCGCGCTGCTGCTCTCGACCCTCTTCCTGCGTCGCACGCGCGAGGCCTACCGCTTCTTTCGACCCTCCCCCGCCTGGCGTTTCATGCTGCCGGCCGCCGTGCTGGGCTCCTATCTCTCCCTGATGCTCTGGATCGCGGGCATGAAATACACTTTGGCCAGCCTGGCGGCGATCCTGAATCAGACCTCCACGATCTTCATTCTGCTGCTGGCGGTGATCTTTCTGCGCGAGCCGCTCAGCCGCCGCAAACTGCTGGCTGCCGGCCTGGCCATCGGCGGCGTGCTGCTGATCACGCTGACGTAGCCGGGGGGCGCGCCGATCGGCGGAACTTCGGATGGTCGCCCGCGATCACCACGGTCACCTCGCCGCGCACCGTCGTCTCGGCGAACTGCTCGGCGAGCTCGCTGAGCCATCCCCGATGCACCGCCTCGAAGCGCTTGGTCAACTCCACACAGACGGCCGCGCGGCGGTCGCCGCATGTCGCCAGGGCGTCGGTGAGGAGTCCGGCGAGCCGGCGGGGCGACTCGTAGAGAACGAGCGTGTGCGGTCGGTCCGCGTCCGCGGTCAGGAAGCGGCGCCGGGCCGCGCTGCGCCGCGGCGGGAAGCCCTTGAAGGTGAAGCTGGAGGTCGGCAGACCCGAGGCGATCAACGCCGGCTCGATGGCGCCCGCGCCGGGCAGCACCTCGATGCGATGGCCTGCGGCGGCGGCATCGGCCACCACTCGAAAGCCGGGATCGCTGATTCCGGGGTAGCCGGCGTTCGAACAGAGACCGACCGAGTGCCCTTGCGCAAGGCTCCGCAGGATGCGGCGCCCCGCGCGCAGCTCGTTGTGTTCGTGATAGGCGATCCGGTGCGCGGGGCGCGCGATGCCGTGCCGCGCCAGCAACCGTCCGGTCACACGTGTGTCTTCGCAGGCCAGCACGGTGACCTCACCCAGGATGCGCGCGGCGCGGGCGGTGAGATCCTCGAGGTTCCCGATCGGGGTCGCGATGACATACAACGTCGCCATCGTTGGCTTCCGGTCGCCGCCTAGAAGTAGTACCAGATCGTCGCGTACTCGTCGGGATCCTCACCGCGCTCGGCGAGGCGTTCGAGGTACTCGAGAATCGGCACATCCTCGCCCACGTAGGTCTGGATCTTGCGCGAGAGGTGCTTCTCCCACGGATGGAACTCGTAGACGCGGGCGCCGGAAGGCCGGATCGTCAGCAGGTGCCGGTGCTGGCGCGCGCGTAGATGATTCTTGCCCTTCCCGGGAATGTTGTAGACCGGTGCGTCGGTGCGCACGATGCCCGGCAACAGACGCGCTTCCTCGCGCTGCTCCTGCAGCAGCCGCGCGATCGGCACGCGGTAGTCGAGCATCTCGCGCTTGCCCTTCATGTTGAAGACGTAGTACGGATCGATGTCCGCACGACGCAGGGCCAGGCGCAGCGCGGCCGATTCGAAGCGGCGCGAGACGAAGAAGGTGAAGACCTGCTGATTGTAGACCGAGATCTGCCGGCGGCGCAGCTTCCCGATGGCCGAGACGACCTCGGGCGTAATCTCGTACGGATGCTGGAAGTGCGTCACCAGAGCGACCTCCCGGCGCGGGGGCTGGTGATAGCGCATCAGCATCGCCACCAACTTCTCCGTGATACGCATCGGCAGGGTGACCGGTGTGCGCGAACCGATGCGCACGCGCTTGATCGAGGCCATGCCGGCCAGGCGCGCCAGGATCTCGGCCAGTCGCTGATTGGCTAGGATCAGCGGATCGCCACCGGTGATCAGCACCTCCTCGATGGCCGGGTGCGCCTCGATCCAATCCAGCGCCGCCGCCACCTGCTCGGGCCGCGCAATGGCCTTCGAGGCCATCACCTCCTGGATCTCCCAGTTGCGCTGGCAGTAGACGCAGATCTGCGGGCAGGTGCTCACCGGCTTGAGGATGCAGATCGCCGGATAGCGGCGCGTGATCAGGTCGATCGGTGAGGTGTCGTGCTCGCGCATGAAGTCGAGCGCCTCGGGATCGGATTGCCGATACGCGCACACGCCCTCGACGTAGCGCGGCGGAGGGATCACCTGATAGCGCACGGCCTGGTCGCGGCCCGACGGCTCCGGATCCATGAGTGCCGCGTAGTAGGGCGTGACGCCGAAGGGCACATGGTTCTCGCGCGCCAGACGAATGCCGTGCGCCTCGGACTCCGTGAGCCGGATGATCCGCCCCAGCGTCCGCGCATCCCGGATGACATGGCGCGTCTGCCAGCGCCAATCGTGCCAATCCTCCCCGTCGCCTCCGAGGACCTGCAGTACCCGTTCGCGCTGCGACGCGCGGCGCTGGATCACCTCCTCGTCCAGCCCGCTCGGGTAGCGCTGCAGGTGCCCCTGCGCCCAAGTCCAGAGCTCGTCGAGCTCGCCCGAGCGCCGGATCCCGGCCGCGCGGCCATGTTGCTCCTCTTCATCGGGCATGGCGTCGAGTGAACGCCCCCCGAGCGCCTGCCCCTCCAGGCCGGCCAGCGTATGCATCACGTCCGCAAAGAAGGCTGGCGTCAGGTCGGGCCGCGCGACGCCGTGGGCGACATCGTAGAGTGCCCGCGCCAGGCTGAAGCCGGCCAGCTTCTCGGCGCGGCGCGTGGCCATGCCGCGCAGCGCCTCGGCGCAGTCGCGGATGCGAATGGCGGCGGCTGGCCCCACACTGCTAGGACGGTCCAGGGCCGAGAAAAGGACCTCGTGTGCCCAGCCATCGACGACCTTCCGGGCGCGGGACGGATCCTTTCTCTCCCGCAGCCGCCGGCAAAGCTCGGGTACGTGGGCACGCAACGCCTCGGCGTCGTATCCCTCCTGCACCGCCGCGCGTCGATCGGCGGCCGTGCCACCGATCAGATCGAGGTCCATGCTGCTTCCCTTCTCATCGTCTCTCATCGTCCCGTCTGGCGCGGACTGCGCGGGGCAGGTCGCGACCGGTGGGACGCCTTCCGCGTCTGCGGCCGCGCTTTCCGCCCCTGGCGCGGCGCCGAACGCGGCGCGGCGTGCAAGGACCGCAGACGGGAGCCATCCCACTCGAGCTTCAAACGCCGGCGGCCGGCGGTCAGCTTCCGGCCCAGGATGTACCCCGCGAGCAAGGGCAACGAGACGCTGGGCTCGACCCAGGCCATCGCGTAGTTCGCGTGCCGCTTGATCTTGCCCCAGGAGCGCGCCTCGCTGAGCGTCGAGCTGGAGAGCCCACCATCAGCGGTGACCGCGGTCGTGACCTGCACGGCGTAGTCGTGCCCGCGCTCGAGACCATAGATGTAGCCCATGACCACCGAGTCGTTGATGTAGTTCTTGGGCACGCCCCCGGCGACGTAGATCGCGGCGGTGGCCGGCGACTGAACGACCAGTTGCACGAGCTCGTGGTTGTCCTGGATCGAGTCGATCGCGACGGGGGAACGACCCTCCCGCAGGGCGCGCACGCGGTGCTCGGTCAGGCCGATGCCGATCGAAGAGTCGTTGAGCGCTGGCGCGAACATCGGCACGCCGCGCCGGCGGCAGGTCGCCACGATCGACTCCCGATCGTCGAGCTGATCGGCGAGGAGATCCAGGAACTGGCGGCTCGAGTAGGCGCCGGGTGCCAGCCGATCGGCCACGCGACCGATCCAGGTGTCGGTATCCCAGAACCGGTCCTCGTCGACATAGGTGTCATAGATGCGATCGATGTGCAGCTTGCGCAGCTCGCCATCATCCGCCAGCGGTGAGCCGACGTAGTGGCCGTGCCCGCGTGCCTGATAGATGTCCTGGTAGAGGATCGCACCGGTGGAGACCACGCAGTCGACGGCCCCAATCTCTACCAGATCACGGATCACCTTGCGCAATCCAGCGGCGATCAGAGGGCCGGCGAGCCCCAGCAGCACCGTGGGCCGCCGCGGGTCGCCGTAGGCTGCCTTGAGCACCGCGGCGCAGCGCCCGATGTTCCGCGCCTGGATGGACATGCCGGCCATCACCTCGACGACATCGGCCAACTTGGCCCCGGCGGTGAGCGCCAGCTGGTGAACCGGCTGCTCGAAAAGCTCCGCCTTGCGCTGACGCTCGCGCGCGGCCAAACGGCGATACGTCGTCGTCGCGTCCTTCTTGCGGCGCGAAAGCTCTCCCATGGACTTCCTCCTCCGAAAGCCCGCCCGCACGTAGGGGGTCTACCGGTACACCGCTGACTCTTCGAGACACAGGTCGGATTGCGGCCGGAGCTTCATACTAATCATCCGCCGCGTGGGATGCAACCTGGGCCGCCCCCGGCGTGGCAGCCGCCCGGGAACGGTCCTGCAGCTTGGATCGGTACCGGACGCGATCGTGCGGTTGCTTCAGCGATTTGCCCGGGCCTATGATCGCCCGGGCGGCTGGCCGTGTAGCCGATGCGCGCGCGGGTAGTCCCCGGGAGGACGTTGCCCTCACGAGCTGCGGCCGGTTGGCGATCGGCCCAGGGCAAAGGCGGGTCCCATGAAGCAACGCTTCCGCGCCATCGGCACACGACTGATCGTCACGGCCGCGGTGATGACCGCACTGCTGGTCGGCACCCTGGCCGTGGTCACCATGATGATGCACCGGCAAGATCTGATGGACCATGTCAGTGTGCATGCCCACCAGCTCAGCGGCACCGTACAGCGCGCGCTGCGCTATTCGATGCTGCGCTACGACCGCGAGAATCTCGAGCAGGCCATCACCGACGTCGGGCGCGAGGAGGGCATTCAGCTCGCGCGCATCTTCAACAAGGCAGGCGCGATCGTCTACTCCTCGAATCCCGACGATCTCGGCGTGGTCGTCCCCAAGACCGAGGATGGCTGCATCCAGTGCCACGCATCCGAGACCCCGGTCATCGAGCTCGAGCGCGGGGAAGCCACTCAGATCTTCGAGCGCAACGGGCACCGCAGCTTCGGCGTCGTCACCCCGATCTACAACGAGCCGGCTTGTTCGCGCGATCCCTGCCACCAGCACCCCGAGGGACAGCACGTCCTCGGCGTGCTCTACATGACCACCGACCTCTCCAGCATCGATGCCGAGCTGCGTGAGACGACCATCTTCGTGATCGCCTTCGCCGTACTGATCATCATCACCCTCGCCGTCTTCCTGGGCTTCTTCGTACAGCGCTTCATCCGGCGTCCGGTGCGCGAGCTGACCACCGGCGTGCTGCGCGTCGCCTCGGGCGACCTGGACTACCAGATCCAGGAGAAGTGGGACACCGAGCTGGGTGATCTGGCGCGCTCGTTCAATCAGATGACCGTCGACCTGAAGAAGGCTCGCGCCGAGATCGAAGAGTGGGGACGCAACTGCGAAGAACGCGTCAAGGAGCGCACCCGCGAACTCGAGGATGCCCAGGCGCAGCTCCTACAGTCGGAGAAGCTGGCCTCGCTCGGAAAGCTGGCAGCGTCGGTGGCGCATGAGATCAACAATCCGCTCATGGGCGTGCTGACTTTCATCCGTACGTTCCAGGGCTGGGTCAAGGAGCGCGACTTTCCCGCCGAGAAAAACGACGAGTTCCGCCAGGATCTCGACATCATGGGCCGCGAGACGATGCGCATCAGCAAGATCGTGCGCAGCCTGCTGGCCTTCGCGCGGCGCTCGAAGCTCGATCGGCAGGAGCAGGACGTCAACGAGCTGCTGCGCCAGTGCGTGGCACTGCTGCATCATCAGCTCGAGCTTCAGGAGATCGAGATCGTGGCCCATTTCGGCAGCCATATCCCGCAAGTGCGCATCGACGGCGGACAGTTCCAGCAGGCGGTGATGAACCTGCTGATCAACGCCGCCGAGGCGATGGGCAGCGGCGGGAAGCTGACCCTCTCTTCCTCGTATGCGGAGGAGGAGCGCGAGCTGCGCGTGCGCATCAGCGACACCGGTCCGGGAATTCCCGACGACATCCTACCGAAGATCTTCGATCCCTTCTTCACCACCAAGGAGCCCGGCAAAGGGACCGGGCTGGGTCTGCCGGTGGTCTATGGCATCGTCCACCGGCACGGAGGACGACTCGATCTGAGCACGCAGGCCGGAGAAGGCACCACCTTCGAGATCATCCTGCCGATCGATGCCGAGACGGACGCCGAGTCCGATGAGGAGGCCGAGGAAGCCGCGACGAGATGATCGCGCCGCGGCGCGACCGACAGCCGAGGAGGCCAGAGAGAGATGAGCGCCGAAGAAAACTCTTCCCCGCGCACACCCGCCCCGACCGCCCGCATCATGATCGTCGATGACGAGGAGATTGTACGGGTCTCGCTCGAGAACTGGCTGAAGGCCGATGGCCACAACGTCGGCACGGCCCCATCCGCCAAGGCGGCGCTCGAGCTCCTGGAGAAGGAGCGCTGGGACATCCTGCTGGCCGACATCAAGATGCCCCGCATCAGCGGGCTCGAGCTGTTGGCCAAGGTCAAGGAGCTACACCCCGAGGTCCAGGTGGTGATGATGACCGCCTACGCCTCGGTCGAGAGCGCGGTCGAGGCGATGAAGAAGGGCGCCTACGACTATCTGGTCAAACCGTTCGAGCCGGAGGAGCTGCGCATTCTCGTGCAACGGATCACCGAGAAGACCAGCCTGGTCCGGGAGGTCACCCAGCTCCGGGCACGCCTAGAGGACGCCTTCGGCTTCGAGGAGATCATCGGCGACTGCCCGGCCATGAAGCGCATCTATGCCCTGATCCAGGACGTGGCACCCAGCGACGCCACGATCCTGATCACCGGGGAGAGCGGGACCGGCAAGGAGCTGATCGCCAAGGCGATCCACGGCCACAGCCAGCGCAAGTACATGCCGTTCGTGCCGGTCAGCCTGGCGGCGCTGCCCGAGAACCTCGTCGAGAGCGAGCTCTTCGGCCACGAGAAGGGCGCCTTCACGGGCGCCACGTATATGCGCCGCGGGCGCTTCGAGCTCGCCGACGGCGGTACGCTGTTCCTGGATGAGATCGGCGATCTCGGCGCCAAGGTGCAGGTCGACCTGCTGCGCGTCTTGCAGGAGCGCAAGTTCACGCGCGTCGGCGGCGCGCGTGAGCTCGAGGTCGACGTGCGCATCATCTCGGCGACCAATCGCAACCTCGCCGAGATGGTCAAGGCGGGCGACTTCCGCGATGATCTCTACTACCGCCTCAACGTGATCCAGATCGAGCTGCCCCCGCTCCGGGAGCGCGGCGAGGATGTGATCCTGCTGGCCAACGCCTTTCTGCGCACCTTCGCCGAGAAGACCGGCAAGCCGATCCAAGGCTTCTCGGAAGAGGCGCTGCACATGATCCGCAACTACGACTGGCCGGGCAATGTGCGCGAGCTGGAAAACGCTGTCGAGCGGGCGGTGGTGGTCGCCAAGGGGGACACCATCCGCTCGAACCATCTCCCCTTCTCGATCCGCGAGAGTGACGAGACGCGCAATCCCGTCTCGCTCGAGGAGGTCGAGAAGCACCATATCCGCCGCGTACTGGCCGAATACGGCTGGAACATCAGCCAGGCGGCGCGGGCGTTGGAGATCGATCGCGCCACCCTCTACAACAAGATCAAGAAGTACGGCTTCAAGGAGGAGCTCTGAGCCGCTGCGCGTAGCGGGGCTCCAGCCGGCAGCGACTGCGCCGCTCCAGCCGGCAGCGACTGCGCCGCTCCAGCCGGCGCCGACTGCGTGCGCCGACGGCAGCGACTGCATGCTCCGGCGGCACAGACTGCGTGCTCCGGCGGCAGCGATTGCGCGCTTCTCCCCATCGAAGGGCCGCGCCCATGGCCAACGACGGCGCCGACATCACACTCCTGCCCCTAGGCGTGATCGAGCGTCGGGTCCTGGCGCATGTCGCCGCGGCGGTGACGCGCGCCTTTCCCGGACACCTGGTTGCGGTCTCCCCGGCGGGGCGCCTGCCCCGCGGCATCTGGAACACCGCCCGCGGGCAGTGCGATTCGACGCGTCTGATCCGCTATCTGGACCGGCATCAGGTCTGCCCGGCCGGCAAGCTGCTCGCCATCTGCGACACCGATCTCTGCACGCAGATCCTGACCTTCGTCTTCGGCGAGGCCGAGGTCGGGGGCTGCTACGCCGTGATGTCGCTGCACCGGTTGCGTCCCGAGGTCTATGGCATGCCGCGTAGCGAGGCGCTCTTCTTCGACCGCAGCGGCAAGGAGGCGATCCACGAGCTCGGGCACACTTTCGGTCTTCGCCACTGCTATCGCTACGACTGCGTGATGCACTCTTCCGATTCGATCGAGGCCACCGACCTGAAGCGGGAAGGATTCTGCCCCCGTTGCCGGAGCCTGGTCCCCAGGGCCCCGAACTGCTGATATTCTCAACATGACATTCGATGATTTCTACACAATCGAGTGTAGGAATAGTGATCAGGCGGCATTCCCGCTCCCCCCGGGACAGGATCTGCGACCCCGCAAAGCGATGAAATACAACGGATTATAAGAACAACAAAACTCCCTCCACCATCTCTCCTGCGTTTCGGAACGACCCTTGCACCTACATCCGGGTGCATGGCCATCGAAGCCAGGCACTGCCGAGAAACCCAACACGAGGAAAGACGAGGAGGAAAGAGCCATGAAGAAGGAAGCCAAGAGCCAGTCGCTGACCGAAGGTCGGCGCTGCGTATGGATGAAGGCCGGGGTCATCAACTACAAGCTCTGCCCCTACAACTACGCCTGCAATATCTGCCCCTTCGACAAGGGGATTCGGGACGGAAACGTCCGCAAGCCCGAGCAGTACCGCAAGATCACCTGGGTCGAGAAGCTCCGCGAGCTCCCCGGGACGGAGCGTTACTGCCGGCACATGCTCCAGGGCCTGGTGAGCTTCAAGCTCTGCTCGCACAACTATGAGTGCGGGACCTGCCCGTACGACCAGATGGTCGAGGATCGCCTGGGCGACGCAGTGTTGCCCGAGATGCGGCGCATCGCCGGCTTCCGGATCACGCCGACCTACCACTACCACCCGAAGCACTCCTGGGTGCATGTGGAGTACGGCGCGAAGTGCCGGGTCGGATTCGACGACTTCGCCCTGCAGATCCTGGGTCCCAACTACGCCTTCGAGCTGCCGCGCATCGGCCAGCCGGTTAAGCAGAACGAGCCGTTCATGAAGGTCCGCGCGGCCGATCGCGACTTCGAGCTGCAGGCACCGATGGATGGCGTCATCAGCGCGGTCAACCCGCTGCACCGCATCACGCATGAGCTCGAGCCCTATTCCGACGGCTGGGTCGCGATCATCGAGCCGGGCAAGCGGATCCTGCCGAACATGAAGAAGCTCTACTACGGCGAGAAGGCGCTCGAGTGGACCAGCGAGAGCGCGGATCGGCTCTTCGAGCAGCTCTCGCCCGAGGATCGGGTCACGGCCGCCGACGGTGGCCTGCTGCTGCCCGAGACGTTCCAGCGGATGGCGCCCGAGCGCCATGCCCAGCTGATCGAGGACGTCGTCCTCGGCGGCTAGACGGTTCGCGGCCGCGTCGGCCCGCCTGCAGGACCGATGCGGCGACAGATTCCTCCTCGTGATCGGAGGCGGCCCCCTGCGGGAGAGTCCCGCGGAGGGCCGCCTCTGTCTGTGGCTGCAAGGTCGTTGCGCCGCGCCTCGTTCGCCCCGCTCGGGGCCGAAACATGCACTGCGCCAGGGGGTTTGGGGGGCGTACGTTGACTTTGCCCGGCGAGGCGCGTATCCTTCGGTGCTCGTCAATGAGAGGCGCTATCTTCGGAGGGATCATGCGACTTCAGCACGCGGCGCTCCTGGGGGCGCTCACGGCAGGCCTGGTCGCGGGGAGCATCCCCGCCGCCGCCGATCAGGCCCCCGACTTCACCCTGCCCGACCTGAGCGGCAACTCGGTCAAGCTCTCGGCTACCTATCCGAACGGCCCGGTAGTGCTCTCCTTCTGGGCCACCTGGTGCGTGCCCTGCCCCGAGGAGATGAAGCACCTGCAGCGTCTCTGGGAGAAGTATGGAGAGCAGGGACTGCAGGTCCTGGCCCCGTCGATCGACGGAAGCAAGACCGTTTCGAAGGTCCGCCCCTTCGTCATGGGCCGCCGCTTCAGCTTCCCGGTGCTGCTCGACACCAACAACGATGTCAAGCGACTCTACCGGGTAGCGGTCGTGCCGACGATCTTCCTGATCGACACCGAGGGCAACGTGACCTACCACCATGTCGGCTATCGCCCCGGTGACGAGGTCGAGCTGGAGAAGGAGATCCAGAAGCTGCTCGGACCACCTAAGGCCAAGGGCGCCGAGGAGCAGCAGGCCCCCGCGGCCAGCGTCAAGGAGTCGGAGGCGGATGCGCCCCAATCCGGGTCCGGGGCGGGATCCGCCGCCGGCGCCGGCAGCGAGAAGAACGACTAGACGCCCGCACTCGCCGAGCGCGGGCCAGGCCGTCCCGCCCCGCGAGATCTGAGACCGGTGTCGACGGACCGGCGCCACTCTGCCCGCGCCGATTCCGCTTCACCGGCCGGGAGGAACGTGGTGAAGCATCTCCTCTGCCCCTTGCTGCTCCTCGCCCTGGCCGTCGGCATCCTGGCCGGCGGATGCGGCGACGAGCTTCCCTCCTCGAGTGTCACCGGCGAGGGCTACGCGCGCGTCGTTCTGGCCGAGCTGTTGACGACGACCTGGTGCGGCTGGTGTCCCACCGCCGAGGAGGCGATGGATCGCCTCTTCGATGAGGAGGGACCCGAGAGGCTGGCCGTGATCCATTGGCATCCCTCCTACGGTCAGGGTGATCCCTACGCGATCGAGGCCGCCGATGCGCGCGCCGCGCTCTATGCGAGCTTCGTCGGTGATCCCCCCGGCTTCCCGGTCTGCGTCTACGATGGTGTCTCCTACTTCCGCGGCGGCTGGGTCGGGCTCTACGACGACTACCGCAGTCGCTACGAGGAGGAGGCCGCGCTGGGCAGCGACCTGCAGCTCACGCTCGCGCCCGAGATCGAAGGCAACAGCGCGGCCGTGGGGATCCAGATCCAGTCGCTCCCGGCACTGACTCCGGGCGCCTACGATCTGGTCGTCGCGGCAGTCGAGCACCATGCGGTCGAAGGTGACCGCACGACCAGCTATGTGGCCCGCGCGGCCACTACGCAGGCTGTCAACCTGCAGGCTGACGCGCTGCTCACCCAGGATGTCGACCTGGCGCTCGAGCCGGACTGGAAGCGCGAGGATCTCTGGATCGTGGCCTTCGTTCAGCAGCCGGCCGGCACCGGCAGTGTGCTCGAAGTTCTACAGGCCGCCATGGTCCCACTGATCCCCGCGGAGGAGGAGTTCTACGCCTTCGTGCTCTCGGCGCCCGATACGACCGTCAGCCTCGCCAGTGGCGGAGCGCGCGACTTCTCCTTCACGATCCAGAACACCGGCACCCTGGATGACAGCGTGACGGTCGACCTGCCGGCTTCGCTGACCAGCCTCCCGGCAGGCTGGACGGTCGGCCTGCGCACCGCAGATGGAGCCGAGCTCGTCACCCCGTCCACCTCCCCCATCGCGGCTGGCGAGCGGATCGACACGCTGCGCCTCCACGTGACGGCCGATGCGCCCGGCAGCGGCACGGTGGGAATCAGCTGCGCTTCGGCCGGCGATGCGGTGCTGGTCGACACGCTGAGCTTCCAAGTCGAGGCCGGCAGCTATGGGGTGGCCTTGACGGCCGATGAGACCGATCTCGACGTGCTCGCCGGTACCGCCTTCCTGGCGCCGATCACGGTAGCCAACGCCGGGAGCGTCGCCGACAGCATCGCCCTGGCGTTGCCCGACTCGCTGGCCAACGTTCCCGAGGGGTGGCAGATCGGCCTGGCCGATCGCGCCGGCAGCGAGCTGGCCGATCCCTTCGAGATCGAACTGGCCGCGGGCGCCGCCCAGACCGATCTGCGCCTCTGGGTGCTGGCCAGTGGCGAAGGAGAGGCCCGCGTGACGCTGCAGGCGAGCTCGCAGGGCGACCCCGCGCAGAGCCAGTCGCTGGAGTTCTCCATCGCGGCGCTCTCCTACAACTTCTCGCTGACCAGCGACCAGACGAATCTGCAGGCGGTCGTAGGCACGCCGGCCGTGGCGCCCTTCGAGATCACCAACAGCGGCTCGCGCGACGATCTGCTGATCCTCGACCTGCCAGCCGATCCGGCCTTGCCGGGTGACTGGCTCGTCTCACTGGTCTATGGCACCGAGGCGGAAGTGGAGACGCCCCACGCGTTGCTGCTCGAGCGGGGCGAGAGCGCCATCGGCTTTGGCGTGCGCGTCGTCGCCGGCAGCGTGGGCTCCGCTGCGGTACCGCTGGTGGTGCGCTCGAGCGGCAACCCGAGTCTGGCCGACACGCTGTCCTTCGAGGTCACCGCCGAGGAGTACGGCATCGAGCTGCGCGCCCCGCAGGGCAGCTCGATCAGTCTGAGCCCGGGCGTTGCGACATTGGTGCCCTTCGAATTGCAGAACAGCGGGACGCTGGACGATACGATCCTCCTCGATCTGCCCGAGGGCAGCCTCGCGGTGCCTGAGGATTGGGAGATCTCCCTGACCGATGCGCAGGAGACCGAGCTCGCCCTTCCGTTCGAGGTGTCCCTGGAGGCGGGAGAGGTGCTCGACACGCTCTTCGTCCGCGCGTGGGCGCCCGAGGACGGCAGCGGGACCGTCGAACTCACGGCCGCTTCCCAGGGGCTGCCGACGTTGACTGCGAACCTCGCCTTCGACTTCTCCACTTCGCAATACGGATTCGAGATCGAGGCCGATACGGATGTCGAAGCCGAGGAGGTCCCGGGGTTCACCATGGCGCCCTTCACCCTGCGCAACACCGGCGCCGCCGATGATGTGCTGACCGTCTCCGCGCCTACCGAACTGCAGCAGCCGCCCCCCGGATGGGGTCCGGCGATCATCTGCGACGACGAGCAATGCTTTCCGCCGGGGTGGGAGATCGATGTGCCCGTCGATGCCGGCGCGAGCTTCTCGGGCTACTACGTCGACTGGTTCATTCCCGGCTCGGGCGTCGGCCTGGTGGACCTGGTCGTGGTCTCCCAGGGGGATCCGGCGCTGGCCGACACGCTGACCTTCACCTTCACGTCTGCGAAGAGAGTCACGCCGCTCGCCGAGGGCGCACCGTCCCTTCCGCGCCTCCGTTCTTCGAAGCCGATGGTGAAGCTGCCCACGGCAGGTGCGTCTGCCAACGATCGATAAGGAGTCCGGCGTCATGTCCATGCTCTTCCTCTCATCCTGCGGATCGGAACGACCTCGTTTGGCCGCCCGGGGTGCAGTCAGACGCCTGCTGGCGCGCGCTCGTCACGCGCGCGGCGCGGTCGGGGATTCGGCCTGGCGCGCCCGGCGATCGCGCCGCGGCCTCGCGCCGGGCGTCCTGCGTGCCGTGCTCTGTGGCGGTGCGATCCTCACGCTGCCGGGCGCCGCTGTGCTCGTCCCGGTCGCGCAGGCCCAGGACGGCCTCTTCGGCGGCGGCGGCGGCAACCTGAGCGCATCGAACCAGATGCGCGTCTGGGTGGCCGACTCGAGTCGGGCGGCCTCCTATCTGAACGACTTCGATCTGCAATATGCGCAGGGCCCCTGGTTCATCGGTGTGCGGCTCGAGCTCGATGAGGAGGATCGCTACGATCCCGAGCGCTTGCTCGAGATCAAGCGAAGATTCGCCGAGTATCGCGACGAGACGATCAACGTCCGCGCGGGACACTTCTACGCCACCTTCGGGCGCGGACTGCTGCTGCGCGCCCAGGAAGACGAGACCGTGCGCCTCGACCGGGACATCGACGGTCTCTATGGCGCCGTACGCTGGAGCGCGCTCGACGGCCAGGGGTTCATCGGCCGGCCGCGAAACGACGAGAGCTACATGCGCGAGGATCTGCTCTCGGGCGCCGCGTTCGGCGTGCGCCCGCACCGATCGCTCCGGCTGGGCGGGGGCTACGTGCGCTACGATGCGGCCGACCCGCTCGATGCGGATGCCAGCGCCGACGACGCGCATCTCGGTAGGCCGCTCGAGGAGCTGGTCGGCGCCAATCTGCAGTGGACGCGGGGTCCGATCGACGCGCTGTTCGAGGGCGCGCGGCGCTACCGGCGCGGCGAGATCGACCCGCGCGGCGGATGGCGTGGCACGGATGAGGAGGACGGCGAAGCCTACTACGGTTCGGTCACCATCGGGGTGCCGGGCTATACGGTCCTGCTCGAGGGCAAGGACTACCTGCGCTTCGACCCGGACTATTCGACCCTGCCGCCCTGCAACAGCGACGGCCAGCCGGTCAACGAAGGACTCGACGAGCGCGGCTTCGGCGCGACCCTGACCGCCAGCCCGCAGCCCGAAGTCACGATCGAGGCCTCCGGCGCGTGGGCGGGTGCGCGGCACAGCGACAGCGAGCGGCAGTCGGCCAACGGCTCGGTGCGCCGCGACTGGTGGGGTGCGGGCGCGATCCAGATCGGAGGTGAATGGGTCGAGGAGACCGAACTGGAAAGCCACCAGTATCGCCGGTGGGCCGGCCCCACACTCGAGGCTGCCTACTACCTGACGCCTGCGACATCGGTGACGTTGCACGGGAAGTTCTTCGACTGGGTCAATCATCGACGCGGAGGGGAAGAGGACGAGTACACCGAGATCAACGCCGACCTGACCGTCTCCTTCGGCATGTCCCGCGCGATGACCCTCTCGGTGATCCAGGCCAGCGATCCGGTCGAGGAGTACGACTTCGACGACACCTGGATCTCACTGCAGGCGACCTGGGCCTTCGGGCACAATCACGACCTGACCGTCAAGATCGGCGAGGAGCGCGGCGGGATCGTCTGCTCTGGCGGCGTGTGTCACTACGAGCCGCCGTTCACCGGTGTGCGCGTCGAGCTGCTGTCGCGGTTCTAGCTGGAGCGCTGCGCGGGACGCGCACGCTGCCCGCCGATCTCCCGGGAGGTGCGGATTGAGCAGCGCGCTGCAGTTCCTCCTAGCCTGCGCGGCGTATGCGGCTCTCGCCGCGCTCGGCTTCCGCTTCCTCATCGGCCCGCTCTATCGTCGTCTCGGACGCCTGCCTCCAGCGGGGGCCTTGCACCAGCCGCTGCTCTTCGCGGGCGTGCCGATCATCGGCCTGCTGGCCCTCCGGGATGCACGCATCGGGATCGTGGCGGTGGCCGTCCCATTGCTCGTCATCGGCCTCAGCCCGGGTGCGGCCGGCGTGGGGATCTTGGCGGCGGCGATGATCTCCTTCCGATCGGCGGCCACCTCGTTCGGTCTCGATGCGCGCCGGCTTCATACGCAGGGCGTCTAGGGTCGCAGCCGCAACCCCAGGGCGTCGGCTTCTTCATCTTTGTGATCGGATTCGTCTTCGTGTGGCCCACGTGGCACATGGCGCCGATCGCCTTGCTGTTCGGGATCCTGATCCACGCGATGGTGCGGACGGAAGAGCAGCATCTGCGCGCGGTCTTCTGGGACGCGAACGCATCTGGTATGCTCTTGATCGTCGAAGAGGCTTCCCGGAATCGGAGCCGATGCGATACGATTGCCGTGAGGTTCCCTGCCGCTAGCGGCAGTCCGGACGCATCCCCCTCCCTGTGAACGTGCACGCAGCGATCGAAGGAGGTTCATCATGCGCCGTTCGTATCTCCTCGCCGTTCCCTGGCGGATGCTGCTCGTCGTCGGTCTGTTCTCGGGCGCGATGCTCTGCGTCGGATTCGGCCACGCATCGGTCGACTTCCTGGGCGGGGGAACATTCATCTGCCACCATCCACCGGGCCTGCTCTACTCGCAGCCACCCGCGGAGGGTTGGTACGAGCACTTCCTGGGAGAGTATGCCCTTACCGATCCCAACCAGCAGAATCCGCGGATCGAGACGATCGAGCCGGTAGTCTGGTTCGTGCTCTCGGCCTTCGATGAAGAGAAGGAGTGGTGCGGCACGGAGTTCGGCTTCGGCCCCTACGATCCGGCGCTCTTCGACTTCGCGACCTGGGGCGCCTGCGTTCCTTCGGGACACCTCGAGCTGCCCAGCGAAAACTGGCCGGGCCCCGAGGAAGGTGTGGCCGTGGTGGTCACCGACGTGCCCTGGTACGGCCAGATCGTGCCGGTCTACTACTTCGCCGGCTATGCCGCCGGACTCTCCGGCAGGATCCCCCTGGCCGCCGATCCGCTCAGTGGCTTCATCGGCTGGGGGAACTGCCTCACGCCACCGGATGTGGTGCCCTCCTTCTGCCTGCCAGAGATGGGCGTCTTCGACGACGGCACGCGCTGCTACCCGGACTCCGTCAGCGAAGGCGTCTGCTGCGTGGGCGAGGAGTGCTACGTCGTCAGCGAGTGGCTCTGCGAGCAGCTCTACGGCGAGTGGCATCCCGAATGGCCCAACTGCGATGGGGAGAATGTCTGCTTGAACCTGCGCGTCTGTTGTGTCGGGCAGGACTGCTCGCTGACGAGTGACTACGAATGCTACCTCCTCGGCGGGCAGTGGCACGAGGATTGGACGACCTGCGATCCGAATCCCTGTCCACCCGATCCCCAAGCGGCCTGTTGCGTCGGCGACGACTGCTTCATTCTGACTGAGGCGGAATGCCATGACGCCGGAGGAAGCTGGGCGCCCTGGTTCCCGGATTGCGGCCCCCCGAATCCGTGCGCCATCGAGCGCGTCTGTTGCGTGGGCGAGGAGTGTCACGTAGTCACGGAGACGGAGTGCGCAGAGATGGGCGGGACTTGGCATCTGCAGTGGCACGACTGCGAGCCGACGAACCCGTGCGACCAGAATCCGGTGCGCGTTTGCTGCCTGGATGAGGAGTGCCTCCTGACCACGCTCGGAGAATGCGAAGACCTCGAGGGGATCTGGCATCCCCACGC
>WJJG01000336.1 GCA_014729815.1 Candidatus Eiseniibacteriota bacterium
ACGACCGACTTCGAGGACGGGCACATCCCGGGCGCCCACATGGTGTCGCTGGCGAATGTGGTCGACTACGAGGCGGACAACAACACCGAGAATCTGCCGGTCGTTTGCGTCTGTTACACCGGTCATTCCGCCGGCCATGCCGTCATGGCGCTGCGCCTCCAGGGCATCGAGGCCCAGTCGTTGGCCTGGGGCATGAGCGCCTGGCACAGCGACTTCGATATGTGGTCGACGAAGGTCGGCGACATCGCCTACGACTACGTGGGCACCTGCTGGGAGGAGCCGGAGACCACCCCGCCGGCGCTGGAGAGCTTCACCAACATGCCGCAGATCGACAGCGGCGAGAGCAACGGCGCGGCGATCCTCGAGTACCAGCTCGATACCGCGGTGCTTGACGGGCTCAACGGCGTGGCCAACACGGTTGTGCTCCAGGACTGCGACGACTACCAGGTCTACTGCTATTGGACGATCGACGATTGGAATCTCTACGGCAATATCGCGGGCTCCTTCCAGGTGACGCCCGGCGACCTGACGCTCGAGTCGCTCGATATGCTCGACCCGGACGAGACGCAGGTCTTCTACTGCTGGTCGGGGCAGACCGCCTCGATGATCGCCGCCTGGCTCAATGTGCTCGGCTATGATGCCCACACGCTGATCTTCAGCGCCAATGGAATCATCCACGCCGATCTGCTCGAGAAGAAGTGGGGCGAGGGATCGCTGGTTCCGCTGGACTTCGACTACGACACCGGACCCTAGTCGGCGCTCGGCCGCAACGGGCACGATCGAATCCCGCCGCCCGGCGCCCCGTGCGCTGGGCGGCGTCATTTCGTGACAGGGGTTTCACGCCACGCAGCATGGAATAGTTCTCCTCGCTGGCGGGTAGTCTGGGCAGGTGGCATGCGGCGCGGTGAGAGGCGTCGCATCCGAAGACACGCGCGCAGAACGAACGGGCGGAGCGGGCACCCGGGAAACGTGAAGGGAGGGACCATGTGCCATGATCGGAGGCCCCATCGGTGCCGCGGCGATCGCAGGACGGCCCTCGCGGCGGCCGCGCTGCTCTGCGTAATGGCTATGGCGTGCGTTCCGTTGGCATGCGCCACCGCTTCGCGGACCAGTGCCCTCGGGGTCGGCGGCGCCCAGACAGCCAGCGGTGGTGGGGCCAGCTCCGAGACGGCCCGCTCCGAGACGGCCAGCGCCGAGACAGCCAGCGGTGGTGGGGCCAGCTCCGAGACGGCCCGCTCCGAGACGGCCAGCGGTGAGACGGCCAGCGCCGAGACGGCCAGCGGTGAGACGCACGGGGAGGCCGTGCCGGCCACGCCGAGCGCGTCCGGAAGCGAGATGAGGAGTGTCGTGACGGGAAACAGCGCCTTCGCCATCGATCTCTACCGGCAGCTTCGGCGCGAGCCGGGGAATCTGCTCTTCTCGCCCTTGAGCATCACGCGCGCCCTGGCGATGACCTACGCCGGCGCGCGCGGGCGCACCGCGCGGGAGATGGCCGAGGTGCTGCACTTCGATCTGCCCCAGGAGCGCCTGCATGCGACCCTGGAGCGATGGCTGCAGGATCTCGCGAGTGCCGCGGGGTCGGCCGAGCTGCGCATCGCCGATCGCCTGTGGCCGCGCACGGGACTGGAGCTCCTCGATCCGTTCGTGCGTCTCATGCGCGAGCGCTACGACGCGGCCCTCGAGCCGCTCGACTTTCGCGCCGATCCGGAGGCGGCCCGGCGCCGGATCAATGCCTGGATCGCCGAGCAAACCGACCAGCGGATTCCCGAGCTGCTTCAGCCGGATGACGTGGAATCGGACGTGGAGCTGGTGCTGACCGATGCGATCTACTTCCGCGGTCTGTGGCAGACGGCCTTTGCGCCCGAGCAGACCCGCTCGCGGCCCTTCTACAGCGCCGGAGCGGCGCGGGAGGTGCCGACCATGCAGCAGACCGCCCGCATGCGGCATGCGCAGATGGACGGCTTCGCGGTGCTGGAGCTGCCGTATCAGGAGTCGGCGCTGACGATGCTCCTGCTCCTGCCGGATGGGCGGGACGGACTGCCCGGGCTGGAGGACGACCTGACGCCCGCGCTGTTGGACGAATGCCTCGCGCGTCTGGCGATGCGTCGCGTGAATCTCCTCCTGCCGCGCCTGCGCCTGCGCGCGCGCTTTCATCTGGCCGAGACCCTGAGTGCGATGGGGATGCCGACCGCCTTCGGGCCCCAGGCGGACTTGACCGGCATGACTGCCCCGCCGTCGCTCTTCATCGACAAGGTGATCCACGAAGCCGAGATGGAGGTGGATGAGGAAGGCACCGAGGCTTCGGCCGCCACGGCGGTCATCGGCAAGCGCACCTCGGTGGCGGAGCCGGCGAGCGACTTCCACGCCGATCACCCGTTCCTACTCCTGGTGCGCGATCGCACCGGCGGAACACTGCTCTTCGTAGGCCGTGTCGTGGAGCCGTAGGGGAATCCCTGCGCGACCGCTGCGGCGCCCTTCTCCCGCTCGTGCGGGCCGACTCAGCGCTGCAACCAGGCGGGCGTCGCCCGACGGCGATGGCGACGACCGTAGACGAGATCGTCGGCCCACACGAGGAAGCGCCGGCTCCAAGGCACGCGGATGGCGATCTCGGCGATCGCGCGATGCCACCAGCTCCGCGGCTTGCTCCAGGGGCAGACGACCTGACAGATCGTGCACGCGACCCCGATGCGGCCCCAGTAGAGCAGGCACTGCTCTTCATCGATCTTCCACTTCTCGACGCCGCGCACGCGGATCTTCCCGCCCGTGGGGATGCAGTCGGCCGGACAGCATTCGGCGCACTTGCGGCACTTCGCGCAGAAATCCTGCACGCCAAGCCGTGCGGGCGGATCGACGGGCATGGGGAGATCGGTGGTGACGACCGCCAGGCGGGTGTTGAGCCCCACGCCCTTGCTGAGCAGATACCCGGCGCGCGAGAGCTCGCCCAATCCGGCGTCCACAGCCACCGCCGGCATGATCAC
>WJJG01000337.1 GCA_014729815.1 Candidatus Eiseniibacteriota bacterium
GATGCTTCGCCCCTGCGTCCGGAGACGCACTGCGCGTTGGCTCCCGTCGATCACCAGGGCCAGCACTTCCCGAAGGAGGGATGCATCCACAGTGGTTCCCCGGACTTGCGGGCCTTCGATGTGGATCCTGTGCGTGGTCATCTTGGGCCTCCACACGATCATCTCTGCGACCGCGACATCTCAGCGGCGGGCATTCCCTCACAAGAGGAGTATTCAGGCCAGACCTGTGCCGGCGCAAGGGCCGAACGAACACCGGGCATGTCGACCTCCGGACCGCCCCGCCCCGCATGTGATCGGCACGCCGCAACCGTCTGCGGCGCACGCAAGCACATGCAGCTCGGCCGTCTCGGGCTGCCGGCCCTTGCGCGCCACGTCACAGGGGACCTATGCGAGCTCTTGTCGCACGTCGATCTTCCCGGTTACCGCTGCCGAGATCAGGGCGGAGCGGTACTCCTTGAGAAGCGTGATGGCGGAACAGATCTTCATGATGAGGCTGTCGATCTTGGCGGTCTCGCGGTCGAGGAAGGCTGCGATGGCGCGCTGCTCCTCGACCGACGGCAATACGATCCGGTACTTCGCGACATGGCCAAGGTTGAGTCCGGGCTGCGCGGCACCCTTCACTGTCATCTCCACGCTGGCCCTACCGATAACAGATGTCAACAGATAGGCGATGTATCGATTGTCGCACTTGCGAACATCCACTGAGATCCGGGCCGTTGTCTGGGTGATGTTGGCGCCCTCCAGCCACTCGGGGACGATTGCGACATTTCCGGTGCCCGCGCCCACGATGGTCATGACGATGTCGCCTGCCCGTAGTCGGGCCCGACTGTACGGAGCCTCAATGGCGGCAGATACGCGGAAGTAGTCCTCCGGAGGACTCCAACCGCGTGAGTAGTTCTGGCCTCTGACCATCGGTATGCCATCTGGTTCCGGCTGTCCAGGCTGCACAATCCCGTATGTGATTCGCCTTTGACCATCCACTGCCTTGTCCAGGAAGGTCGTGTCCCAATGCCCCGGAATCTCCCCCAACCACTCCACGCCCGAATCCTTCATCGGCACGTCCGGATCGAGCCCACGGGTGACGGCTCGGGTGATCAGCGCCGTGCGCTTCTCCTGCAGCAGCTCGATCAGCCGCTCCTTCTTCGCGACGAGACTGTCGATCCTGGCGGTCTCGCAGTCGAGGAAGGCGGCGATGGCGCGTTGCTCTCCAGGTGGCGGAACGGGGAAGACGCCGGTTCGAATGGCGCTACCGGTGAGACCAAAGCGCGTGATTCCATTCGCCACGACGTGAAACTGATCGCGTGGTCCGACGGCCGAGAACAGGCGGGCGAGGAAGCGACCATTGAGCTCCCGCTGCGAGCGGATGTGGGCAAGATGGTAGCCGCAAAGCACGCCAGAGAGATCCTCTGCGACGACCGCAGGCACTGCGATGTCGCTCCAGGACTCCGAGTCCTTCGTTACTAGGACATCGCCTCTCCGAAGGCTGAAGCGGTGGATCTGCTCACGGGTGGCAGTCGCTCGCATGAACTCCAGATCGAATGAGATCTCATCGTGGTAGTAGACATCGACGTAGTTGCAGAGCCGGACGGGCTCCTGACCGGCTTCGGTCTTCTTGTCGACATTGCTCAACTGAACGGTCGCCATGGACTTGAGCCGTCTGATCTCCCAATGCCTCGGAATCTCCCCCAACCACTCCACGCCCGAATCCTTGTACTCCGGGTAGGGGCGGAAGCGGCGCGCCGGCGCATCGGGGTCCTGGTGCGTGCTCCTACTCACTTCCCGTGTTCTCCTTCTCGCTTCTTGCTCCCGGCTGCCAGGGGCCCCCGGGCGGCCATGTCGCCTCCGTCGGCGCATCTCCGCGGAGACCCTCGACCACCGGCAGCAGGAATGCGGTGACCAGCTCACCGATCTCGCGGGCCGGATCGGCGGGGACGGCGAGCCCGGAGCGCTTCGTGAAGGCCCGCATCTGAGTCGGGCGCGAGGGATTCTCCCAGTAGAGCGGTGTCAGGCCGATCGGGGCTTCAGTGGGGATCGGTGTCGCGCGCCGCGCAAGGGTCCGGCGGATGGCTTCGACCAGAGTCGAACGATCGAACGGGAAGCGGCTCGCGAGATGATGGAGATCGAAGAAGTCCTTGATCCGGCTGTTGCGATCGCCGAGCACGAGCATTGCCTCGAGCTTCTCCGCGACCACGGCCTCGCGGGGATAGACAAGCAGCTCAGGTGCGGGGAAGTCGAGCAGAGATGGGTAGACGCGCAGCTGCGGCGGCGGCCAGACCGAATCGCTCGCTCCCAGGTCGATCTGCAGCCTCAGTCGGGCCGAGCCGCAATGAGCCTGAAGACTCACCCTGGTGCCGGCGTACTCGTCCTGGACGCGGATCGGCTCGATCCCGAGCGAATCCGCATCGAAGACAATGCCGTCGGGTTCCGCGGCGACCTCGCAGATCGCCCGCACATCATCACGCACCGCGTCGTCGGCGCGATCGCCGAGTCGCAGCAGATCGAGATCACGAGTGCCGCGATAGGGCTTTTCCGTCCAGACGCGCAGGAGCAGCGCACCCTTGAGCACGAAGCGTTTGGATCGGTCAGAGCGAGAGAGCCGGTAGAGGAATCTCTCGAGCGCGTACGCGGTTAGCAGGTTCTGGTATTCGTCTCCGGTCTCCTTGGCCCGGTTCAGCAGACGCGCGGCAACGGAGGCCGCGATGTCGCGCTTGGGGGCTCTCATGCGATCGCATCCAGATACGGCTGCATCACACGCGTGACGCGACAGATGCGCGCATACCGCGCCAGCTCGGTCGCGCCCCCGCGATGGTGTCGGCTGAAGTCGCGCAGCGCCTCGACGGCCACATCAAGGCCGATCTTGTTGCGGTACTTGAAGCAGTCGGCCACGGTCTTGGCCGCCGAGTAGACTCGGATCGGTACGCCTTCGAACCGGTGGACTTCGATGCCGGCGGTGAGCGCCGCGCCCGAGAAGCGCGCGACTCGCAGGCGAGGGTAGTCAAGCCTGGGTCGACGCGCCTTCTCCGGCAGGGCAATCCACACCTCGCGAGGCGCCTGGGTCGTCAGGTCGTGGAAGCGCAGGGCCGAGAGCAAGCAGACAACCGCGGCCGGGACCCGTTTGGCCACCTGCGCGAGGGTCCGCTCAGCCGTCGGAGCCTGACGTGCCAGGGCGTAGATGCCCCGCGCCTGCTTCTCGACAAGCCCTTCTCGGACAAGCCGATAGAGCTGGGCGCGTGGGACGCCGTATTCCTCGAGATCCTTGGGTCGGACGAGGCCCATCCGAGCGATGATCTCCAGGGCGCGTTCTCGTCTGGTCATGATGGTCATAGTACAAAATGTCGGGAGTTAGGCGCAAGTCCCTACGTTTTGTTACTCATCCGAGTAAGAAGGCCGTTGGCTCTATGGACTCGCTCCAGACAGAGCGCGATCGAGCCGGGCACCGAGCCCGAGAAGAACTCCACTCCGGCGACGCGCGCCAGACCGAAGCTCGCCGCGTAGCTGAGCCGTCCACTCGGGCCGATGCTGACGGCAAGCTGGGCTCCGCCTGGTCCGAACCAGTCGAGGGAGCACTCGCCGTCGGGATCGACGCCGACCTCGAAGTCGAGCCACTGCTCCGGCAGTGAGAGGACCAGTTCCGCGGAGCGGGCGAGAGAGAGGAGCGAAGCGGCCTTCGCGCCGTAGCCATCCCAGTTGTCGTCGGAACACTCCGCGGCCATCTCGTGGAGATCCCTCAGGGCTCTCTGGTAGGCCTCCAGGTGCATAACTGGCTCCGCCAGCCTCGTCAGACGCCAGCGGGCGCGCTCTTCGCAGGCCCTCGCGGCGTCGCTCTGGCCGCCGGATGTCTGGGAAACCCTGAGGGCCCCGGGCTCGAATGCGGCGAGTGCCATGGCTCATCCTCGTCGGTCGCGCGAGGCGCCGCTCCGCGTCGCCCTCGCATCCTCACGCTCACATGAAGTCACATACCCGAAAACGTCGATACTGCTGCAGGGGTATCGACGTCTCGTGTCATGGATTGCCCCGTCTACCCCGCCCGGTCGAGCTCCTCGCGGAGGATCCGGCGCAGGGTGCGGGCATCGACCGGCCTCTTCACCTTTCCCAGATACTCGCGGAGGGCGTCGTTCATGAGCGTCTGATACCCCCGTCCGGAGTCATCCGC
>WJJG01000338.1 GCA_014729815.1 Candidatus Eiseniibacteriota bacterium
GAGGAAGGCGGCGATGGCGCTTTGCTCTCCAGGTGGCGGAACGGGGAAGACGCCGGTTCGAATGGCGCTACCGGTGAGACCAAAGCGCGTGATTCCGTTCGCCGCGACGTGGAACTGATCGCGTGGTCCGATGGCCGAGAACAGGCGGGCGAGGAAGCGACCATTGAGCTCCCGCTGCGAGCGGATGTGGGCAAGATGGTAGCCGCAAAGCACGCCAGAGAGATCCTCCGCGACGACTGCAGGCACTGCGATGTCGCTCCAGGACTCCGAGTCCTTCGTTACTAGGACATCGCCTCTCCGAAGGCCGAAGCGGTGGATCTGCTCCCGGGTGGCAGTCGCTCGCATGAACTCCAGATCGGATGAGATCTCATCGTGGTAGTAGACATCGACGTAGTTGCAGAGCCCGACTGGCTCCTGACCGGCTTCGGTCTTCTTGTCCACGTTGCTCAACTGAACGGTCGCCAAGGACTTGAGCCGTCTGATCTCCCAATGCCCCGGAATCTCCCCCAACCACTCCACGCCCGAGTCCTTGTACTGGGGGTAGGGGCGGAAGCGGCGCGCCGGCGCATCGGGGATCCTGTCCGTGGCTTCAGCCATCGCTTTGGTCTCCTGCCTCGCCCGGTGCCAGCGGCTGCCACGGCCCGCCCGGCGGCCAGTGCCGGGTGAACGGATCCCCAGCCCACATCGCCTCCTGCACAGGTCCCAGGAAGGCGATGATTCGCTTCCCGATCTCAGCGAAGTCCTCAGGTGGTGAGATCAGCACGCTCCCTGCGGCGAGGTAGGCTCGCCAGCCCTTCTGGGCCTCCGACCTTGCATAGAAGTCCGCAGTCAAGGCAAGCGGAGTTTCGGCGTCCGATGGAACCTCGCGCCGCCCAAAGCACTTCGCTACGGCCAGCCTCAGTCGTGATCCGTCGAACGCAAACGCCCCCGACAGGGCCCAGATGTCGTGGAAGTCCTTCATGCGGCTGTTGCGTGCACCAAGCGTGACCATGGCCTCGAACTTCTCGGCGACGCTCGCTTCGCGGGGGTATGCGCGCAGCCGGGGCGCCGGCAGGTCCGGGAGCATGACCGGGAACTCGATCTCCTCGGGAGGCGGCCCCACCGAGTCCCCGATGCCGATATCGACCTGGAGGAGTACCTCGGTTCTCTCGAGATAGGCCATGAGCCGGACCCGTTGTCCAACGTACTCAGCATGGGCGCGGATCGGTTCGATCGCCACCCGAGGGACATCGAAGCGCAGCCCATCCTCAGGGCAGGTTACCGAGAGGATCTCCTCGATGAGCCCACGGGCCGCCTGCTCTGCGGATGGGCCGAAGGCGAGGAGATCGATGTCACGGGTTGTGCGGTACGGATCCCGCAGCCAGACGGCCAGGAGACCCGCTCCCTTGAGCAGGCAACGATCGCGCGCTCCCGACACTCCCAATCGGTAGAGCAGCCGCTCGGCTGCATAGCGCACCAGGGTTCGCTCGAACTCCTCCCCGCTGGCCTTCGCTTGAGCGAGAAGGCGAGCCTTGACGGAGGCGGCGAAGTTCCGCGTCATATCGATCTCACATCCAGTGCGGCGCGTAGGCGACGGGCGGGTAGGGTCTCCTCGAGACGAGCAAGCTCCGCCACAGTGGTCTTGCGCTGGCCCAGTGCGTCCTGCAGCGCTTCGATCGGCGTCTCGGGTCCGATGAGCCGCTCGAAGCGGAAGCAGTCGAGCACCGTGCGGGCGGGATCGGTGATGCGAGCGGGCACACCTTCGAACTGCGTCCTGCTGATGCCGAGCGTCCAGGCCGCCGCGCTGAATCTCACCACCCGGATCCGGACTCCCTCGACGCGCGGCGTGCGCGCACGCTGATGGATCGCCAGCCAGACCGCGGGTGGCGACTGCGTGCCGATGCCATGGACGCGCAGTGCCGAGAGCAGGCAGATCACGCCCTCGGGCACGCGGGCGCAGACCATCGCAAGCGAGTAGTCCTCCGTCGGCTCTGCGTCGGCGAGGCGGTAGAGGCCGCGGGCGACGTGCTCGACGTTCCCCCGACGAACGAGGGTGCGGAGCTGATCTCTCGTGAGGCCCGCCTGCTCGACCTGGGCGGGGCGGAAGAAGGCGCCGAGGCCGGCGTCGCGCAGGCGCTGCAGCGGCTCGAGAGATCCCTTCTTCTGACTCGAAATGTCGATACTGCGAGCCATCGTATCGACATTATCGGCGAGTTTGCCTTGTGCGTCAACACGAAATGCACATACCTCAGGAGATGTACATGCATTTCGTGCCACCAGTGATTCCGCCCACACTTGCAGCATCTCCTTCTCGTGAAGCAAGTTGGGCGGTCCGGGCGGCGAGGATCCCGATCCCTTCCCGAGCAGCGCCGAGATAACGCACGCAGAAGCGAAAGCCAGCTCCGAGTGCATCCCGCGAAGCCAGCCAGCGGGTACAAGACGTCGGGGCTTGGGCACAAGTCCCGACGTTTTGTGCCGTCCTGGCTGGGCTCGATGCGGCGGCGGCCAGGATCGGACGGAGGCGGCGCGCCGCCAACGATCGATCAGACGCTTCGCACGGGTCCCCGTCTACCCCGCCCGGTCGAGCTCCTCGCGGAGGATCCGGCGCAGGGTGCGGGCATCGACCGGCCTCTTCACCTTTCCCAGATACTCGCGGAGGGCGTCGTTCATGAGCGTCTGATACCCCCGTCCGGAGTCATCCGC
>WJJG01000339.1 GCA_014729815.1 Candidatus Eiseniibacteriota bacterium
ACGATCAGCCGCTGGCCCGGATACGCCGGCGAGGTGATCTCCGCCAGCTCCCGCTCATCGAACAGCGAGAGCTGGAGCGTACCCGACTCGACCAGCTTGCGGATCGCCGGCGCCCGCAACGCCGTAATCCACGACAACCCACCCACCGGCTCGAGATCTTCGCGGATCCGAGCATCGGTGATCATCCCTCGGTCGCCCACCAGCACGACCCGCCGAAGTCCGAAGCGATCGCGCAACTTCCGCACCTGCGAGGCCAGCGTCTTGGGATCGCCCGTGTTGCCCTCGAACACCTCGACCGCGATCGGGCAGCTCTCGCGTGTGCACAGCAACCCGAACACGATCTGCCGCGTGTTCTTCTTCCCGTCCCGCGAATGCCCCAGCCTCGCTAACGGACACGCACGCCCCTCGAAGTAGGTGCTGGTGACGTCGTAGAGCACGAGGGAAGCTTCCGAGAGATGCCGCTTCGCCAGAGCGATCTCGATCCGCGCCTGACGCTTCACCAGCCAGTCCATCGCCGCATAGAGGTCATCGGCCTCCACCTCCTGCAGACCTAGAACCTCTCCCAGCGAGGTCAGCAGCGTCTCCTCGCCCAGCCCGCGCGCCGTGGCCAGCTTGGAGCGAGGCGCCAGAACACGGGCCACGATCATCCCCACCACCGCGCTGCGTTCCCGACTCTCGGTGCGCCCGAGCACACGACCCAGGCCGATCCGCCGCAGCGTGCCCAGTACGGCCGCAACATGGCCGTGCGGGCGGGTGCGCAGAATCTCGAACGCCTCTTCCGGCGGCACCAGCGTCTGACCCTTGAGCACGCGACGCAGCGCCTCGCGTCGCTCCGGGGACCAGTAGGACAGGTTGGCGAGAGTACGGCTGCGAACCTTGCCCCCCTCGCGATAGCTCTCGCGGAGCAGATAGGCGGGCGGCGAGCTGCGGTTGGGAACCTTGGCAATGTACATGCCTACAGCATAGTCAGTACCCAAACCATGTCAAGGACAAAACGCACAAATACATGCCTACATGAATCCACACAAGGAAAGGCTCATTCATTGGTTCCCAACGACTTACATGCTCAGTGAGCTTGGAACTTCCGGCTAGCGAGCGCGCGCCCCGTGGGACGGACTCCCGCGGGGCGCGCAAATGATTATCAATAAATCATCTAGCGGATTGCGCCAAGATTCAGCTCG
Organism: Candidatus Eiseniibacteriota bacterium; assembly: GCA_014729815.1. Classification (GTDB taxonomy): domain Bacteria; phylum Eisenbacteria; class RBG-16-71-46; order CAIMUX01; family WJJG01; genus WJJG01. The sequence continues at coordinate 1,182 of WJJG01000339.1, forward strand.
AGGCCGAACTCCTCCTCGTACTCATCCAGCATGGACAGCAGGCTGTCCTCCATCGCCAGGCGCTGGACGTCCCGGGTCACATACTCCTTGGCCGATTCGAAAGTCAGCTGGCGCGGATGCGACCGGAAGTAGACGCGGAAGATTACCCAGTCCCCCTGCACCTCGACCGGCTCGGAGACGTGGGGCCCGCTCTCATCCGGCTCGAAGGCCATCGCCGCCGCCGTCAGTTCCGGATAGGGCGGACCGTTGGTCGGCTCGACGTCGGCCTCGAAGACCACGCGCTCGTCGGAACGGCGGGCCTGCGTGGCCGCCATGCCGAACTCGGTCCCGGCGAGCACCGTCTCATACGTGCGCATGGCCAGGTCGCGCGCATCCGGCGGGAAGCGGATGAAACCGTATCCGACCAGATCGCCGGAGACGTACTTCTCCTCGTTCGCCTCCCAGTAGGCACGCACGTCGGCCTCGGTGATCTGATCCGCGTAGACGCGCAGCTTGTCCTCATGGAAGCGGTCGAGGTAGAGCTCGTCCTGCTTGCGCTCCATCTGGCGCGCGATCTCGGGATCCTCGAGCGTCCCGGCCTTCTTGGCCTCCTCCATGAACGCCCAGCGGTGCATCCGGCGGATCACCTGCGTGGCCATCTTGTTCGCATCCCCGATCGTCGGCCAGTAGTCCAGATCGACCTTCCAGAGCGTGTTGACGAAGTCGCCGACCGTCATCTCCCCCCCGGTCCAACGCACCAGTGGGAGGACCCGCTCCTCGGTCGGGAAGCGATGGATGGGAGGCGCTAGGGCCTGATAGTCGACATTCTTGCCCTCCCGCTTGTCGGCGTTGAGCGAGTCGTACATCGCCCGGAAACGCCGCTGGATCGGACCCAGGTTCTCGCGCACGACGCTGAAGTTGTAGTCCTTCTGCATCTGCTCCACGCGCTCGCGCACGACCTTGACGCGATAGTTCTCGGGACCGATCTGCTCCGCTCGCAGTCGCGCGGTCTCCGGATCGATCGTGCGGATGGTGTCGCAGCGGATCACATGCCAGCCATAGCGTTGCGTCTCGCACGGCTCGGCCACCGCACCTGCATCGGACAGACCGAAGAGGGCCTCCCCGATGACCGGATCGAGACTCGGGCGATTGACGAAGCCCACGTCGGCGTAGGCGATCGCATTCGGGTTGCGCTCGCGGTACTCGTCGGCCACGGCTTCGAAGTCGGCGCCGCCTTCGATCTTGGCATAGATCTCTCGCGCATCGTCCGGATACTGGCAGATGATGTGGCGCAAGTACCGCTCCTCGGCAACGACCTCCGCCAACGAGTCGATGTACGACTCGGGCACCTCGATGCCCTGGCGGAAGGATCGCCAGAAGTGCGCCACGGCCTGCTTCTCGAGCCAACGATCGAAGATCATCTGCTCGCGCTGCGGCAGCTCCGGATACATCTGCCGCGCCTTCTCGACCAGCACCTCCTTGCGTGCATAGGTCTCGACGAACTCGGTTCGCACATCCTCTGGCGCGACTTCCCACTGGTTGACGCCATGGAGACGGTTGAACTCGAACACGATCTCCGAGAGCGGCACTTCGCGATCCGCGAGGCGAAGCACCCAGGGATCCCCCTGCTCGCGGCCGCAGCCACCTCCCAGCACCAAGCCCAGGAGCAAGCATCCGACCAGGATCCTGCCAGCCTTCATCATCGATCGACTCCCCTCCTATCGCCCGTAGGCGAGATCTCCGCCGCCGGAGGGCGGCAGCTCGTTCCCTTCCTCACGACGTACGCCGCCCGGGCCCCATGCGGCGCGCGGCGGTTCCGCCCATCAGGATTCGAGACAGTCTAGAGCAGCCGACGGAAGCGGTGCAACTCCCCTAGAAGCGGCTCTCCAGTCCGAAGTGCAGGCGCCCCGCCCCCAGCGAGCCGCCGCGCGGCACGGCGTAGTCGAGCCGGATGGCGCCCGCCCGGGATGGCATTCGCAGGCCCGCGCCGTAGCTCCAGACCAGACGCGCCTCACCGGCCGCCCCATAGATCCCATCGACCGCCGCCGACCACTCCTCAAGCCAGCACACGTCGGCCAGCAGATAGAGCCGCGCGCCCGGCATCCCCAGTCGTGGCCCGAGTTCGGCGCGCTGCAGCAGGTAGCGGACCGCCCGCAGCTCCCCATCGTAGTAGCCTCGTGTCGCGCGCGATCCGCCGATGCGGTAGATGTCACTGCGCAGGAAGCGCTTCTCCCCGCCGAGCAGCCCGAGGCGTTGTTCGACCCACAGCCCCCAGGAACCGAAGCGCCGCCATTCGCGGGCTTCGAGATCGAAACGGCGCACCCGCGGCGCACTCCCGGTGATCCGCTCGAACTGCAGGCGCACGCTCCAGCCGACTCGCCATTGCTCCGGCTGCGGCACCTGTCGCGCGATCTCGAACGCCACGCCCGCCCGTCGCAGCCGTCCCGAGACCGGAGCGCTGAGCACGGTTCGATCTCGCGAGGCCGACACCGCCGCGCTCCAGCGGCGCACCGGACGCCAGCGCAGCGCGGCGCCGTAGCGGGTGCGCGCGTAGAGCGTGTCCTCCGTCTCGTGGCTCAGTTCCAGATCCAGCTCCACCGGAAGTCGCCACAGGTAAGGCTCGTGCCAGGCGAACTCGAAGCGGCTGGATTCGCGCTCGTAGCGCTGCCAGAAGAGGCGCATGGCGCGCCCGGTGCCGAACAGATTGCCCAACGCCAGATCGAGGAAGCCGGCCAGCGTGGCCCGTTCTCCCGAGTAGCCGAGCACGCCTTCGAAGTGACTCACCGCCTGGCCCTGCAAATCGAACTGCACCGTGGCCGGCGCCACGTTCGCCCCCTCCTCGGGCCCGTCGCCGGCTGGGCTCTCCGGAAGCAGGAGCCGCGGTTCGCTGACGGAGGCGAACAGACCCGTCGCGAGCAGGTGCTCTCGCGCCGCTTGCCAGCGGGACGCGCGATAGGGCTCATCCCCTTCCCACCCGACCAGGCGCAGGAGATGGCTGCGTCGCGTGCGCGCATCTCCGGTGAAGCGGACGCCGGCGACGCGCACCGGCGGGCCGCGGCGCAGCCCCAGTTCCAGCAGCAAGCAGTCCTGCGGCGCCTGCCGGAAGCCCTCCAGCTCGATCTGTGCGAGCGGGAATCCGACCTCCCCCAGCCCCCCCCGCACCTGCTCGATCGTGGCGCCCACCGCGGCGG
>WJJG01000340.1 GCA_014729815.1 Candidatus Eiseniibacteriota bacterium
GCCCGAATCCAGGACTACGACGATGTGGGAATCGTTGCGGCGCTGAGCTCCAGCTCGTCTCCCCTCTGGTACGTCATGTTCGCCCAGACCAAGTTCGGCGTGCCAGTCGGCGCCGGGTGTACGGCGGTCATGGCACCCGACTTCTACCCCTACCTCGAGACCGGCCAGCTTTCGGGCATGATGGGTGGCATGAAGGGCGCCGCGGAATACGAGGTGCTGGTCGAACGCAATTTCGGCATCACCGATCGCGCGCGCGCCAATGAGGGCATGGGCTCGCAGTCGATCGCGCATGTCGTGATCATGGCCTTCGTGGTGGTCGGCAACATCGCCTTCTTCTCCACTCGGCGGAAGGAGGGTCAGGCATGAGCGCTGAGGTCGTCTGGGTCTGGGTCGGGGCCTTCCTGACTCTCTGTATCCTCTCCTTCCTCTATCGGGACAATCCGTTCTACCGGTTCGGAGAGCATCTCTTCGTGGGCGTGTCGAACGGCTACTTCGTGGCCTTCATGTTCCACCGCGTGATCCGTCCGGTAATGCTCGAGCCGTTCTGGGGCGCCGTGCAAACAGCCGGCCAGTCGGGTCTCTCGTGGGAACTCTTCAATCCGATCGCGCCGCAGAACTTCTTGCTGATCATCCCCGGCCTTGTGGGGTGCCTCTACTTCACCCGTTTCATTCCCGGCACCCAGTGGATGGTGCGCATCCCGATCGGGATCTTCATGGGCTACTACACCGGCCTCTCCGTGCCGGCCTACTTCGAGGGCACCGTCTTCCCGCAGATGCGCGGTACGCTGGTCACCCAGAGCGACTTCAGCGCCGCCGCTGGCGGCTCCTCGATCGACGGCATCTGGGCGTTGCTGGTACTGGTGGGGGTCCTCGGCACGCTCAGCTACTTCTTCTTCTCGCGCGAGCACAAGGGCATCTGGAAGGTCGGCGCCAAGACCGGCATCGTCTTCGTGATGGTCGGCTTCGGCGCCAGCTTCGGATTCACCGTCATGGCCCGTGTGTCGCTGGCCATCGGCCGCTTCCTCTTCCTGCTGCGCGACTGGCTGGGGGTGATCAGCTAGCGCACCATCACCATGCCGCGCGAACCCTCCTGCTCGCCGATGCGCACCCGGTAGTAGTAGGTGCCCGCGGGCATCTCCACTCCGGCGTCATCGCGGCCGTCCCAGACCAGACGATACTGCCCCATCGGCTGCTCGGCCTCGAGCAGAGTGCGCACCGCGCGGCCGGAGACGTCGAGGATTTGCAGCTCGACCCGATCGCTCTGGGAGAGCGTGTACTCGATCATCGTCTCAGCGCCGAAGGGATTGGGCTGATTGGGGCGCAGCTCCAGACCGATCAGGTCGTCGCCGACCGGATCCTCGTCGACATCCGAGACGATCGGGCGCACGACGATCGAGATTGCGCCGATGTCGATCCAATGGTCGGTGCTCGCGAAGTTGAGGCGCAGCGCGATCGTGATCGCGCCCTCGACCGGCAGGCTGGCCGCATCGCTATAAACACAACGCGGGCCGGGATCCGTGTGATCGGTACCGTCATCGTGAATCACCAGGGCGTAGTCGGGCGTCTGCATTCGCGCGAGGCGGATCTGCGAGATGTAGCTCTGCGACGAGGCCAGCTCGTAGCAGAGAGTGATCCCCTCGATGGTCACGTTCGAGGGCAAGGTCAAGGTCATCGTCACCCACTGCAAGTCCCCGGGGCTGTCGGTCGTGACATGCAGCCCGGTCCCCGGCAGGCTGTAGTCGATCGTCAACCGTGAATCGTTGGTAACGCCCGTCAGCGGGCTGTGCCAGATGTTGTAGTCGGCCTCGGCGACGGACAAGGGCACCAGCAGACCTACCGTGGCGAGTAGGATCGTGGACCGCTTCATGACTTGCTCTCCTCCTGGGGCGCCGGCGGCGCGGTCGCAGCAGGCCGCCAGCGCAGCTCGTGTGTGGCCAATCCTGTTTGCGTGGCTGCGAACTCATCCGGTGAGACGCGGTGCGGCCACGGGAATCACAGGAGAGATCGCCGGCAGCGGAATCGAATGCGCATCGGCGTCGCCGGAGACCTCGTGTCCCTCGCGCCCCCCACGGACAATGAGACCGGATTCGATCGGACCCGTCTGCCATATGCTATTCTGCTGGTTGGTCCTGGTTCCGGCGGGCGGCTCGCGGCCCGCGGGCCGGAGGGCGTACGGAATCGCTGTGACGAGCAAGAGGCAGGAGCGTCTCAGAAGGTGAAGACGCACGGGATCCACGAAAGGGCCGATTCGGAGCTGCTCGCGCTGGCGCGCTCGGCTCCCGAGAGCCTGCCGGCAAAGCGGGCTGCCTCCGAGCTGCTGGCACGCTATCAGCAGCGCGTCTATGCCTGGTGCGTGCGGCATGTGCGCGATCACGACCAGGCGCTCGATCTGGCGCAGGAGGTCCTGATCAGCGCGTATCGCAATCTGGCGTCGTTCGAAAGTCGCGCGCGTTTCAGCTCCTGGCTCTTCGCGATCGCACGCAACCGGTGTCTCAGCGCGCTGCGCCGCCCGAGGCTGCTCTATGAAGAGGAGCGGGACCCGGATCAGCTTTGCGGTGAGACACCGGGTCCGGAGGAGGCCCTCGA
>WJJG01000341.1 GCA_014729815.1 Candidatus Eiseniibacteriota bacterium
GCGTATACCTGACCAACGGAGGCTTCGACGGCGGCGCCCTGCTCGTCTACACGGCGGACCTCCAGCCGCTCTGGTCGGAGGCGATTCCCGGGAACAACCTGGGAGGGCCGGTGCTGGCCGACGACGGAACGTTGATCGTCTGCGGCACCGGCACCCTGGTGCGGGCCTATCGCTCCCCGACCGGGGATGTGGCGCACGAGGGCGCGCCCGATCGCTTGCGGCTGCTGGGGCCCGCCACGCCGAATCCGTTCTGCAGGCGCACCGCGCTGCGCCTGACCCTGGATGCGCCGGGCGCGGTCTCACTACGGATCCATGACGCCCAGGGCCGGCTGGTGCGCACGCTGCTCTCCCGGAGTGAATGCGGCGTCGGGACGCGCCTCCTGCGCTGGGATGGATGTGACGGCACGGGCGCTGCAGTGCCCTCGGGGCTCTATTTCGCCACGCTGCAGACCGCCTCGCGCTCCGAGGTGCGCAAGCTGATGCTGAGTCGCTAGCTTCAAAGCAAGCGGCGTCTCTGCTCCTGCCGCATGGACTGCGCGCGGCCACGCCGGGTCGCCCCCGCGGCCCAGGCAGGGATCCCGCGCCGCGGACCCCTGCGAGACGGCGGTCCATGCCCGCAGCAGCGCATCCCGCAGTCCGCTCGCCCGACGCGTGCCGCCCTCCGCTGCGCGAGCGATGATTCCCTTTCGGGTAGCGCCCGCGGCAGGCGCAGACTAGTCTCTGCGAGACGGCTGGATGATGCGCCCTCAGAGAGGAGCCGGAATGCAGGGTCTCATCGTACGCTTTGCGGTGATCTTCGTCGCTCTGGCACTGACCACGGCGGTCGTTGGAGGGATCGACGTCGAGACCGGCAGCGCGGTCATGGACTTCTTCTCGCTGATGGCCGCGGCGCTGGTGTTGGCGATTCTCAACGCCGTAGTGCGGCCGATTCTGATCCTGCTGACCCTCCCGATCACCTTCGTCACGCTCGGGCTGTCGGTGCTCGTGCTCAACGGCTTTCTGCTTTGGCTGACCGCGGCGGTGGTAGAGGGCTTCCACGTCCGCACCTTCTGGGCGGCGCTCTTCGGGACGATCCTGCTGGCTCTGATTTCGGGTCTGCTCAACGCGATCGTACGCGACCGCTGGGAGCGGCGGTCGCAGCGCACCCGCAAGCCGGCCCCGGAGGGGTGGGAGCGCATCGACCCGGATGATCCTGCCTAGGCCGGAGAGGCGCCGGCGTCCCCGGCGCCGGACGGGAGCTTCTGGTCAGACGCGATCCGAACCCCCACGCGACCACCGGATCATGGCCGGTGCTCTGCGTTGCCCTCCCTGGAAGCAGTCCTTTGCGGAATTGGGCGAAGACGCCTAGTCGAAGCTGCGCGCGACCCCGGCGGCGAAGACGTGCGCCGAACCTTGGTATCCGCCGACGAGATCTCCGCTCATCGCCGAGCGCTGCTCGCTGGGCGAGTCGGCCAGCATCGCGTAGAGATAGGCCAGGTCCAGCTGCCAATCCCCCAAGCGATAGCCGATCCCGGTGGTCAGATCATGGCGATCGGATCCCGGCAGGGAGGGATCGCGTGTGGCATCGGGGATGGGACTCTGGTCGAAGGCATATCCAGCGCGATAGGTCAGCCGCTCGCTCAGCGTATAGGCCGCGCCGATGCGCAAGGTGAAGCTGTCTTCCCACAGCTTGGGCGTGCCGGAGCGGACATTCTGCTCGCCGGCGAGACTACCGTACGTCACGCTGAGCGAATCGTAGTGCGACCACCCGGTCCACATCAGATTGGTCTCGAGGAGCAGGCGAGGCGACGGCTCGTAGGCCAGCCCCGCGGCCACCGTGGGCGGCAAGGTCAGGGCGGTCTCGATGTCCGTATCCGGGAAGAGCGCGGCGGCCAGCTGAGTGGCGGTTGCTCCGGTGCCCGGCTCGTGGGCGAAGTCCGCGTCCGCATACGAGGGACGGTCATAGGTCGCCCGACCGCGCAGATCGAGCCGCACCGCGCTCTGGTAGCAGAGGCCGGCCTGCCAGCGCTGGCCCAGCCGAAGGTGGCATCCGAGGCGTCCGCCCCAGGACCAGTCATCGCCCGAGAGCTGCATCTGCACGTCGTTCGGCGCGGAGAAGGCGCCGCTCATGTACGCGGTGGCGAGGTCCGGCGCGGCGGATGCGAAGACGAGTGGAGCATTGATCGCCCGTTCGATGCGGGCATCGCCCCAGACGGCGAGCAGGGCCGCCCCCAGCGACACGCGATCGCCCAGGGCCCAGGCCAGCGTGGGAGCGGCGTAGAGCGAGCGCAGATTGGTGTAGTCCGCGTAGTAGCGCCCGGCCCACCCGGAGTCCCACTCGGTGGCCGCGCCATAGGGCGTGTTGAGCGCCAGGCCGAGTGACCAGCGGCGCCCCATCCGATGGGCCAGATAGGCGGCGGGGATCGTCGTGGGTTCGCGTCCCAATCGTGGGTCGGTCGCGCGCGGCTCGGTGTCCTGCGCGTGCGGGATGTACTGCGTCATCTGCACCAGACCATTGATGGTCGCCGCGCAATGCGTGCCGTCGAGCTGCATCGCCGCGGCGGGGTTGAAGAAGAGCGCGTCCGCTCCGCACGGATGGGCCACGGTTGCGGCCGCGCGTCCCATGGTCGCCGCTCCCTGCTCGAAGTAGGCTTGGAAGCCTGCGCCCTGCGCAGCGCCGGTGACGAGGGTCATCAGCGTCGCCGCAACGATCATCTCTCGCCTCTGCATGGTGGTGGCTCCCAGTCGGTTCCGTTCCTCGATCGACCCGCGTCCCGGATCGCCCCGCGATCCGCATGCCATCTATGCCGCGTCGGTCCTCTGTGCTGGAGACGCGACTTCTCGCCGTGCATTGCGGCTCAGACGCAGAGCGCCGCGCAGGGCTTCATTCAGCTCGGCGAGCCGAATCGGCTTGCGCAGGCAGGCGCTGACGCCGCGCTGGCGGCATCGGGCGGCCTCGCCCGCGAAGCTCTTGGGCGGCAGAGTGATGATCAGTCCATGGGGTGGGATGTACTGCTCGTGCATGGCATTGAGCAGCGTTACGCCATCGGTGGAAGCAAGCTTGCCGTCGATCAGCGCCGCGGCGAACGGCCGCCCCGAATCCCAGGCTTGATTCATGCGCACCAGGGCCGTGTCGCAATCACGCGCGTAGGAGACCAGCATGCCCCACTCGGTGAGAATCTCCCCGAGGACTTCGCCGACGCCCTCGTTATCGTCCGCCAGCAGGACGCGCGCGCCCTGGAGGCCGCTCGTATCGAAGGCCGGACTGACCGCGTCGGCGGCGGCGCGTTCGAGGCGCGCCGTGAAGTGGAAGACCGTCCCGCCGCCCGGATTGTCCGTGGACCAGATGCGCCCCCCCATGCGCTTGACGATCTGTGCCGAGATGGCCAGGCCGAGCCCCATGCCGCCATGTCGGCGCTTGCTGGTCCCGTCCGCCTGCGTGAACGCCTCGAAGATCAGATCGCGCTTCTCGGGCGGGATTCCGGGACCGCGATCGCTGACTTCGAAATGCATGACGATCTGTTCGGACTCCTCCTGCGGGGACTCTTCCCGTGCGGACTCCTCCGGTTCGGGATAGACGCGCAGGATGACCTCGCCCTTCTCGGTGAACTTCACACCGTTGCCAATCAGATTGCTGATCACCTGCCGCAAGCGCGGCCCATCCCCGACAAGCCGCGTGGGTGCCTGCTGCGGAAGATGGCCCACCAGCTCGATGCCCTTCTCGTCGGCGCCGAGGGCGAGTCCGCTGAGGGTGTCCTCGATCAGCTGTCGCAGGTCGAAGGTGCCCCTTTCGAGTTGAAAGCGACCGGCCTCGAGATCGGCGAAATCGAGCATTTCATTGATGATCGTCAGCAGCGAGTCGGCTGAGTCCTGGACCATCGTCAGGTATTCGCGCTGCTCCTCGTTCAGGTCGGTTTCCAGAGCCAGATCGGTCATCCCGACGATGCCGTTCATCGGCGTGCGGACCTCGTGGCTCATCGTGGTCAGGAACTGGCTCTTCGCCCGACTGGCCGCCTCGGCATGCTGCTTGGCGGTCTCGAGCTCCGACGTGCGGATGCGCAGCATCTTGTTGTCGGCGATGCCGCGCCAGTATTCGTGATGCTGGCGATGGGATTGCATGAGCACGTAGGCCAGGAAGCCGAAGTAGAGCGTGCCGATGGCCAGTCCCTGGGATCCGCCCTCGAGAAAACTGGCGACGGTGGAGGGTCCCACGATGGCCAGGAGATAGATGCGGGCCAGACGCAGATTGGGAGCCAGCGAAGCGGCGGCCGCGGCGCTCGTACCGGTGGTGATGACGATCACGAGCAGAGAGGTCCAGGAGAAGCCGTAGATCGTGATCGTGATCCCCGCGAAAGTGCCCCAGACGGCGCCGTTGAGCCCGGTGACGATATGGAAGGTGCGCTGCAGAAACGGCTGCCATGCCGGGCGGTGACGATCGAGAGGGCCGGCCATCACCAGACGCAGCAGATTGAGCAGAATCGTCGACGCGCCCAATCCGAGCAGGATGTAGGGATGCTGCTCGAAGTAGGGGGTCGTCAGCGCGAGTAGAGGGATGAAGACGAGATAGAGAAGCGCGCCGGAGATCGAGCGCTGCCGCAAGTCCTGATCGGCGCGGGAGCGCAGCATCTGCTGCAGCTCTTCGCTGAGATTCGTATTGGGGAAGATGCGGCTGGCGAAGAGACCGACGCGATTCGACTGTGCGGTCGAGTCGTTAGCGCTTGCGGGTGGCGACTGCGTCTGTGTGTCTTTCGGGTCCAACCTCTGCTCCTCGCGCGGCGCCGCCCGCCGCTGGCGGGCCTGCCCTTCGGCC
>WJJG01000342.1 GCA_014729815.1 Candidatus Eiseniibacteriota bacterium
CCGTACCTGGGCGGCAAGCGGCGGCTGTGTCCGCTGATCTTCCGTGAGCTTGGCCGGGTGCTCCCTCGGCGCCTCTGGCCTCGGCTCACCCTGCTAGATGGGTTCCTAGGAGGTGGCGCCGTCTCGCTCTTCGCCAAGGCCCAGGGGTTCTCGGTGATCGCCACCGACATCGCCGAGCGGTCGGTCGTGGTGGGCGAGGCCCTGATCGCGAACTCACGAGTGACCCTGCGTCGGGAGGACGTGCTGCGGATCGCCGCGCCGTCGGACGGGCCACCGGGCAGAGTCGAGCGATCTTGCGTGCCCGGCACGTTCACGCGTGCACAAGCGCGTGTGTTGGACCGGGCGCTGTCGTTGGCCGAGGAGGCGCGAGATGTGGCGAGGCGTGCGCTGCTGCGGCTCCTGGCAGTGCGTGTGGCGCTGGCTTGTCACCCGATGTCCCAGGTGCGCGCCGGGAACATGCCCAAGGTCGCCGAGGGCGAGTTCGACAGCATCACCGAGTCCTGTCTCAAGCAGTACGTCGATGGCCTTCGCATGACCCGCCCCGATCAGCTCTGGGACCTGGCTCGCCAGATCAACGGCGGGGTGTTCCACGGTGAGGCGCGGGTGATGAAGCGGAGCATCCTAGATGTCCTGCCCGACGTTGGTGCTCACGTCTTCTACATGGACCCGCCGTATCCCGGTACGTCGAGCTACGAGCGCGAGTATCGAGTGATCGATGAGATCCTCGAAGGCGCGGCCCTGCCGGTCAGTCCGTTCTCGGCCAAGGACGGAGCTGCCCTGTTGGATCGAGTACTCGAACGTGCCACGCACATCCCCGTCTGGGTCCTCTCCCTCGGCAACGCGACGGTCACCACCGAGGAGCTGGAAGCGAAGATGCGGCACCACGGTCGCGAGGTCCGCTCCACCTCGGTCCGCTACGCACACAAGGCTGCTGTCGCTTCGAAGGAAGCCCGAGAGACAAACCGCGAGTTCGTCGTTGTGGGGTGGGATCTGGAGCTGCTGGAGAACATCTCACCGCATCGGACTGCAGCGGAGCCAGCCATAGAAGGAGCACGCGAATGACCAAGTCCGAGAAGAACCTGGGACCCAGGATGATCCCCGCAGAGGATCTGATCCCGCACCCACTCAACGCCAACATCATGCCCCCCGATCTGCGCGAGAAGCTCCGGGCGCATCTGAAGCGCACCGGGCGCTACCCGCATCTGATCGTCCGGCCCCATCCCGAGAGGGAGGGCCAGTACGAGATCCTCGATGGCCACCACCGCCTCGTCATCCTGCGGGAGCTCGGCCACACGGAGGTGCGCTGCGATGTGTGGGACGTAGACGACCGCGAGGCGAAGCTGCTGCTGGCCACTCTGAATAGGCTCGAAGGCCAAGACCTTCCCATACGACGTGCGCAGCTGGTCCACGAGCTGCTCGGCGAGATGAACCTCGATGACCTGGCCGGTCTCCTACCTGAGACCGGTCGCCAGCTGGAGGAGTTGCACTCGCTCCTGGAGTTCCCGGCCGACGAGGTTGCCGATCTCCTGGATCAGCAGGCCGAGGAGGAGGAGCGGACGTTGCCGCGGGTGATGTCATTCGTCGTCACGCCCGAGCAGGAAGAGCTGATCGAGCACGCAGTCGAGGCCGCCAGTGACGGGACCCCCGGACGGGATCGCCGCGCCCGGGGGCTCGCCAACCTCGCTCGCACCTATATGGAGGCCCGAGATGCGCAAGTCGCACACGAAGATCGCTGAGGAGGCTCGCCGCCTGTACCTGACGGGCGAGTGCGAGACGAACCGAGAGATCGCCGTCCGCCTGGGGGTGAAGCCCCACACCATCGGTCGGTGGCGGCGGGAGGAGGACTGGGACGAACTGAGGCGCAAGGTGGACAGGCGTGCCGCAGAGATGTTCGTCGAGAAGATCGCCTCGGACAAGGTCAGCCTCAACGTCCGCCACTACCGGATGTGGGAGCTCCTGCTCGCCAACGTCGCCGATGACCTCAAGGAGCGCAAGGTGGGGGACATCCGAGAGCTGGAGCGCCTAGCCGCGATCCTCGACCGCGCCCAGAAAGGCCAGCGGCTGGCCAAGGGGCTGTCGCTGTCGGGGGAGAACGAAGAAGCCATCCGTGCCCAGGCCGAAGCGGAGATCCGCCGTGTGATCGATACGTTCATCGACTCGGTCAAGGAGCACGTGCCTGATGAGGAGACCCGTGATGCCATCCGCCGCCACATTCTCGAGTCGCTACCTGAGGAGGAGAACGCAGGAGCTGGCGACGCCCGAGACGCGGTCGGTCAGTGACCCGCTGGCCGAGTGGGCGGTCGGGAGGATCCGCCTGGAGAGCCGACCGTTCAGGTTCGAGGGCCACGAGTACCTCCGAGCGATCTACGACGACACCTCGCCTCACGTGGTGCTCAGCAAGGCCGCTCAGATCGGGGGCACCACCTGGGCGATCCTACGCTCGATCCATGCGTGCCTCACAGGCCTGGACGTCATCTACTACTTCCCGACCCGTACCGACGTCCTCGACTTCAGCAAGGGCCGGGTGGCGCCCCTCCTGGCCGACAACCCGTTCCTACGGAAGCTGATGAGCGATACGGACACGGCGGGTCTGAAGCGCATCGGCGACGCCCATCTCTACCTGCGTGGGATGCAGTCGACGGTGGGGATGAAGTCCGTGCCGGCGGACATGGTTGTGTTCGACGAGCTGGACGAGGCGCCGCCGGCGGCGAAGGCGATGGCCAAGGAGCGTCTGGCCCACTCGGACTACAAGCGCCTGATCGAGCTGTCGAACCCCTCGCTGCCCGACTACGGCATCGATGAGCAGTTCCAGCGGTCAGACCAGCGGCACTGGACGGTTCGGTGTCCGGCCTGCGGCCAGTGGACCTCGCCGGTCCAAGCGTTCCCGACGAAGGCGGGCGAGGAGGTGCCGGTGATCCGGCCTCGGGAGGATGGAACGCACTACCTGGCCTGCGTCCGCTGCGGCGGCGAGTTGGATCCAGCCCAGGGCGAGTGGGTGGCCGAGCACCCGGCCCGCAAGATCCACGGCTACCGCATCTCGCAGCTCTTCTCCAGCAAGGTCGATCCCGGAGAGATCCTCGAGGAGTACCGCACGACGCGGTTCCTGGATCGGTTCTACAACCTCAAGATCGGGATCCCCTGGGCGGACCTCGAACGCAGGCTCGATGTGCCCGCCGTGCTCGCACTGTGCGGTCAGGAGCCGATGGCCGAGTCGGCGACGACGGGCAGCTACGCCATGGGGGTAGATACCGGCAAGAACCTCCACGCCGTGATTCTGCAGAACGCCAAGCACGATGAGCCGCGCCGACTGGTTCACCTGGCGGTCTGCCAGGACTTCGAGGATCTCGATCGGCTGATGCGCGCCTTCCCGGTCCGCCGCTGCGTGATCGATGGGCTTCCCGAGACCCATGCCACCCGAGCGTTCGCGAAGCGGCATGCGGGACGCGTGTTCCTCTGCTTCTTCAACGAGAGTCAGCGCGGCGGGGCGAAGTGGGATGACGCGGGCCAGATCGTACAGGTCAACCGCACAGAGGCCCTGGACGCCTCCCGGGCTGCCGTGCGGGAGAAGCAGCTCGTGCTGCCGCGCAGTTGTCCTTCGGTGGAGACGTTCGCCCGTCACATGGCTGCTGACGCGAAGGTCCTCGACGAGGACGAGACGACGGGCATCAAGAAGTACCGGTACGTGAAGACCGGGGAGGATCACTTCTCGTTGGCATTCACCTACGCCTCTCTGGCTGCCGAAGACCTGCCCGAGCCGTTCAACCGCGACTGCGTGGCGATCGACAACTCATCGATCTTCGATGATCCGGTCGTCTGGAGCTGTCTGGGGGACGACGGCTAGCACGAGATGCGCCGCAGCCGTCTCCGCAGCTCCTCGTCCGATGGGTGGGTGTAGATC
>WJJG01000343.1 GCA_014729815.1 Candidatus Eiseniibacteriota bacterium
CTGTTCCTCCTCGTCCACCACCGCCTCGAGCGCCCCTGGATCGATCGTCTGCGCGCGCCGACCCGCGGCCCGCAGGATCAGCTCCAGGCGGCGCTCCCGGCGATCGACGCGTGCGATTTGTGCGATCACCGGATCGCTGGTCTGGAGTCCGCCCCGCCCCGGGCCCGCGGAACGCGCCCGTGTGTCCTGCCGGACGGCGTGGTCTGCAGCGGCGCGCGGCGCGAAGCCTTCGACCGGGACCTCGTCGAACTCCACCAGATACCCGGCCGGCAGCACCCCGACGATCGTGCCGCGATAGGACGAGCCGCAGCGCGCTTCGGCCCAGCGCAGGACCTTGATGCGCGTGAGGGTCCTCTCGGCGCGCTCGGATCGCTCTTCCTTGGCGCTGCAGCCGCGAGCCAGCTCCTCGAGACCCACCTGCCACTCGGCCGGCAGGGGCCGATGCCCCCACCGGTGTACCCACTTGACGACACGGTGATTGAAGAGATCCGCGTAGCGTCGGATCGGGGACGTGAAGTGCCCGTAGCCTTGCAGACCGAGCCCGAAATGCCCTTGATCCTCAGGAGCATAGACAGCGCGTTGCATGGCCTGCAGGAAGAGGGCATGGATGCGCCACCGCAACGGCCCCCGCGGCAGATTCGCCAGCCAGTTGCGAATCGTAGGCAGATCTCGCAGGTCCGCGGGCCGGACCTGCGGCGCCAGGGTGGGCACGGCCGCCGCAAACTCCTCGACCGCCAAGGGTCCGGGCGGAGGATGCACGCGATACAGATACGGTTGCGCATGACGTCGCGCATACGCGCAGGCGATCCGATTGGCGAGGATCATCAGCTCTTCAATCATCTGATGGCTGCGGTCGCTGCTGCGCCGCTCCAGGGCCTGCGGCATTCCCGTCGGGCCCAGCCGCACCACGGTCTCGGGCACGTCCAGGTCCCAGCTCCCGCGCGCGAAGCGGCGCTGTCGCAATGCTTGCGCCGCGGCATCCAGTTCGCGCAATTGTGCATCCCAGGGAGGAGCCGCACCGCTGCCATCCTCCAAGAGGGCCCGAACTTCTCCGTAGTCGAAACGGCGCCCGCTGCGGATCGTTCCCAGATCGACACGCGTGTCCACCACCGCGCCGTCCCGTGCCAGACGTGCCGAAATCGTCACCACGTGCCGCCGCTGCTCCGGGGCCAGACTCATCCGATCCGCGGCCAGAATCCCCGGCAGCATCGGGATCATCCGGCCGGGGAGGTAGGTGCTGTTGCCGCGCGCCCGCGCCTCTGCATCCAGCGCACTCTCCGGCGGGACGGCCACGGTCACGTCGGCGATGTGCACACGCACGCGCCATCCGCCCTGCGGCAGCTTGGCGATCGACACCGCATCATCGAAGTCGCGCGCATCGGCCGGATCGATCGTCAGGACCGGTTCCCGAGTGAAGTCGCGCCGCAACTCCGCATCCGGATCCGGGGCGTCCTCGACGTAGCGCTCGGCCTCCGCGACGGCCTCCTGCGGGTAGGGCCCCGGCAACCCATACTCGGCGATGACGATCTCTTCGTCGAGCCGGGCATCGTCGGCATCTCCGAGGATGCGCAACGGCATGGCCGCCGGGTGCCCCGGGCGGCCGCCGGCCTGCAGCTCGCAAAGGATACGCTGCCCGGGCTCGATCTCTTGGCGCGGACCCACCAGACGAAAGCGCGGGGGCAGACGGGGATGATCGGGGATCAGGTAGGGATGCTTGCGTGTCCCTGCCACAACACCGGTGAGCCGAGCGAATCCACGCTCCAGGATACGCAGAACCACACCCTGGGCCCGACGCACTCGTCCGGCCGGCCGTATGATCTCGAAGGCCACTCGGTCGCGGTGCAGCGCGCCGGCGGTCTCCTCCGGCGGGATGTACACGTCGCCCCCAGCCCCGCGGTCGGGGATCACGAAGCCGAATCCCTCCCGCGCGGCCTGGAAGCGACCCTCCCCCTGGGTCCCACTGGCCGGCGCGACTCGCCCGTCCCTGACTCGCCCCCGGGGCCTGTGCATCGCCGCCTATCCCCAGTCCCTGGACCGCCGGCCGGGCATGGCAAGCGGCGAAGGGCTCGCTGAGCCCTCCGCCGCGATCCAGGATCCTACCCGGCCGACTCGCCCGGTGATCGGCTACTTGCGCTTCTTGTGCCGATTCTTGCGCAGGCGCTTCTTGCGCTTGTGCGTGGCGATCTTCTGTCGCTTGCGCTTCTTCCCGCAACCCATACGAACACTCCCGATATCGGATCGCACCGCACTGCGGCGGACGACCCCTGCTACGCGCGCTGCTGCGCGCTCTGTATCTTCTCCACCAGCGGCCGCGCGGAACGGAACACCGGCAGCAACCGCGCAGGGATCCGGTGCCGCTCCCCGCTCTGCGGATTGCGCATGCTGCGCGCCGCCCGCCGCCGCACATCGAACGTACCCAGTCGACGCAACTCCACGCGCTCTCCATCCGAGAGGGTGCGCGTGATGACTGCCAGGAGTGCATCGACGACCTGCGCGGCAGCCGTCTGCGATACCCCGCGGCGCGCCGCGATCTCGCGCACGAGGTCCGCCTTGTTCATGGCAGCCTCCCCCAACTCCCTGCGATGTCGCAGCGCCGAAACTGGCCCCGCGAGGTTACCAGCGCCCCGCCGCGTGGGTCAACGCTCTTTCGAAGCCTGCGGAGGACCGCATCCGACTGCGGGGCAGAGTGCTGAGACGCGGGGAAACGGTCCGGGCCCCTCGGAAGCCGTGCTCCCATGCGACCCGGCGCGTTCAGGAGGCCGGGAGTCGCATGCCACTGCACGGCCGCAGTCTTCTAGGCGGCGGAAGTCGCAGGCCACTGCGCGGCCGCAGTCTTCTGGGCGGCGGAAGTCGCATTGCTGTGCGCCGCTGCTGCCTGGCGAACCGCGGAGGCTACGCTCGGGTCCGCCGCAGCGATATTCCGGGGCGCGGGCACCGGATGCAACTCCGCGGAAGCCGCGCCCGCGACGTCGGAAGCGGCGTCCGGGCTACGGAGGACGCGGACGCCCCCTGCGGCTCTAGTCGGTGATCGCCACGGTCTCCATCAGCATCATGCCACCCCCGTATTCGGGATCCTCGTCGACCGCGGTGATCACGCAGGTCGTGTCGCTGGCGGGGGCCGTGAACAGCGCGCTGGCAATCCCCCAGGAGTCGGAAGTCGCCGAGGGCGAGACCGAGGCCCCGCCGCTGGCCGAGAGGCTGAAGACGTGGCCACCCAGCGGGTTGCCGTAGCGATCCTTGACCTCGATGTCGAACGGAATCGTTGTGCTCACGGGCACGCTGGTCTCGACGGCGATCAGCGAGTTGTTTCGATTGGCGGTGCCGGTCAGCAGCGTGACTTCCAGCACGTCTCCCACCGCGCCGCCCAGGCCGGCGAACGCCTCGAGCTGGGCCAACGCGCCGATCCCGTCGTCCGGCACGCTATACGAGTGGTCGGCCCCCAGGACCTCGCTGGTGACGTTGGCCTGGGCCACGCTGCCGTAGACCCCGTCGGAGGTCAGTGCGGTCTCATCGACCTCTCCATGATCGATGCGGAATCCGACCTCGGTCCCCTCCACCACATAGTTGTCGTTGACGTCGAGCACTTCGACCGTCACGAGGCACTGGTCCTCTCCGTCGGCCACCAGATAGACCGGCGGGGCGGGCGCCACGAAGGTTACCGAGGCCGGCGGCCCCGAGGTGATCAGGCCACCGCAGGTCGTCACCTCTCCGCCCGAGGTCTCGGCGCAGACTTCCACCAGGCCATCGTCGCGCGGAGCGCCGGAGAGGAAGTCCGCCAGCGCGATTCCCCCCGCGGTGACGGCACTGCCCAGATTGCCGTCCCAGCCCCGCACGACCCCCTCGTCCGAAGTGAAGTAGACCGACGTGCCGTCACGAACCGGATTGCCGTAGACATCCGAGACGATCGCCGTGAGATCGGCCTCGGCCCCGACCACATCCCATCCGCGGATGTTCAACGGAGCGATGCCGAGCGAGATGTAGGCCGGCTGCCCGGCGGCGATGCTCACCAACGTGGCGGTCGGCTCGACGGAGTCGGCACTGGCCTCGATACGCACGGTCCCCGAGATGGTCCCGCTCTGCAGCGTGACCCGCGCTTGGCCCTCGTCGTCGGTGGGGCGCGTCACCGGCCCCCAGCCGACGCCTTCGAGGTTCTCGCCCCCCTGGCGGCCGGCGGTGATCTCGAAGGTCACATCGCGATCGCGCCCCACGCGGCGCTCGTTGATGTCGTAGCAGGTGGCGATCAGTTCGCACTGCTCCACCGCCCCCGTCTCGCGCACGCCGATCTCCGAGAGGGTGGGCGCGAGCTCGATGCGCGCGATCGCACCGGGATCCTCGCTCGACTCGGCCGTCGGGAGATAGACGTGTGTCTCGCCGACCACCGTGCCGCCGGCTGTATGGGCGGTAACCGTGGCGACTTCGAGCTCGGTCTCGCCGTCCTGCGGCGCCTGGTACGAGGCGCTGGCGCGGCCGGCGACGGTAGGATCGGAACCCGTTCCGCCCGTGGCGTAGATGAATCCGGCATCGACCTCGAAGAAGACGACCGTCCCGTCGGCTACCGGATTGTTGTGTGCGTCGTGCACGATCGCATGGATGGTCGTCTCCCGTCCGAACTCCAGCGTGCCGTTCTGGGGATAGCAGACCAGCCCAGCAGCCTCTCCGGCCGAGACGCCTAGATACAGCCGGCGCTCGACCGCGCCCTGGTTGGCGCTCACGCGAACGGTCACCGCACCACTCCGGGTGCCGCTACGGAAATGCGCCTGCGCCCAGCCGAACTCGTCCGTGTAGGCCACCACCGCACCGGTCTCCTCGTTGATCGTCTCGCCCCCATCAGGGCCGGCCACGATCTCGAAGGTCACCGGCAGCCCACTCGGTGCCGGCTCGTCCGGTCCGACCTCGCACACGGCACGCAACACGGTGTGATCGGCGTTGCCCTCGCCCGCCACCACGAGCTCGCGCTCGTCGGCGTAGACGTCCATCTGCCGGATGGCTTCCTCCGAGACCGGAACGTGGATCTGTGTCAGGGCCTTCAGGTCCGGCTCGACCGAAGCCTCGATCA
This sequence comes from Candidatus Eiseniibacteriota bacterium, assembly GCA_014729815.1. Lineage (GTDB taxonomy): Bacteria > Eisenbacteria > RBG-16-71-46 > CAIMUX01 > WJJG01 > WJJG01. The sequence continues at coordinate 5,057 of WJJG01000343.1, forward strand.
CCGCCAGTCCGTCGCCCTGCGGGTCCGGCGCCAGCGAGCTGTAGGTCGCCCAGGCGTTGCCTCCGCTGGTGCGACTGGTCGCCGCGCCCCCGTCCCCGCGAATCAGTCCCTCATCCACGCTCCAGTAGACGATCGTCCCGTCCTGCACCGGATTGTTGTAGGCATCGCGCACGACGACCTGCACCAACGTCTGTTCCCAGGAGCCGAGCTGCTGGTCATTGGCATCGATCGTGATCTGCGCCGCGGGTCCCACGGAAACCCCCACCTCGAGGTTGCGCGTGACGTCACCGCACGTCGCCTGCACCTGGACCAGGCCCGGCTCGGTACCGGCCCGCAGTTCGGCCGATGCCTCGCCGATGTTGTCGGTCAGCACGGTGATCTCCTGTGCGCCCTCGGGCTCGAAGCCTTCTCCGCCGCCCGGTCCGGAGACGATCTCCAGCGTCACTGGAACGCCGGCCGGCGCGGAGAGGGCACCGGCGATGTCGCAACCGGCCCGCAGCGTCGTCCGGTCCTCCCCGCCCGAGCCCAGCAGCGCCAGTTCGCTATCGCTGGCGCGGAAGAAGATATTGATCACGTCCGGCAGCGCCCGCACCTCGAATGGCAGGTCGCACGACCAATCGTCGGCGCTGACTTTGATCGTTGCCGTGCCCGGCGTGTTCGGTGCCAGATAGGTGGTGCGGATCGTGTTGGTCAGATCGGCAGTGGCCACCGAGTCGATCGTGCCCAGTGCGTCCCACGCCCCGTTGACGATCACCTCCTCACCCAGGATGTCGCAGCGCGCGTCGAAGCGCCCGTTCCCGTCGACGTCGGTGAACGGTTCTCCTGCCACCAGACGCAGACGCTTGCCGGGCAGGCCGTCGTGGTTGACGTCGTAGGGGGTCAGCGTCAAGGTGGTCGAACTGATTCCGTTGGCATACAACCAGGCGTCTTCCCAATGCGTCTCGATGCTGTGCACGCGGGGCAACGTGGCCAGACGCAACGTCGTGCTGCTACGACTCAGGTGCGTGGTCGCATATACGGTGGCCGTCAGCGGATCGGTCCCGGCGAAGAAGTTGACATCGGCGACCCCGTCATGGTTGGTGTGCGCGGCAGAGGTGATCGTGCCCGCCACGTCCCACACGCCATTGCCGTTCAAATCGGTGAACGACTCGCCCGGATCGTAGAACCCGTTGTACCCGTCCGGGCCCTCTTGATCCTCGAACGGCTCCCCGGCCGTGAAGCGCACCAGAACGCCCTTCTGGGGCTCGTCTTCATGGTCGACGACACGGGCCGTGACCAACACGTCCGACCAGCCGTCGGCCCAGACCTCGGAACGGTCGGTGGAGACGCTGATCAGCAATTGCTCGGCGTAGAGCGAGAGCTCGAAGTCGACCTGCACGGTGTCGACCAACGCCTTGATGTAGACCGGTCCCTCAATCAGACCGGCCGTATAGGTTGCGGTGGCCACCCCCGAGGCGTCGGTCGTTACCGGCGAGGTGACCGCTCCGATCGCATCCCAGGCGCCGTCCTCGTCGGCATCCTCGAGCAGTTCGCCGTCCTCGACGTCGCAGATCCCGTCATGATCTCGATCATCGAACAGCTCTCCGGCGGCCAGCTTGACGACGCGCTCCGGCGCCGGCGAGCCGGTCTGCTGCACCTCCACCCGCAGCTCCAGGGTGCTCTCGCCATCGGCTGGGAGGCCCGCTTCGGCCGAACTGACCCTGATCTGCAGATCGGACTGCCCGGCGGGAACGACGTAGAGAGAGGCATACCCGATGTCGCCGCCGGCGAGCGCCTTGAGGTCGGCGCGGCCGCTGGCGGTCCCATGGCACCGGAACCAGGCGTGCGCGAAGCCGAGAGAATCGGTAACGCTGCGCTCGGGCGTGAAGCTGCCGAAGTCCGCGTGTCCGACCTCCGCGAAGTCCACGGTCACGCCGGTCACGGGCACCTCGTCCTCCTGCAGCACCCACGCCGAGACCTCGGTCGAATCCCCGGGCTGGAGGATCGTCTCCCCCACGAGTAGGGCCGCGACCTCGAAATCGGCGCCGCTAGCGGTCGGGGGCTCAGACTCCTCCGAGCTGCAGCCGAGCCAGAGCGGCAGAGCCAGTAGCACGATGATCGTCACATGGCCGACGATTCCAGATTGGCGATTGGGAGCGGACACGGGTGACCTCCTCGGTGGCGAATGCTGCCCCCCTGGGCAGCAGATCCGCGCACGCCTCGTGCCGGACACACCGTGGCAGACCACGGCATCGGTGCCGCTGGCCCTGCATGGCGCCGCAGTGGCGCCGCAGCCAGCGGAGAAGCAGTCCCACGCTTGGAGTTATCGGCCCCGAGCGTCCGGCCTTGATCTCCGGCGCTACAAGGAACGGTCGGAAGGGAGGAGAGGGGGCGGATGTACTGGTTGAGATCGGCCGCGACCTACGACGCGCGGCGATCGGAAGGCGACGCCGAGGAGGCCGCCTCGTCGTCGGTCGCTCGCTCGACTGCCGCGGCATAGGGCCCGCGTGCCCCTTCGCGAACCTCGAAGGAGACCCGCTCTCCGGATCGAAGCTCCTTGAACCCGTCTCCGCAAATCCTATCGTGACGGACGAGTAGATCCTGTCCGCTTGAATCCGTAATGAAGCCCCAGCCCTGCTTGTTGTTCCACCATTTCACGACACCCTGCTGGCGCATCTCGCCCTCCTCCTGGCTGGCACACGTGTTCTCTGGAGGATGGATCGGCGGTCGCGACCGCTTTGTCGAGTCTCAACCCGCCGCTGGCGCCCCCGCGCTGGACCTCCACAACAAGCAGCCCCCCGACGCCCCACGTCCCGCGCCCGAGCGCCGCACTCTTGCCGCAGGCGCCCTCGGGACGTAGCGCGCTCTGCGCCGCACCTCCCCACAGCGTCGGCACTCCGGGGTGGGCACCCCGCACGAGCGCGGGGTGCGCCTTCCGTCCCTCCTCGTGGTCCCCCAGCGCGCAAGCGGGGGTCCCCCACCGGGGACCCCCGCCTCGTTTGGCTTCTGCGCTGGCTGGCGTCGGACCCGGCTCGCCGCCGGCGTTCGCCGCGACGCAACCGTCCCCCCGGAAGCTAGCGCTCGATCATCTCGACGTTCGCTCGCGGCACCACCGCCTCGGTGCCGTCGCGGAAGCGCACCTTGAGAATGCGCACCTTGGCACCGGATTCGACCTGGGTCAGCTCGGGCGGCAGCTCGGTGACTTCGCCCAGTCCCCCGAAATAGGGCGCCCGAATCACGCGTACCGGACTGCCGACCTGCAGCCCCGAGGCCATGTCGTAGCGCTTCCCGCCGGCTTCCTCGGCCTGTTGCTCTTCCAGCGAGATCACGATCTCCGGTCGCATGACCCCTGCGCGAATCTGAGTGGCGCCGTTGGCCGAGCACTTGCGGCCGTCGTGCTGCCCGAGGAGCTCGAAGGTACGCTCGGCCATCGCCATCTCGCCGAACCCCTCCGTCACCACCAGCGTCACGCCGAGGTGCTCACTGCCCGTGATCGCCACACCCAGGTCGTATCCCAGAAACGACTGCAGATCCGCCGCGTCGAGGCCGCCGACGACGATCGCCCGCACGCCCTGCTCGGCAGCCTTGCGCAGGGTCGCCTCCCGCACCAACGACCCGCCGACCAGCACCGTGTCCTCCACGTCGCCCTCGAGGTGGGCCTCGGTCAGCTCCTGATCCGGAGCTTCGACCGCCATGCGGATCTTGCCGAATGCCTCGCCTCCGATGCCGAAGATGCCCTGAATGAAGGCGCCCTGCGTCTCGACGACTACACCCTCATCCGGGATAAGCTCGGTCACTTCGCCGTCCACATAGGCATCCACCTGCACCGGAATCGGCGGTTCGCGGATGATGACCTGACCGGTGACCGTCGAGATGCTCTCGATCGTTCCGTCGCACGGCGAATGGCAATGACTCTTGAAGAGGCCGAAGAAGCTCTTCGCGGTGGCGATGATCTCGCCTTTCTCGACCGCGTCCCCCTCCTTCTTCAGCATATACTCGAGCAGATCGGACTGATGCTGCCCAAGAATACTGGCGGCCTTGATCGGCTGGACATTGCCGGGCAGCTCGGTGCGCGCGACGATCTGCTCGGCGTCGACGCGATCCCCTTTGCTCACGAGCACCTCACCAGCCAGGGGCAAGCGTCGCTCCTTCCGAATCCTGGTCCAGGGCGTCACCCGCAGCCCCGGTGTGTACGCATGCGCCACCTCGGCACCCTCCTACTTGGTCGCTTCCTCAGCGACGGCGGTCAGCGATTTCAGATCCTTCGGGTAGAGCCCCATCGCCGCAGCCCACTCGGCGAGCTTGGCGACTCGTGCCTGCGGCTCGCTGGGCAGCGCGAAGGGACGTCGTCCGCGGGCGTCGAAGATCAGTCCGACCACCCCACCATTCAGTTTGCGCGTCAGACTGCGGCCCTTGCCGGCGCCAACGTCGAATCCCCCCGCCGGCTCGACCGTGACCTCCGCCTTCTGGTCGACAGCCAGGTCGATGCGCCGCATGCTGCCAAAGGGCAGATCGAAGGCCTCCTGCTGCCCGTCGGGCAGTGCCACGGAGACCTTCATGCACTTCGCGCCTTCCTTGGCCTGCCCCACGGCGGCCACGGCCGTTCCCAGCCGGATCATGCAGTCCTTGATGAAGACGTCGGTCGCCGCCTTGCGCGCCGAATCGTTGTCGACCTCGGCCAGCACGCCGAGCTGGGGCATCATGAAGATCGAGTCGACCGCGAGCTCGGTGACCCCTTCGGGCACGAAGGCGTCCAGCATCATCATCGCCGACTGGACGCGCCGTGGAGCGTGACTCAGCGCTCCACCGCTGCCCACCAGCAGATCGAGGGCCATCAGATCGATCAGCGTCTCTCCCGTGGCGGTCTGCTCGAACGTGTCGGAAATCGTCCGCTCCTGTTGCACGCCCTTGAGCCCCACCGCGAGCGACTTGTGCTGCTCGAAGGCCAAACGCAGCGCCTCCCGGGCCAGCGCCTGCTCGATGATCAGCTCCTGCAGAGAGTGCGGAATGGTGGTCGGCCGGATCATCTTGTTCTTGATTCGATTGCGGATGTCGCCGGCCTCCAGGTCGAACGGGACCCAGCGCATGACGTTCTCGATCCCCGCCTCCGCGAGCACGTTGGATACCGAATAGCTCATGCCCAGATTCGCGCTGACGGTGCGATTGAAGATCTCCTCGAAGACGCTGAAGACATCCGTGGTGGCGCCCCCGATGTCGACGCCCACCACCTGGATGTCCTCCCGCTTGGCGATCGTATGGATGATCGATCCCACCGCACCGGGCGTGGGCATCACCGGAATCGGCGTCCAGGCCATCAGCTTCTTGTAGCCCGGCGCATGGGCCATGACGTGTTCCATGAACAGATCGTGGATCGCGTGACGGGCGGGCATCAGGTTCTCCCGCTCCATCGTCGGTCGGATGTTGTCGGTCACGGTCAGCGCCGTCTTCTCCTCGAGCCGTTCGCGGATCAGGTCGCGCGCTTCCTGGTTGCCGGCGTAGATCACCGGCATCGAGTAGCTGGCGCCCAGGCGGGCCTTCGGATCGGCGGCGCCGATGATCTCCGCCAACTCGACGACGTGGGAGACCGCGCCCCCATCGATGCCGCCCGAGAGAAGGATCATGTCGGGCCGCAGGGCGCGGATGCGCTTGATCTTCTCGTGCGGCAGGCGACCGTCGTTGCTGGCGATGATGTCCATGACGATCGCCCCGGCGCCCAGGGCCGCCCGCTCGGCGCTCTCCCCGGTCATCGTCTTGACGACGCCGGTGACCATCATCTGCAGGCCTCCGCCGGCGCTGGAGGTGGAGACGTAGATGTCGACTCCTTCCTCCCCCTTCTGCGGCGTGATGATCGTCTCACCATCGAGGATCTTGCGCCCCGCCAGCTCTTCGACCTCCATGACCGCGTTGAGCACCCCACGGGTCACGTCCTCGAAGGGCGCCTCGACCGTGGTCGGCGCCTCTCCCCGCACCACCAGGCGATAGCTATCCTCCTGCAGCTCGATCAGGATCGCCTTGGTGGTCGTCGACCCGCAGTCGGTCGCCAGCACCGAGCGGATCTTCATCGCCTTCAGTTCCTCGGGAATACTCATGCATCTCTCTCCGCAGACATCGGGAGCGCCATGCCGACCCGGCTATTCCAGGGGCGCCTGACGCTTCCGTTCCTCCTTCTCCCGCGCCGCACGGCGCTTGGCCTCCGCCTTCCGCTCCTTGGTCTCGCGCTTGCGCTGCTTCTCCTCGAGGCGCGCCTCCTCGTCGCGTGCCTCGACTTTCTGGATGAGCGTCTCCAGGTTGCGCCGATCCTCCATCAGCCGCGCGAAGCGCTGGTAGTTGTGTACCGAGAGGAAAGCTCCCACGAACGGCTCCAGGAACACTAGCACCTGACTGCCCACGAACGACAGCGGCTTCGTCGACTCCAGGAAGAAGACGGCCGGCACGGCCAGGCCCATGCGTACGACCCGCTTGGCGACGGCATCCAGCAGTTCGTCGTCGCTCATCTCCCCCGACTCGGGGGGCGGTCCGCCGCTCTCCTGGATCAGGCGTCTCGGATCCATCTCCGCTACCTACCCCTTCCCCGCAGATCGCTCCTGCGCCCCCTCGGCGGACTGCTCCTGCGCCTCTTCCACAGGTCTCCGCTGCGGCGATTCCTCCCCGGACGCCGCGGCCTGCGCCGCGCGGGCACGCGTGGCCCACAGATCCGCCTCGCCGGGCGGCAATCCGACCATGCGCACCCGCGACGGGTCACAGCGTGCGAGCAGGTAGGCTCGCAGTCGCGCTGGAACCTCTCCCGCCGCGGTCCGTCTACCGGTGGGATAGCGCAACCGCAGCGCGCGATACGGCTCGATCCAACGCCGACGAGCGAAGGGGCTCAGCGTCACGCCGGCCGGATCGAAGATCACGCGCCGCAACGTCTCCCAGCCCCGCTCCACCTGCGAGAACGGCTTGCGCACACGCACGCCCTTGGCGTCCAACTCGAAGGACGCCGGCAGGAAGAACGCCTCCAGCGAAAGGAAGAGCACCACCCCGGCGAAGACCCCCCAGTAGGCGCTGCCCATCCAGACGCCGGCCAGCACCGCGAGCGTCAGGATCAGGCCCGCGACGACCACCGCCAGACCGGGACGCTCGGCGGCCGGATGTACCCGCCAAGCCAGCTCGGCCGTCTCCTCATGCGCCTCCGGCGTCATCCCGCTCCTTGGCCGCCTGCCAGCGCACACGCAGACGCCGCGCCGCGGCGGCCTCATTCAGTCGCCCGACGCAGGTCGAATGCGGCGCCTGCTGCACCCGCTCGGGGCTCTCGCGCACCTCGCGGGCGATCTCCCGCAACGCCGCGGCGAAGCGATCCAACGTCGGTCGCGTCTCCGTTTCGGTCGGCTCGATCATCAGCGCGTCGGGCACGATCAACGGGAACGAAACGGTCGGCGCATGAAACCCGAAATCGAGCAGCCGTTTGGCCACGTCCATGACCCGCACCTTGTGCTTCTTCGTCCACGATGCGCTGGAGATGAACTCGTGCATGCACCATTCGCGCTTGGCCACCGGGAAGGAGTCGGCGACCTGCTTCATCAGATAGTTGGCATTGACGATCGCCGCCCGGCTGACCGCGGCCAGCCCCTCGGCGCCCAGGCTGTGCAGGTAGGCGAACGCCCGTACTACCACCCCCGCATTCCCGCACCAGGGATGCAACGGTCCCACCGAAAGCGGGCGCCCATGCTCCAGGCGATACCCCGCCTCCGTACGCTCGACGATCGGCACCGGAAGGAACGGTTCCAGCTCGGCCGTCACGGCCACGGGCCCCGAGCCCGGTCCGCCCCCGCCATGGGGCGTCGAGAAGGTCTTGTGCAGATTCAGGTGCACGATGTCGACCCCCATCGCCCCCGGCTGCGCGAGACCGACCAGCGCGTTGAGATTGGCGCCGTCCATGTAGACCAGGCCGTCGACCGCATGGATCGCCTCGGCCACCGCCGCAATCTCCTTCTCGAAGAGGCCCAGCGTGTTTGGATTGGTGACCATGATGCCGGCCGTATCGTCGTCGATCGCGGCGCGGATCGCCCCGAGATCCATACGTCCATCCGCGCCCGAGGCGATCTGCACCGGCTCGAAGCCGCTCAGGACCACACTGGCCGGATTCGTCCCGTGGGCCGAATCCGGCACGAGCACCTTCCGCTTCGCGTGGCCCCGGTGGCGGTGGTATGCGCGAAACAGCTTCATCCCCAGCATCTCACCCTGTGCGCCGGCCGCCGGGTGCAGGCTCACCGCCGCCATGCCGACCACACACGCCAGCTCGCGCTCGAAGCGCCAGAGCAATGCGAGGATCCCCTGCAGCGACGTCTCGGGCGCCTGGGGATGGAGCAGCGCGAATCCCGGCAGGCGCGCCAGCTCCTCGTTGATCTTGGGGTTGTACTTCATCGTGCAGGAGCCCAGCGGGTAGAGGCTGCGATCCACATGATGGTTGAGTAGCGAGATCCCGATGAAGTGCCGCACGACCTCCGGCTCGGTCACCTCCGGCAGCTCCGGCGGGCGCTTGCGGCGCAGCGTCTCCGGCAATGCGTCGATGGCAGCCTCCCACCGCGCCGCCGCCCCCCGCGGCAGCCGGTAGCCGCGGTGGCCCGGCAGGCTGCGCTCGTAGATCACCTCGACCGATCGACGCGGCGGGCAACCGGCCTCCGTCGATTGGCTCTGCTGCGGCTCCGGTGTCTTCGTCTCGGCCATCGCTCTCCCTTGCCTTTGTGCGGCGCCTTGCCGCGCTGCACGGCGCTTCTCGCCGCGCACCCGCGGGCCGCGCCGCGCACCGCTAGGCCAGGACCTTCTCCAGCGTTTCGGCCAACGTCTCGATCTCCTCGGGCGTGCGCTTCTCGGTGACGGCCACCAGCAGCTCACGCCGCCGCTCGGGCCAGAAGCGGCTCAGGGGCACTCCGGCCAGCACCCCCCCTGCCTCGTAGGCGCGCTCCACGGCATCTTCGGCCTCGCGCGGAAGCGTGAGGACGAACTCCCGCCAGAAAGGCCCCGCATGCCTGCGCGCCACTCCGCGAATCCCGCACAGCCGCTCGGCGGCCTGCTGGCCCCGCGCCGCGCACAGCGCCGCCATCTCCTGCAAGCCCGTGGGACCCAACAGGGAGAGGAAGATCGTCGCGCGCAGGGCCATCAGCGCGCTGTTGGTGCAGATGTTCGACGTCGCCTTCTCCCGGCGGATGTGCTGCTCGCGCGTCTGCAGCGTAAGCACGAACCCGCGCCGCCCCTCGGCGTCGGTGGCCTCGGCCACCAGGCGCCCCGGCAGACGCCGGGCGTGCGAGGCGCGCGTGGCGAAATACCCGGCGCTCGGTCCCCCGAACTGCGGCGGGATGCCCAGGGGCTGGACATCACCGATCACGGTCTGCGCGCCGAAATCGGCCGGCGGCGCCAGCAGGGCCAGGGAGAGGGGATCGGCCGAGACCACCAGATGCGTCTCGGCGCTCAGGCGCTGCTGCAGTTCCGCAACCCGATCGAGAGGCTCGAGCAGCCCGAAGAAGTTCGGCTGCTGCAGCAACACAGCCGCCGGCTTTTCCGTGAGGGCCTGCTCCAGGGCCGCCAGATCGACCTGGCCTTTGCGCTCGGGCAACGTCAGGACCTCGAGCGCGCTCCCGTCCAGGTAGGTCTCGATCACGCCACGGGTGCGCGGATGTATGCTCTCGGCCAGCAGGACGCGCTCGGAGCGCGTGGCCGAACCGGCCAGCAGCATCGCCTCGGCCGCCGCCGACGCCCCGTCGTACATCGAGGCATTGGCGATCTCCATTCCGGATAGCGCGCAGATCAACGACTGGAACTCGAAGATCGTCGTCAATGTGCCTTGGGCCACCTCGGCCTGGTAGGGCGTATAGGCGGTGTAGAACTCCGAGCGGAGCACGATCTGATCGATGGCCGCCGGAATGATGTGGTCGTAGAAGCCGGCCCCCAGGAACGACAGGCTGCGCAGTGGATCGTAATTCTCCGCGGCCAGTCCACTCAGCGTGCGACGCAGCTCGAACTCCGACTGCGCCGGCGGCAGGTCGCACGGCTTCTGCTGACGCAGCGCAGAGGGCACCTGATCGAGCAGCGTCTCGAAGCTGTCGGCGCCGATCGCCGCCAGCATGGCGCGCTCCTCTTGCGGCGTGTGACCGATGTTGCTCACTCGCTCGCCTCCCCGAGTTCCTCCAGCAGTGCCCGATAATCGGCGGCCGAGAGCAGGGATTCGACCTCTCCGGCGTCGGCGGCCTGGGCGCGCACCATCCAGCCATCTTCGTAGGGTGAGCGGTTGACGATCGCCGGATCGTCGGCCACGGCATCGTTGACCGCGGTGACTTCTCCGCTGATCGGCGCATAGAGATCGGCCACCGCCTTGACGGCTTCTACCGACCCGAAGGCGTCCCCCGCCTGCAGCGTGGCTCCCGGCTCGGGCAGCTCGACGAAGACGATGTCGGAAAGCTGCTCCTGCGCGTAGTCGGTGATCCCGATGACCACCTCATCCCCCTCCTGCCGCAGCCACTCGTGATCCTTGGTGTAGCGAAGCCCCTCACGAATCTCCATGCCGTCCTCCCGCTGTGCGGCCGACCTGCGGCCCGCCTCCCTAGCGCTTGACCGATCCATCCTTGTAGAAGGGACGCTCGACGATCCGCGCCGGAAGGCGCGTGCCCCGCGCATCGATCTCCAACTCGGTACCCACCGCGGTCTGGTCGGGGGGAACGTACCCCATGCCCATTCCGCGCTCGAGCGAGGGACAGTAGCCCCCACTGGTGACGACGCCCACCTCTTGCCCGCCGATCCGGATCGGATGGCCGTGCCGTGGCAGACGCTTGCCCTCCACGGCGAAGCCGATCAGCTTGCGCGGCACGCCCTCCGACTTCTGACGCACCAGCGCCGACTTCCCGATGAAGTCCTCCTTCTTGAGCTTCACCACCCACCGCAAGCCGGCCTCCAACGGGGTGATCGTTTGCGACAACTCGTTGCCGTAGAGCGCGTAGTTGACTTCCATGCGCAGGCTGTCGCGCGCGCCCAAGCCCGCCGGGGCGACACCGATCCGCTCCCCCCATTGCATCAGCCGGTCCGCTAGGGGGACCGCCAATTCGCTGGGCACGTAGATCTCGAAGCCGTCCTCGCCGGTGTAGCCGTTGCGGCTGGTGAGAATCCGCGCGTCCTTCCAGGAAACCCAGGTGTACTCGTAATAGCCGACATCCCGCACCGCCTCGGCGAACGGAGAGCCGAGCATCGCTTCCGCGCGTGGTCCCTGCAGTGCGAGCTGCGCCAGTTCCGCCGTGCGATCCTCGATCGTCACCGCCTCCGGCTTGTGCGACCGTGCCCACGAGAGCACCGTCTCGGCGTTCGCCGCGTTGGCCACCAGCAGGGCTGCGTCCCCGAGGTGGTAGACCGTCACGTCATCGATGATGCCCCCCTCCTCGTTGCACAGGGCGCTGTAGAGCAGCTGACCGGGGCCGATCTTTCGCAGGTCGTTGGTAATCAAGTAGTTCACATAGTCCAGGGCACCGGAGCCCCGAAACTCGATGCGCCCCATGTGCGAGACGTCGAAGAGCCCCGCTGCGCGCCGCACGGTCAGATGCTCCTGGACGATTCCGGTGGGGAACTGCACCGGCATCTCCCAGCCCGCGAAGGGTACCATCTTGCCGCCGTTACGCTTGTGGGTTTCGTAGAGTGGCGTCCTGCGCATCCTTTTCCCCCCCCCAGGCGGCCCCGGCCGCCTTCGGATTTCAAGCGATTGAGCCTATCACCGCCTCGCCCCGTCCGTCAACGTCACCCTCTCTGCCAGCAGACCGGCCAAGGCATGCCCGGTCCAAGAGTTGCGCTTGCGGGCGATCTCCTCGGGCGGCCCGCAGGCGACCACCCGGCCCCCGGCCTCCCCTCCTTCGGGACCGAGATCGATGATCCAGTCGGCGGTCTTGATCACATCGAGCTGATGCTCGATGACCACGACCGTGTTGCCCGCCTCGACCAGGCGCCCCAGCACCCCCAACAGGATACGCACATCCTCGAAGTGCAGCCCGGTGGTCGGCTCGTCGAGGATGTAGAGGGTGCGCCCGGTGGCCACGCGCGCCAGCTCGGCGGCCAGCTTCACGCGCTGCGCCTCGCCGCCGCTGAGGGTCGTTGCCGGCTGACCGAGATGCAGGTAGCCCAGCCCCACGTCTCGCAGGGTGCCCAATCGCCGATTGAGAGGCGGGATCGCCGCGAAGAAGCGCGCGGCATCCTCGACGGTCATCTCCAGGACGTCGTGGATCGAGCGTCCCTTGTAGGTCACTTCCAGCGTTTCGCTGTTGTAGCGCCGCCCTCCACAGACCTCGCAAGGCACGTAGACGTCGGGCAGGAAGTGCATCTCGATCCTCACGACCCCGTCGCCCTTGCAGGCCTCGCAGCGCCCCCCCTTGACGTTGAACGAGAAGCGGCCGGGCCGATAGCCGCGCACGCGGGCCTCGGGCAGCTTGGCAAAGAGGTCCCGGATGTGTGTGAAGGCGCCCGTGTACGTCGCCGCATTGGAGCGCGGCGTGCGTCCGATCGGGGACTGGTCGATGGCGATCACCTTGTCGAGATGCTCTCGTCCGCGCACCCGCTCGTGGGCGCCGGGCACCACGGAAGCGCGGTGGAGCTCGCGCTGGAGAACGCGTTGCAGGATGTCGATCACCAGCGTGCTCTTCCCCGAGCCCGACACGCCGGTGACGCAGATCAACGTTCCCAACGGAAACTGCACGTCGATGCATTGCAGATTGTGTTGCCGGGCTCCCAGGAGCTCCAGACGTGCCCCGCTGCCCGCGCGCCGCTGCTGTGGCCAGGGGATCTCGCGCCGACCGGTCAGATAGGCGCCGGTCAGCGACGCCTCGCTGCCAGCGATCTGGGCGGGCGTACCGCTGGCCACCACTCGACCGCCGTGTCGACCCGCGCCGGGGCCCAGATCGACCAGGTGATCGGCGGCCAGGATCGTGTCGCGATCGTGTTCCACGACCAGCACCGTGTTGCCCAGGTCGCGCAGGCGGCGCAGCGCCGCGAGCAGGCGCTGATTGTCGCGATGGTGGAGTCCGATGCTCGGTTCATCGAGCACGTAGAGCACACCCACCAGTTGCGATCCGATCTGGGTGGCCAGGCGGATGCGCTGCATCTCCCCGCTCGAGAGGGTGCCCGCTCCGCGGTCCAGGGTCAGGTACCCCAGGCCGACATCGCGCAAGAAGCGCAGTCGATCATGGATCTCCTTGCGGACCTGGCGGCTGATCTCCCGTTCCCGCTTCCCCTGGCAGAGCTCATCGACGTGCTGGCTGGCCTGCGCGACACTCAGTGCGGTCCAGTCGCGGATCGACCACGCTCCGGCCCGCACCGCCAGGCTCGCAGCGCGTAGCCGTCCGCCTCCACACTCGGGACAGGGGCGCGGTGTCATCAGCCGCCCGATCCATTCGCGCATCTCCGCCGACCGCGTCTCGTGATAGCGTCGTTCCAGATTGGGTATGATTCCTTCGTAGCGGACGCGTCCCTCGTAGCGTCCCCGCCGCGTCTCCACCGCGACATCAATCTCCTCGCCGGCCGATCCGTGCAGGATCAGCCGTTGCGCGCGCCGGCCGAGGCTGCGCCAGGGCTGCTGCGGATCGAATCCGTAGTGGCGACCCAGCCCGCGGACCATCTGCCCCATCCAGCCCTCGAGCGCACCCTGAAAGGCGGTCAGCGCTCCGTCGAAGACCGATCGCTCGGGGTCGACCACGATCAACTCCGGATCGACCTCCTGCAGGATCCCGAGTCCCTGACAGCGCGGGCAAGCCCCATGGGGGCTGTTGAAGGAGAAGCTGCGCGGATGCAGCTCGAGGAAGCTGCGTCCACACCGCGTGCAGGCGGCGTGTTCGCTGTAGAGTCGCTCCTCAGCGTCCCCCGCCGCGACCTGCACCAGCCCGCCGGCCAACCCGAGGGCCGACTCCAACGCTTCGGCCAGCCGACTGCGTCGCTGGGGGCCGACCGTCAGGCGGTCGATCACGACCTCGATGGTGTGCTTGCGCGTCTTGACCAGCTTGGGCGGCTCTTCCAGCGAGCAGACCTCGCCATCGATCCTCGCGCGCACGTAGCCGCTGCGCTTCAGGGACTCGAACTCCTTTCGATACTGTCCCTTGCGCCCGCGCACGATCGGCGCCAGCACCAGTACACGCTGCGTGGCGAACGTTTCGAGCACACTGGCGAGGATCTCGTCGAGGCTCTGGCCCCCGGCCGGGATCTGACACTCGGGGCAGTACTGCCGTCCGACCCGGGCGAAGAGGACACGCAGGTAGTCGTAGATCTCGGTGACCGTGGCCACCGTGGAGCGCGGGTTGTGTCCGCCCCCCCGCTGCTCGATCGCCACCGCCGGACTGAGTCCGGAGATGTGATCGACATCCGGCTTGCGCAGCTGCCCGAGGAACTGACGCGCGTAGGCCGAAAGGCTCTCGACGTAGCGTCGCTGCCCCTCGGCGTAGATCGTATCGAACGCCAGCGAGCTCTTGCCGGACCCCGAAACGCCGGTGACCACCAACAGCTTGCCGCGCGGCAGGCGCAGGCTGATGTTGCGCAGGTTGTGTTCGCGCGCGCCGCTGATGGCGATCCAGTCGGGATCCCAGCGGCTGCGCGCCGACCGCGGGCGGGGCGAGGATTTGGTCTGCCGGCGTGTCATGGGTCCGGCGATTATCCCACGCACGCCCCGGCGCGCCAAGCCGCGGTTGCCGCCGGGCCACGTATCGTGCGCCGCGGCCCCCCTAGTCGCCCACCGCCTTGCGGAATCGCACGTGGGCCAGCAGCAGATTGATCTCGGCCTGGATCAGGCTGACCTCGGCGCGCCGCAGGTCGAGCCGCGCGTTGTCCCACTCGAGCAGCGTGCCGGCGCCGCTTTCGTAGAGGGCTTGCTGCAGGCGCAGGTTTTCACGATTCAGCGCCACGCTCGTCTCGGCGGCCTGCAGATTCTCCCACTCGTTGGCTGCGCTGAGGTAGGCGTCGCGCACCTCCAAGGCCACTTCCTTCTCCAGTCGCTCGAACTGCTCGCGCCGCAGGCGGGCATCGCCCTTGGCGCTCTGCACGCGACCTTCCATGCCCAGACCATCGAAGAGCTGGATGCTGGCTCCGATGCCCACCGACCAGTTGGTCTGCAGCACCAGAGGATTGGAGAGCCACGCATCATCCGACGAAGAGGAACGCCGCCATGTGTAGTCGAGGCCCACCGACGGGAGCCGCGCGAGCTTCGCCGCGCTGACGGCCAGCTGCGAGGCCTCCACGCGGAGACGCGCCGCTTGCAGGTCGGCCCGCTGCCCGATCGCCTGCGTGATCCATTCGTCCAGCGGCCCGGCCAACGGTCCCGCGGGCACGCTGAGCGTCGTATCGATGCGGACACTCGTGCGCGGATCGAGACCCATCACCATCGCCAGGCGTCCCCGTTCCAGATCGACGGCATTGCGCCGATTCAGTGCGATCTGCTCGGCCTCGGCCAGATTGACCTGCGCCTGGAGTACGTCACTGCGCGCCACCGAACCGAGCCGATACAACGTCTCGGCGCGGCGCAACTGCTCGCCCGCCAGCTCGACGGCCCGCACCTCGACCTCCGCGAGCTTCCTGGCGGCCAGCAGCGTGAAGAACTGCTGCCGCGCGGTGACCTCGATCTCCTCGCGCGTCGCCACCAGATCGTGCTCGCTCGCGTGCAGGCTACGCCGGGCGCGACGCGTGCCCTGGATCGCCGGCAGGCTGAGCAGCGTCTGACTGGCGCGCAGCGAGAGCGACCCGTCGTACGGACTGGCCTGGAACCCGATCAGCCGGTCGCCGTCGAAGACCGCGATCTCCCGCGCCGGATAGCTGCGGCCCCACCCGGCCGAAGCACTGACGTTGGGCAGCAGATTGCTGTAGCTCTGCCAGTAGGACCCCCGCGAGGACTGCACACCGGCCTCGGCCTGCGCCAGCAGATCGTTGCGCTCGAGCGCGATCGCCACACAGGCCTCCACGCTCAGCGGCGTGTCGGGCAGGATCGGCTCATCGGCCGGGGCCCCCGGCGACGTCCAGCCGAGCCACAGCAGCGCAGCGCAGAGCCATCTCGCGGTGGTCCAACGCAGTCTGGGATGCGACATCGTGACCTCCATCCAACTCCGCCCTACAGGGACCCTACGCGCCCCCATGGAATGGGTTGCGTCCGCAGTCCCCGCGGTGCACCGCAAACCGAAACGGCCGGGCGCAACGCCCCGGCCGTTCGCTCCAGACTACATGCGACCGAAATCAGTTGTCGAGGCTGAAGGTGAAGGGAATCACCACCCGGCACTTGACCGGCACGTCCCGCTGGCGGGCCGGCTCGAAGAGGAACTTCATGGCGGCCGCGATGGCGGCCCGCTCCAGCGCCTCGATCGTATCGCTGTCATAGACCTCGGCCGCGATCACACGCCCATTCTCGTCGATCGTCACCATCACTTCCACGACGCCCTCGGCCTCGGCCTGGCGTGCGATGTCCGGGTACTCGGGCGCTTCGGCGTGCACCGGCTTGGGCGGCGAATCGAAGGCGAAGAAGTCCTCGGGCGCGCTGGGGGCCGACGGCACCGCCGGCGGCTGGAAGGGGTTGAAGTCGGTCGGGGCGATCGTCTCTTCGGCGGCCGCGTCGTCGGAGGCCTCGAAGGAAGTGGGCAGCTCGGGCGTGGCGATATCCTTCGGCGGCGGCGGAATGACGATGTCGTCCGGCAGGTCGACCGTGACCACCTTGCGCTCACGCAGCTGATAGGGCGAGGGGACGTAGGGCGGCGAGAAGACCGCGCCCAACCCGGTCAGGACCAACGCGGCCAGCGCCGAGAAGAACATGTACTTCCCGTACCGGAGCTTCAGCTGTTCGTGTGCCGAATCGTACCAGTTCGGGGCCCACATGGGTCGCCCTCCCCTGCTAGGTACCCGACTCCTTCAGACTGGTGAAGGAGACGTTGATCGCATTCGCCTTGCGCAGCTGCATGAGCAGCTCGTCGACGAAGCTGTACGGGAGTCCCGAGTCGAGGTTGCAGCCGACCAACAGGGCCGGATTCTCGCGCATCTTCTGCGCCAACACGGCCTCGACCGACTCCATGGTCAGAAACCGATCGTCGATGGTGATGTTCCCGCGCGAATCGGCCCACACGTGGGTGACCCGCTCGCGGGGCACCTGCAGCCCGGCTTCGGCTCGCGGCAGGGTGACCGTCAGTCCTTCCTCGGTCTTGAAAATCGTGGTGGCCATGAAGAAGACCAGCAGCAGGAAGACGATATCGCCCATCGAGCCGGTCGGAATCTGGCTTTCGGTCTTGATCGTCCGCGAGAACTTCACCGATCTCTCCCTCGCAGGTGGATCCTACGGCGTCAGCGCCGCGCCTTCTTGATCGAGAAGCGCGGGGCTTTGGCCAGTTTGACTTCGTCGAGAACATCGATCATCTGCTCGTAGCGCGCATCCGCCGCCGTCTCGATCGAGACGATCAGGTTCGGGTTGCTCTCCAGCTCGCCCTGGATCGTCGTGCGAATCTCGCGCAGCGCGACAGGGCGATCGTCGATGTAGATCCCGCCCCCGCCGTCGGTAGTGATCGTCATCACGTTCTCGCGCTTCACGCGCGCCGGCTTGCCGCCCAGTCCGGGCAGGATCATCTGCAGACCGAACTCGGCCCCGACCTCGGTGGTCGCGATGAAGAAGATCAGGAGCAGAAAGGCGATGTCGGCCGTCGACGCCTGACTGATCTCCGGCGGCGTCCCGCGCGGCCGCTTCATGAGTGGCATGCCGACCTCCCCCGCCCGCGGGGCGGGACCCTATGACTAGGCCTCGTCGGTCAGCGCGTCGAGCAGCTCGACCGACGATTCCTCCATCTCGATGACGAAGCGATCGATGCGCGCCACGAAGAAGTTGTAGGCCGCCTGCGCCGGAATCGCGATCACCAGCCCGCTCATCGTCGTGATCAGGGCCTCGGAGATCCCGCTGGCGACGACCTTGGCGCTGACCTGCTCGGCGGCGGCAATGGCTTCGAAGGCGTTGATCATACCGGAGACGGTGCCCAGGAACCCGAGCAGCGGAGCGATATTGGCGACCGTCGAGAGAATCGGCAGACCCCGCTGCAGGAAGGACATCTCGATCGCGCCCGAGTTCTCGATCGCCTTCTCCACCGCCGCGGGCCCCTTGCCGACCTTGGTCAGGCCGGCGTGCAGGATGGCCGCGATCGGCCCGCGCGTGTGCATGCAGATGTCTTTGGCCGCCTCGACGCCTTTCGACTTGAGGCTCTGGATGATGGCGCTCATCAGGCGGCGCGTGTTGGTGTGCGCCCGCTGCAGCGTGAAGAGTCGCTCGAGAATCACGGCCAGCGCCAGAACTGCCAAGAAGAGCAGCGGCCACATGAAGTTGCCGCCCTTGTTGAACAGCTCGACCAGTCCGCTGCCCTCGTACTGCTGCGCCTGCGCCTCGGCGCCCTCCGCCGCCGCCGGTTCGGTCGCCGACTCCATTGCGGTCTCCGCGCTGGGATCACCCGCCGGCGGGGCTGTCTCCTGCGCGAAAGCCGCAACGCCTGAGAGGCTCAGCCCCAAGATCACCACCAGTGCGCACCCCCAAGACCATGCGCCGAGCTTGCCGAGTTTCATGCAGACCTTCTCCTCACGAGTGCGGGGCCGCGGCCCCGGATGGCGTCTCCCACGCGCGCCGCGTGGACCCAAAGCCGGACATCGTCGCCGCGCATCCGCACGCCGAAGTGCAACGGCGCCGAGACGATAACATCCACGGGATGTTAGGATTGCCCCCCTGGACTGTCAACTCGCTTTTTCCCCGCGCCCCCTTGCGCCGCGCATTGCTTCGCACGGCCGCCGGCGGCGCCTACATCGGGAGTATAGCGGCATTGCGCGGAAGCGGGAACGACTGCAGCGCTTGGCGCTACGCGGCTACGTTCCACCCGCCCCGCGCCCAGCCCACCCCGGGGCTCCGATTCCCTCCGGGCGCGCCGCGCGGGCGCTAATCGATTTCTCACAAGCGCTCCCGCAACGCCGCGGCCAGGTTCTCGTGCACGGTGACGCCCCGCGGCAACGCCCCGCGCGGCTGGCGCAGCTGCGCGGCGCCATGGCCGGTGCGCACCAGAGAGGTCGCGATTTCCGCCGCCCGCCCGGCCTGCAAGTCCTCGATCGTATCGCCGATGAGCAGCGCGCGACGCCGATCGACGCCCAGCTCCGTGAGCGCCTGCTCGATCAGTCCCGCGGCCGGTTTGCGGCAATCGCAGGGCCCGGTGAAATCCGGATGATGCGGGCAGACGTAGATGCCGTCGAGCGCCACGCCCTCCAGACCCAGCAACTGGCGCAGGCGCGCGTGCACCTGCTCGAGCGCGCGCCGATCGAAGATGCGTCGGGCCAATCCGGACTGATTGGTCACGACCGCGACCAGATACCCGGCCGCCTGCACGCGCCGCAGCGCCGCACCACTGCCCGGTGTCAACCGCACGCGCGCGGGATCGTGCAGGTACGGCTCGTGCTCGATCAGCGTACCGTCGCGGTCGAGAAGCACCGCGGGGTGCCAGGCCGCGGTCGCCCGCACTGCGGGCCGCTCCAGCATCGCGTCGCGCAGAGCGCGCAGGACCTCGCCCACCCCAATCGAAGCCATGCAGGGCGCCGGATCCGCGAACGGGCAGTGGCGGCGCAGGCAGGGAGCGCACGGAAAGTCATGATGCAGGATGCGGTGCGCGCGGCCCCAGGGCCCCGTCCAGCGTGGATCGGTCGGCCCGAAGAGCGCCACCACCGGCGTGCCGACCGCGGCCGCCAGGTGGAGGGTCCCGGTATCGTTGCAGACCGCCGCGGGAGCCGCGCGCAACAGCCCGGCCGCATGCAATAGATCACCGGCGCCGCACGCGTTGCGCCAGACCGCACCGCCCGCGGCCTCCGCGCCGGCGGCGTAACAGATCTGCTCGCCCAGCGTCCGCTCCCCCGCCGCGCCGACCACCAGGCCGCCCACACCTTCGCGCGCCAGCGCCCGGGCCAGCCACGCGAAGCGCTCGAGGGGCCAGCGCTTGGCACTGCCGTAGCGCACGCCGGGGCAGAGCGCCACCCATGCATGCCCCTCGGCCCCCAGCCCGGCTTCCTCGAGGAAGCCCCGGGCCCGTGTGCGACGCTCCGCATCGAGCGGCAGCCACGGGCGGGCCCGATCGGGCGGCGCGAGCTCGAGCGGCTTCGCGTGGTCGGCGCGCGCGGCTGCCACGAGACGGCTGAACTGCGCGACGAGATGGCCGCCGCCCCGAGGCTGGGGATGCGTGAGCAGGAAGCCGCGTCGTTGCGTCGGCCAACCCCAGCGTTGCGGGACGCCCCCCAGGCGCAACCAGAGCGCAGACGACAGCGACGGCGCCAGAAGGATCCCCCGCTCGGCCCGCGCGCGGCGCAACGCGCGCAGATCGTGACGCCAGGCGGCCAGGTCGGCGCTCGATTCGGCGAGCTGCAGGCACTCGGCCCCGGGGCAAACGCGCCGGGCGAGCTCCAGCGGTACGGACCGCCCCGCGAGCAGGAGCGGTCCCTCGCATTCCCCCAACCGCCGGATCGCCGGCAGCGCGAGGAGCGTGTCGCCCACCCAGTTGGGCAATCGCAGCACCGTCTTCATCGCTTCCTCTCCGCCGAGCGCGGACCTAGCGGCGCTCGAGCTGCTGGAGCAGAGACTGCGCCTCGGCGCGGTCCTCCCCCTCCAGGCCCAGGGCCAGGGCCGCTTCGAGCTCCGCCCGCGCCGCATCGAACCGCTGCAGATTGCCGAGGGCGATTCCGAGCAGATATGCGGTCTCTGCCGAACGGGGCCAGATCGTCCGCAGCCGCCGCAACACGCGCGCCGCGCGCTCCCAGAGCTGCGCCCGCACCGCAGTCAAGCCGAGATTGTAGAGCAGCTCGGGCGAATCCGGATGCCGTTGCAGCGCCTCGTCCAACACCCGTCCCGCGGCCAGCTCGCGGCCCTGCTCGAGCAGCGCCGCCGCCAGATTGAGGTGGATGCCGAGATCGTCGTACCCGGCCGTCCGCGCCTCCTCGAGCAACTCGACGGCCGCCGCGCTCTCCCCGGCTCGCGCGAAGAAGGCGCCCAGATTCGCCAGGAAGCCGCCCGGGAGACCGGCCGCGGGGCCCGCGGCGACTCGCGCTCGCCAGCCGGTCGCCAGCGGTGTGGCGCTCCGCTCCTGGCGCAGCACCCGCACGCGCTGGCCGCTCTGATCGCCGAAGACGCGCTCCTCCTTCGCCTGCGCCTTGAGATCCAGATAGAAGCGCAGGAACTGCGGATAGCGCTCTCTCTCGCGCAGGAAGCGCACGACGCGGTCTTCACGCACGACCACCCAGTCGCACCCGGCATACCATCCGATCCAATAGGCCCCGCGGTAGACCTCCGGCGCGCGGCTGTGAAACGGAATCGTGATCCACGGCTGCGGAATCCCTTGCGACGGCTGCATTCCGCTCTCGATCGCGATGCGATCCTCCATCTCGGCGGTTGACGCCAGCCAGGAGAACGCCGCGCGCGCCGGACTCCCGCGCTGCGCAGCGGCCTCCAGGCGGGTCGCATTCGTCCAGAGC
>WJJG01000344.1 GCA_014729815.1 Candidatus Eiseniibacteriota bacterium
GGCGCCGAGACCGGGGGGGCGCGAACCGCAGGCCGGTGCCGCATCGGCCCGAGAGAGGATTGGATGGAGCTCAGCGCCCAACAGTTCGGCCGCGCACGCGAACGTGCCCAAGAGCTTCATGCACAAGGCCGGTATGGGGAGGCTGCCGAGGAGTTCACGAAGGTCCTCGACGCTACGCATCGAGGCCAGCGGATCCTCGATGGATCGGATCCGCGCCGGCTCATCTTGGAGTCCGGCCTACTGAGCCTGCTCGCCGATTGCCACCGTCGCCTCGGCCAGCCCGACAAGGCGCTCCCACCCGCGCAGCGCGCTCTCTCCCTGGATTTGAAGCTGCATGGCCCGGAGCACAACAACGTCGCTGCCGACCACCTCGATCTGTCCCTGATCTCCTACGATCAGGGGGATCCGCTCGCCTGTGCGCAGCATGCCCGCGAGTCCCAGCGCACCGATCGCACGCTCACCACCAACGCCGTACCCAACGGAGTGCGCGAGTACCGGCAGATCGAAACCGGGACCATGCTCGCCAGTGTCGGATACGCGGATGAAGGGGCGGCACGAGTGCGCGAGGGACTGAGCGGCGTCCGGGCATGCTCCGATCCGCGGCTCGTCGCCATGGCGCTCTCGGATGCATCCGACACGCTGATGGAGGTTGGACATCACATCGATGCCGAGCCGCATCTTCGCGAGTCACTGCGCCTCGAACTGAAGCACAGGGGTGCCGGCCATCCGTTCGTCGGCATCCGGCATTCGAATCTGGCCACGCTCTATCACGAAGTCGGCCGCTTCCCGGAGGCCGTGGCGGCCCAGCAAGCCGCCATCCAGTCACCACCGCCCCCCGGCAATCCCACAGCGCTCCAGGCGCGCCGGGCGTACCTGCGCAAGTTCCGCGCCGATGCCCAGAACATGAAGACGTGGGCCCGCCGGCGCTGCCAGCAGGCCACAGCGGACTGCGTGCCGCACGACTTCTTCATCTCGTACAACACCGCTGATGGGGAGTTTGTGGAGTCCCTGGACGAAGCGCTCACGCGCCTCGGGTTGGATGTGTGGACTTTCGGCAAAGATCCCTCATCCGCGATCACGCGGCCCGACAATACGATCGTCCCCGATCTGGCGCCGCACATCGCGGGTGCGCGCGTCTTCGTGGTGGTCTGCTCGAAGACCTCGCTGACCTCGGTCTTCGTCTACGAAGAGATCGAGGTGGCTCTGCGCATGGGCCATCCGGTGATCGCCCTCTATCCGCACGGAACCCTCTTCGTGCCGGCCCCCAAATCGCGCCGCTCGGATCTCTCCGACTCGTTCCTCTTCAAGCGGCTCCTGCAGCTTCTCAAGGAGAGCGTCTACTCCTACTTCGGGCTTGGCGTGCCACAATGCGCGATCTCGGACCTGGGCCGCGCGCTCCTCTTCAGGCTGCTGCTGATGGCCGACGATCATCCGCTTCACGACCAGTGGGACCTTGCGCAGCTTCGCGCCGAGGTGCGGCATGGCACGCGCTTGCGACCGATCCTCTGCCGGGAAGACGGCACGCCGTTCCCGAGGCAGTTCATCCGCAGGTGACGGGACGATTGCGCAGGATCCTCCGGCGCGGATCCGCTGGCCAGCACCGCACACATCGCGCAAGCAACCCTCTACTCCGCCGCTCGCATCTCCTCCCGGATCTGCATCAGGATCCTTCCGAGCTTGTTCTTTCCGCGGCCGTCTCCGCCGTCGCCCCAATAGGCGTCGCTGCGGCTATGCTCTACCAGCGGCTGGGACCCGGTTTCGAGCAGGGCTTCGCGCAGCTCGGAGTGCTGCTCGAACTTCGCGCGCACGGCCTCGAGCATGACGCGATCCCGCAACCGCTCCCATCCTGGGCGCACCTTCGCGCCGCGCTCCCAGGCGATGCGCTTGGCCTGGAGAGGGTTGCGCTTCTGGCGGATCCTCTCCTGCCGGGCCGGCTCGTGCGGGAACTTCATCGCCTGGAAGTAGTGCTCGACGCTCGGCCACTCCAGGCCGTTCATGGTGATCGGATGGCGGCTGAAGTTGGAAAGCCAGGAGTACGGTCCCCGTGATCGGAACTGCAAGGCCATGATTCCTCCTTCTCACCCCACTGCGAGGAGGTGCAGGGGTTCTTTCATGCGATCGCGCGATACGCGGCAGAGCGGCGGGATCCTGCCATGGGGGGCCCGCGCAGCCGAAGGGATCCCGCTCTAAGCGGCGCCAGGGAGATCCGTAGCCGGATCGGGAGTCGCTCTTGCTTCGGCCCGCCATACTCCCGGATGCCCGACAGCCCCGGCCTACCAGCACCCCACCGGCAACGCGCCGACCAGCCCCCCACTCTCCGTGCTGTCTGGGCTGCAGGGTGACTCGATGCGCAAGCGCAGATTCCCACTCTCGCGATCGCAGAAGCAGGGGTCGCAGCTCAGGTTGCCGGGACGCTCCTGTTGATCCAAGAAGGGCTCGGTCCAGTCGCCGCCCTCGTTGCCGAACAGGTTGCAGCGCGAGAGGTAGATCGGATCATCGTGATCGCAGTGGATGGCCGCGGCCGAGTCCGAGTAGGCAATGATCGTGTTCAGCAGTTGGGCACTGCCTCCTATGTAGGTGTAGATGGCTCCGGTCTCGCCGCTGTTGCCGCACAAGGTGCAGTGGTCGATCAGTGGTGCGGAGCGGCAGCAGGAGATCGCTGCTCCCAACCTGGCTTGATTGTGGAGGAAGACGCAGTAGCGGATCGACACGGCTGAGAAGATGTCGCAGAGGATGCCGCCTGCCTCCAAAGCTGTGTTCTCGGAGAAGACGCAACTCAAGAACTCCGGGGCGCCTGCATCACAATAGGCGGCCCCACCCCACATACCGCAGCGGTTCCCGACGAACTCGCAGTCGATGAACGCGGGGTGCGAGCTTCCCGAGGTTGCGATCGCTCCACCTACGTACGTGCAGTAGTTTCGAGCGAAGACGCAGTTGCGGAATGTGGGGGAGGACTCGTCTGTGCACGAGACCGCTCCTCCCCAGTCCGGCCACTCGATCGACTCGCCTCCGGCGTACCCGCCCGTCACACCGATTCCCTCCACAAGACAGGCCGAGCTCTCTCCGGAGCGGAAGCAGAAGCCGCGATGGTGTGCCGTGGAGTCTCCCTCGCAATCAATGATGCAGCAGCTCGGGTCACCCGAAGACGACCGCAGGGTGAGTGTCTTGCCTCGGAAGTCGAGATCGCGATTGCCCGCGCCTTTGTAGACGCCGTCTGCCAGCTCGATGGTCGAACCGACCTCGGCGGAATCCAACGCCGCCTGGATCATGGAGAAGTCGCCGCTGCCGTCGGGCTGCAGCATGATTGGGCTGTCGCCTTCTGCTGCCGGGCACTCGCGCGTCGGGCAGTCCTCCGTGCATCCCCAGATCATGCAAGCCAGCAGCAGGGTCGCGGCGAGATCAAAGAACGAACCTGCGCGGAACATCACCCGCCTCCTATCGCGCACCGAGGACGACGGCCGGCCGCTTCGACCCGTCGATGGGCGTCGCGGCCGGCTCGCCTCCCGCGAGGATGCCTACGAGTGGCCATGGTCCTATCGGTCGCAGGTGCGGTACATGCTCTTCAGGCTTCCCCACGTCTCCGGATGGCTCGGGCTGCCATTGCAGCAGCAGCAGTCCTCGACGGTCAGGAACTCGCCGGGTCCCAGGACCGCCTCGGAGATGCGAACCGCATACATCCAGCCGTCGAACCCTGCCACCCCCTGCGAGTAGTTGAAGCCGAACGTCAGCTGCCGGTGGTTCTCGGCGAGACTGGCCGGGCTGGGATTCCAGTCCTGAGCTATCTCATCGACGAAGAGCTCCATGCCTTGGGGGCCGAATGTATAGGCCATGCAATAGATGCTCTCGTCCCAGGACGTGGCCAGGCTGCGAACGCGCTGCCTCTCACCAGCGATCTCGTGCTCAACGGTAAGCTGCCCGGTGTGCGTGTCGAGGAAGATCTCGAGATCGCCCTCGTAGAGCCCGCCGACTTCCTTGTCCAGGAGCTGCTCGCTGGGGTCTCCGACCTGGAAACCGCCCGCCGGACGGAAGATGACTTCGATCGTGCCGGAGGCGACATGCAGACTCGGATCGTCCACGACGACGACGTACTCCGTCGTACCGTCGAATCGCAGAGACCACCACTCTTCCGCGCACTCCCAATCGGCTCCCCAGATCTCGCCATGGTTTTCGTTCCCGGAGACGTCATGGAGCGTAGTCCCGGCTCCTTCACAGAAGTTCCAGTACCCGGCCTCCTGGGCCTGCGCAACGCCGCTGCCGGGATGGACGGCAGCAATCGCGAAGATCAGAAGGCAGGCGGAGATCAGTTGGATCCCCGTGGTTGCTGGCATCGTTCTCATCGTCCCTTCCTCCTCCTGTCGCATGTGGCGGATGCCTCACTCGTGACTCGGAGAGCACCCCAGCGCGCCGGTCAAGCGGAGAAGTACCCTCTATTGGGTGGAAGCGCAAACCGCCCTCCAAACCCTTGCAAGGAATCTGCGGAATCCTGTATCTTCATAGTAGGTAGACAAATAGTTTCCGGGGCATCGCCGAGGGTGGTCAACGGGAGAGAGCCCGATGTCCCGCGGAGGCCGCGCTCGGGGCGGTCTTCCTACACCCTGAGATGGTCCGCTTCCATGAGCCACACGGATCGCACCGACATCACAGCCCTCCTGGCGTCCGTGCGTCAGGGAGACGGGCGTTCCGAGGAGCAGCTCATCGAGTTGGTCTACAATCAATTGCGCGATGCGGCTCGACTCCTGATGCGCGGTGAGCGCCCCGACCACACCCTCCAGCCCACCGCCGTCGTGCACGAGGCCTTTCTGCGCCTCCATCCCCAGCTGATGGATGCGCGTGATCGCCAACACCTGCTGGCCGCTGTGCGTCGTGCCATGCGCCACGTACTGGTCGACTACGGAAGGCGCCATCGAGCCCAGAAGAGACAAGCCCCCCACGTAGAGGAGCTTCGATCCGCCCTCGTGCCCGATCCCTGGAGCTTGGAGCTCGTCGAGGCCCTGAACGAGCTCGGGGAGTTGGACAAGCGCCAGCTCGCCGTGGTCGAGAGCCGCTTCCTGCTGGGTCTGACGGTTCAGGAGACAGCGGAGCACCTGGGCGTCTCTCGCGCGACGGTCGAGAAGGACTGGCGCCTCTCGCGAGCGTGGCTACGGGCGCGACTCGGCGCGAGCAGCGAATGAACTCCGATCGGATGAGATGCCGGTGGGCGCCGCCGCGCGGAGCGGGGATCCGCGGGGTGCCCAGCCACGCAGGGGAACCTCATTGAGAGTGCAGGACTGGCAGACGATCCGGCGGCTCTTTCACGCTGCGCTCGACCTTCCCCCCGATGAGCGCGAGGCGTTCGTCGATGCTCAGTGCGCCGATGATCAGCGTCTACGGGAGACGCTACGGCTGTTGCTTCAGTCGGACCAGGAGGCGGGTGGGAGCCGGATCTCGGGAGTGGGAGCGCCGGTGCCCAGCGTCGAGTCGCTTCGGGAGGAGCCCCGCCTACCTTCCCGGATCGGCCGCTACCCGATCGAACGCGAACTTGGGCGCGGCGGATGGGGCACGGTCTATGTGGCCGAGGATCCTCGACTCAAGCGCAAGATCGCGCTCAAGGTTCTCACATCCTCGCTCGCCCATGCTCCGGCTGCCAGCGCACGCTTCGAGCGTGAGGCGCAGCTTCTCGCGCGTCTCAACCACCCACATATCGCCACTTTGCACTCCTTCGAACGCGAGGGGGAAGTGGACTTCATCACCATGGAGCTCGTGGCGGGCGACACGCTTGCGGAACGCATTGCAGCCGGTCGCCTGAGCGGCGCCCAAGCCCTGGGCATCTGCCGCCAGGTAGCCGAGGCGCTCGAGGCTGCGCACTCCGAGGGCGTCATCCATTGCGACCTGAAACCCACCAACATCAAGCTGACTCCTCAAGGGCGCGTGAAGGTCCTCGATTTCGGGCTCGCGCGAGCCTTGGTCGACCCCCAGGTGGATCCAGACGAGCCGGTCGCGTTGGCAGCCAAGGCAAGCTCCGTCCTCGGCAGCCCGGGCTACATGAGCCCCGAGCAGTTGCTGGGGAGGCCTCTCGATCACCGCACCGATATCTGGGCGTTCGGCTGTGTGCTGTTTGAGTGCCTGGCGGGCGGGAAGGCCTTTTCCGGCGGCACGGCGCTCGATCGGATCGGTGCCACACTTGATGTCGAGCCCGCCTGGAATTCACTGCCCGCGGACCTGCCCGCGGCTCTTCGCGAGCTCATCCGCCGCTGCCTGCGCAAGGAGGCAGGCGAGCGCCCCGCATCCATGGCCGAGGTTCGGATGGAGCTGGAGCGTAGTCTGCAGCCCTTCGGAGGCGATGCGTCATCTGGTCGGAGGCGGACTCGGGTCATGGGGGCCGTTGGCGGGCTGCTAATCGGGCTGCTGATCGCGGGGGGGTTCTGGGCGTACCGGCAGGTCATCGCTCGCGCCGAGCAGATCGCCGATGGCACCTCGATCAGCGTGCGGGCGCCGCTGCTCGGACACCTGTGGACGGAGGAACACGATTCCAAGATCGGTCCCAATGTGCGGGCACCCTGGCCTGGGGAACCGTCGGTGGCGTATGGGCTGGGCGCGCAGGGCGTGGATGGCGGCCGCCTCTTCGTGCGCGACCTGGGCTCCGGGCGTCTCCTCTGGACCGCCGCGCCCGACCTCGACGAGGTCGATGCTGTATTCGGCGGATACGCAGAAGGAGGCGCATTCGAGTGCATCGCCATCCGCTTCCCCGATCTTGATGGCGATGGAAGACGCGAGCTGCTAACCCATCACCGTCACGATCGTCTCTTCCCGACCATCGTGAGCGCGTTCCGCCGAGATGGTGAGCGCATCGGCTTCTACTACCACACGGGGCATTTCTCCGAAATGCACATCGAGGACCTCAACGGTGACCAAGCCGATGAGGTCATCCTGGCAGGGACGAACAATGTGCGAAGTGCGTCGGGGGCCACTCTGGTGATCCTGGACGAGAAGTTCTTCCACGGGATGTCGGTCGACCCGGCCAGGGCGTCCCAGAGTCCCTTCCCAGACTCCTGCAAGGTGCGCATCATCTTCCCCGACTTCGAGCCGGAGTACATGAACCTGCTCGATCAGATGCGCCTGATTGCGCGGGCGGTCGCCGTGGTGCGTTCCCCCGACGGATCCGTGAAGATCACCTGCGACGTGGGTCCGAGGCAGCTGCACTTCACTGTGAGTATGGACCAGTGGTTGCGACCGTACCACGCGTCGCCTTCCGATGACCTGCAGTTGGCCGCGGGGGGATGGCCGGGGGATCTCGGCCGGCGATTCCTCGGGCGCGAGTTCCGGGCGGCGTGGCTGGCCAGCTGCTGCCGGTGCGGAGCCGGGATCCAGGAGCAGGAGAGTGGACTCACTCCGTGACGCTTGGCTCCAGGCGCAGCGGAGCTCGTCTAGAACGATAGGCCGAAGCGGTAGATCGGACCCCCGGCGAGCGCCTCTCCGGGCGTGTAGCCAGTCGCCTTATAGCCGACCTGCATCACCATTGCGGAAGAGGGCATCTCTTCACCCAGGGGCAGCCGGACCGTTAGCACCCCGCTTCCGCCAAGTCCGGAAGGTCCCTCACGCACTTCGCGACCGCCCAGTTCGAGCGCTGGTTGCTTCCAGAGTCGTAAGTCTCCATCCAACTGGACTCCGCCGATGGCCAGGAAGCCCGCGCTGCGCAGCGCGACGTCCCAGAAGCGATGGAACTTCCGATCGCCGACTCCCATGGTGACGCGCAACGCCTTCGAGTCCCAGCCAACCAGGCTATCGAGGCAGTACTCCGATCCGAAGGGTGTCAGCGCGAGGCGGGGTATGAGCAGGCAGCGAAGCCGGCCCAAGCGAAGGGATGGGAGTGTGGCAAAGTCGCGGCCCTTTGCGATGTGTCCGTAGCCGATTGCCCAGATACAGACATAACGCAACGGGTTGAGCAGCTCGATCGCAGCCTGTCTCTGGAGGATACGCGCAGTGAGCACGAACTCTTGTGCGGACGAGCGTCCGGCGTGGTCGTTGATTAGATCGATATACCGCGCGACATCTCCCTGATCGCTGGGCCCCGTGAGATCCCTCTCTGTGGCAGCAATGTAGAATGGCAGATCGCTGGATGCGCGCAGATATAGGAGGGCTTCGTGGTTGGGAATGCGCCCGGACCGAAACCATCTGAAGAGCAGTTCCCCCGCGAGCAGGGTGTTGGCTTCCACGCCTCCGGTCACGATGGCCAATTCCTCATGAGTCGTCACGATCCGATCCGACGGGGCCGGTTCCCCCCGACGCGCCCAACCGCCTCCGTCGCCGAGAGGCGGGGGGAGGTTGATGTCGTAGTCGTTGTCGAAGTACCCGAACTCGCGGTAGCGGGCACCATGGCCGAAATACTCATGCTGGGTGAGGTATGCCAGATAGGCGGGGAGGTAGCTGGTTGCGTAGAGCCGTGTCAGGCGGTAGGCGAGGTTCCCGATCGAGGCCGTGACCCCCGCTGAGGACGCAAGCGACACCGGTATGTGAGTGTGTACGAGATGCCCGATCCCCGCATGCAGCCCGCCCAGGCCGTGGGCGCCCATTGTCATGGAGTGATCTGGGTCGTAAACGAAAATCGGGGAAGGGTGGGGCTCGGCACTCGCCACGGCAGACAGCAGGGTGAGGAGTACACTCACGCAAATGGCCGATCGCTTCGGCACGCTGGAACCTCCGCAAGAACACGGGGCAATGGCAGCCGGATGCCCCCCTAGAGATACACACTCAGACCGAGCTTGATAGCCGAGCCCTCGACGATCCAGGAATTGGTGCGGATCTCCGACTCGGCATGGTCATGGATGGGTTCAGCAATCTCCCTCGTCCGGTCGTCAACGCGCAGGGTCTTCGTCCAGGTATGCCCGAGTCGCAGGCCGTACTCCGCGTGCAGCGATATCCGGCGCATCGGGAACCACTCAACACCCAGGATCGCAACGACGCCGAGAGACCAGTATCGGGACTCATCGGATCTCGTCATGGACTCGTAGTACTCTGCGCTGGCGTCCGTAGTGGATGCGTAGTCGGAATCGCCCTGGGTGTATTGGACGTAGGGTCCGCCTCCGACGAACGTCACGAGCGGCCGCGACGGACTGGAGTTTCGAACGTACTGAGCAGAGATGTAGAAGCCTCGCTCGTCCCTATCGTATTCGTCCGTATCCGCCACCGCTGCCGAGTCCGCAAGGCGCTCGCGGAGCGTGGTAATCTCGCGGATACCATCGCCGCGATGCAGATCCAGCGACAGCCCGAGACGAAGGGAGCTGGTCTCGGAGAGATGGTGCTTGGCCGAGAGCACGCTGCCCTCGAACGACCTCAGGATCGTGTCCTGGTCGATCTGGAACTGCAGGGCCCAGGCGCCGGGACGGATGGCCGAACTGCCACTCCCCGAGGCTGGCTCGGTCTGCGCCATGGCCGTGTGGTCCGCAGCGAGCACCAGGAGAAGGAGTTGCATAGACCAGATAGTGATCTTGGCGGCTTCCGGGCAAGTTTGGATCCGCGGCATGTTGGCCTCCCGCCTGTGGTTTTCTCCGGCGCCTTCTGTTGCCCTCTGCATGGGGAAGCGAAAACGACGCGCGGAACCCTTGCGAGGTCTTGCAGCGAATCTGACGGGATGCTGGCCCAGTAGGCTCGTGGCGAGTGAGAACGGGCCTCATTCCTCGAGGCGCCCGGAATCTCGTAGGGGAGGCGTCCTAGACTAACGCTGCTCCTGCACCTTCAGTCCCGGAACTCCACCCCCAGCGCGCCCCGCGCTTCCGTATTGGGCACCGCTAGATGCCAGTCGTCCAGCACGACCGTGCGATGGTCCGGGTGCGTGACGCGTCCGCGGACGAAGAAGCCCGAGAGCGCGATGCGCGGATCGCGCGGCGCGAAGGGGCGCTCGGGCCCGGTGCGCTTACCGAGATCGGCTGCCAAAACCACGGGGTCATCGGGCGCGGCACGGTACCCCGGCGTCTCACGACGATACAGCCACTCCGCCTGATGCGGCCGGCCCCCTCCCTCGCGCCGCAAGGGCGCATGGCGCAGCACCAGTGCCCTCGGAGGCTCGAGCCCACGAACGGGCAGGAAGAACCACTCACCCTGCCGCACGAATGCCCGGTTGCGCCGCTTCTGCCGATCCTGCGGCCGAACGCCGGCGTGCAGCTCGGCCCGCTGCACCAGCGGCGGCTTGAGCGCCTCACGGGCCTCGGCGACGGTGCGCGCATTCCACGCGGGCACCACAGCGGCGAACCAGTGCCGCTCATCGAATCCACACAGCACGCATCCGCTCTCCCGATCGCGGCCGGTCCCGGTGCGGACGTCCAGGAGCAGGTGCCGCTCGCTGGGGCGCAGGTCGCGCACCAGGATCTCTGCCGTTCCGGCCGGATCCGCCAGCGCTCGGATGCAGAAGACCTCGCCTTCTGGGTCCCTCTCGATGTCGATCCAGACGCCGGGCACGGGCCCGGATGCCTCCGGAGAGGCCGCTCCGCGAGCACC
>WJJG01000345.1 GCA_014729815.1 Candidatus Eiseniibacteriota bacterium
ACAATGTGGAGGCCGGTGCGGCGATGCGCGTGCTGGGCGAGGCGCTCTCCCTCGACGGAGATCTCCGGCGCGGCGGCCGGGCGCTCGAACGCTCGAGCAGGATGCTCGGGCAGACGCCCGAGCGCCTGGACCAGGCCCTGACGCAGATTGCGCTGGCGCGGCATCTCGGGCGGATCTGGAAGTCGAGCGCCGGCGACGGGGCGCGCCTGCGTGAGCGGGCCATCGAGCTGATGCGCGAGGCGTGGGCCTTCCTCGCCTCGGTCGATCTGCT
Source organism: Candidatus Eiseniibacteriota bacterium (assembly GCA_014729815.1). Taxonomy (GTDB): domain Bacteria; phylum Eisenbacteria; class RBG-16-71-46; order CAIMUX01; family WJJG01; genus WJJG01. The sequence goes on from WJJG01000345.1 coordinate 272, forward strand.
CGATCGAGCCGCCGAGGCGCTCGTCGAGCTTGCCGACCTTCGCTTCGCCTTCGGACGACTCGACGATGCCCTGCGCGACATCGCGCGCGCCCATGGCCTGGCCCACAAGCAGGGCCGGCAGGATCTGATTCGCAAGCTCGAGGCGATGCGCGCGCGCCTCGAGGAGCAGTCGGCCGAGGAGGCGCTCCTGACCTCCCCGGAAGTCAACGTCATCGAGGAGTGGAGTCGGCTGTTCGGAGACGAGGAGGCGCGCGAAGCCTGTCTCGAGGAGATGTTGCGCTTCGTTGCCGAGCGGCTTTCCAGCGACGCCGCCTTCGTGGCCTCTCCAGGAGTGGATGGGGAGCCGCGGATCGAGGCGGCGCTCGGCGCGGTGGCCGAGCGCGCGCAGCCGGTCCTCCAGCTGACCCGCCGGCACCTCGAGAGCAATCGCATCTGTCTGGCGACCGACCTGCCGCACGATCCACGCTTTCAGGAGGAGGCCGAGGGTCTGTTGCGCGGCGTGCGGGCGTTCGCCGCGCTGGCCTTGCCGCTGCCCGAGGGACGGGGCGTGCTCCATCTGGAGCGTCGCGATGCCAACGCGGGGCCGTTCAGCATGGGGGACTTGCGCCTGCTCAGCGTGCTGAGCGGCCTGGTGGTGATCGGACTGGTGCAGATCCGTCGCGAGCGGATGATCAAGCAGAAGCGCGCCCATCGCGCCGAGCAGGCGCCCGGGGGGGCGTTCGCCGACTACATCACCGCGCACGCCCCCATCCGCCAGCTCTTCGCCCAGCTCGAGCGGGTGGGCGATTCGACTGCCAGCATCCTGATCCTGGGAGAGACGGGCACTGGCAAGGGTCTGATGGCCCAGTGCATCCACCGCGCGAGCTCCCGCGCCGAAGGGCCGTTCGTGCCGGTCAACTGCGCGGCCCTGCCCGAACCGCTCCTCGAGAGCGAGCTTTTCGGCCACGTGCAAGGCTCCTTCACCGGGGCTCACCGCGCCAAGCGCGGCCTCTTCGAGGAGGCGCACGGCGGGACGATCTTCCTCGATGAGATCAGCCGTCCCAGCCTGGCGGTCCAGGCCAAGTTGCTCCAGGTGCTCGATTCCCACGAGATCCGTCCGGTCGGCTCGACGCGTTCGAAGCCGGTCGACGTGCGCATTATCTGCGCCAGCAATGTCGATCTGCGCGAGGCGATCGCCCGGGGTCGCTTCCTGGAAGATCTCTTCTATCGGCTCAACGATTTCACCGTCCATCTGCCGCCGCTGCGCGAGCGCACCGAGGATATCCCGCTGCTCGTCGATCACTTCTACGCACACGCCTGCCAGGAGATGAAGCGTCGTCCGCGAGGCCTGGCGCGCGCGGTCCGCGCCCAGCTGCTGGATCACGATTGGCGCGGGAACATCCGTGAGCTGATGCAGGTCGTCCGCCGTCTCGTGGCGCTCAGCGAAGACGGCGAGCGGATCACCCCGGAGCTTCTGCCGCATGAGTTCCGCGATCCGGCCACGCGCCTCGCGGCCTCGCAACCGGACCCGCAGGAGGAGGCACGGCGGCGCCAGCGACCGCGGATCCTGCGCGAGGAGGTCGCGCGCCTCGAACGGCGGCTGATCGCCGAGGCGCTCGAGGCCACCGGGTGGAATCGCAGCGAGGTCGCCCGTCGGCTCAAGATCAGCTATCCCAGTCTCCTGGCCAAGATCAAGCGCTTCGGCCTGCGTCCGCGCGCATGACCTGCGCGTCCCGCCCTCCCTGTAAGACTTCGTTATAAAGCGGATTGACAGCCCAAGGTGTATCTCCGGAATGAGTTATGTCTTCGCAATGGCGCGGTTGGCAATCTGTTTGCCCTCCCCGAGATCCAGCCGCGTGGCGCCCCGCGATCGGGCCCGCCGCCCCGCAAGGATCCGCGGCCTAACCTCTACATTTAAAGGTGCTTACTCGATCGGCACGGATCTCGCTCGCTCGGGCGGAATGGCTGGTATGGCACACGCCTTGCACATGGGGTCCACGGAGGGGGGGACCTCCACGAAGACCCAAGGACCGGTCGCCCCTCGGCTTCGTCAGCCGCCCGCGAGCGCTAGGGAGAGAGCCGGGAGGCTGATCGGTCCGAGAAATCATGGGAGCAGGTGTCCAGGCGGTGTCAGACCAAAGACGGGGGGATGTCCAGGCTGTCCCGGGTCGTGGAATCACCTGCTCCCTGATGATATGAGGGCCCGCCACCGGCGGGCCTTCCCCATCTCGGCCGGGTTTGCCAGACGCTCGGCCGAGCCACCCACCCAGCGGGCACGAGGCCGGGGATCGTCCCCGGCTTCGTGCGCTCCTCCCGCGTCGATCCGCCGCAAATGCGTCAGAACCGTTGTCGTGGCCGGCGTGTAGTAGCAGTATCCTGCCGGATGCATTGTGTGCGCCGCCAGCGTGCGAAGGGGGGAACCATGTTTCATGACAGGTCAGCCCAGCGAGTCGCGGCGGGGGAGGCCTGGCGGCGCAAGCCGGCCGTCTCAGCGTCCGCGCTGCTCTTCGGCCTGGCGCTGGTTGCCGCCGGGATGATCGGACCGACCGGGTGCGACAGCGACAGCGAGGATTGCGTCTGCTGTCCCGTCGACCGGGAGGCCCCCGCGGCGCCGCGGGATCTCTACGGCGTGACCGGCGATACGTGGGTCGATCTCTACTGGTTGGCCAACACCGAGTCGGATCTGGACGGCTACCACATCCTGGTCGGCGAGGACTACTACGGCGACTACGAGCTCCTGGCGACGGTCGATCCATGCGCCGACTGCTACTGGGAGTCGTATCGGATCGAGGGTCTGGCCAACGGTGCGGTCTACCAGTTCGCCGTGGTGGCCTTCGATCGGCGGGGCAACGAGAGTCCGCTCTCGGGCGAAGAGGTGCGCGAGATCCCGCGTCCGGAGGGCTTCGGGGTGACGCTGGGCAACGCGCTCGAGGGAGGCGGCGACACGGCCGGATTCGACTTCAGCGCCGGCGCCCGGGTGGCGTACGACGATCCTGCGGCCGACCTCTGGTACGAATACGAAGAGGGAGGGGTGCAGCTCCTGGTCGCCGGCAGCGGCGCCTTCTGGCCCGACGATGCGGCCGAGATCCAGGACATGGGATGGACGGGGCAGTTCGATGAGATCGGCTTCGCACCGCCCGATGCGGGCTGGTCCCCGAGTGCCACGGCCGAAGCGATTCTGGAGCACACGTACGTCGTTTTGACGCGCAACGGCAACTATGCGAAGATCCGCGTCACCGCGGTCGGACCGCAGGCGCTGATCTTCGATTGGGCCTACCAGACGGTGCCGTGGGAGCGGCAGCTCCTCGAGCCCCGCGACTGATCGGCGCGGCAACGCCCGCCGGGAAGAGTACGAGCAGGGGGATTGCGTGATGCAGCGCTTGCGAATCGGAGTCTTGCTCTTGATCGGCCTGCTTTCGGCAGGACTGGGGAGCGGCGCTGGGGCCGCCACCGGCCTGGCGTTCCTGAAGAACGGGGTCGATGCGCGCGCGTCCCTGCTGGGACAGGCGATGAGCTCGGTGGTGGGCGATGCCTCGGCCTGCTACTGGAATCCCGCGGGCCTGGCACGTCGCGACACCCCGCAGCTCCTGCTCTCGCACACCGAAGGATTCGCCGACCTGCGCCAGGAGTACCTCGCCGCGCTGCAGCCGGCGGGACCGTTCACTTTCGGCCTCTTCTTCAACGGCCTCTGGACCGACAACCTCGAGGGCTTCGATCGGGCCGGCAATGCCACCGGCTCCTTCGGCGTCTCGTCGTTCGCGGCCGGTGTGAGCGCGGGGCGTGAGGTCTATGGGGGGCTCTTGCTCGGCGCGACGGGCAAGTATCTGCGCGAGGATATCGGCGTCTACAGCGCGACCGGGTATGCGTTCGACGCCGGGCTGCAGTGGCGCTGCCGGCGCATGGAAGGCCTGCAATTTGGACTGACCGTGCAGAATGTCGGTTCGGACATGAAGTTCCTGGTCGAGGAGTTCAGCCTCCCGCTGGCGGTGCAGGGTGGGGTCTCCTGGCGGCGGCCCACCGGGGCCGGCGGTCGGCTGTTGGTGGCGGCCGATCTGCGTCACGTGCAAGACGAAGGCACGGGCCTGCTGGTGGGTGTGGAGTACGGCTACCGCGAGATGCTCAGCCTGGGCGTAGGCTACCAGGGCGGACACGAGCTGCGCGATGTGGGCTTCGGCATCGGAGCCCACCCGGGGCGCGTCGATCTGCACTGGGCCTACATGCCGATGGCCGAGGAGATGGGAGACGAGCACCGGGTCTCTCTGCGCGTCGATCTCTAGTCGCGGTCGGTCGGGTTCTTTGCCGCGAGCAGCTCCGTCGGGTCGCTGCCCGTCGGCCAGCGCCCCGCGGGCACGGTCTCGATGCGATCCTCCCATTGCCTCTCGAGTGTGAAGGCCCCGTCGGCGAGACGCACCCATGAGAAGTGCTCGAGCCAATCGCCGACGATCAGGAAGTCCCGTCCGCGCCCGTCGCGCAGGTGCTGGGGATCGTGGACATGCCCGATGACGACCGCATCGTCGCCGGCGGCGTAGCGCGGCGCGGCCACGTACGCCGCCAGACGGCGCAGGATCGTCTCGCGGCCGGCGGTGTGCTGCCGGCTGATGTGCGAGACGCGGTAGGCGAACGGGATGCCCCAGTCAGGGTGCAGGAGCCGGTAGAGTCCGATGGCGAGGGGATGGCGCAGGATCGCCTTGAGAATCCGATAGCCGCGGTCGCCGGGTCCCAGTCCATCGCCGTGGGCCAGGAAGATCGAGCGCCCCTGGTGCGTGACCCGCTGCGGCGAGTGATGCACGCGCAATCCGACCTCGCGCTGGAGGTAGGAGCCGCACCAGAAGTCGTGGTTTCCTCCGAAGTAGTCGACCGGCACACCGGCGTCGACCAGCTCGGCCAAAGCGCGTAGGATCCGGAAATGCCCCTTGGGGATCGCATGGTGGTACTCGAACCAGAAGTCGAAGAGGTCGCCGAGCAGGTAGAGATGCGTGGCGTGGCCGCGGAGCTCCCGCAATCGGGCGACGAGGGATGCCCCACGCGCTTCGGCCGTCCGTCCGCTGCCGAGATGCGCGTCACTCAAAAAGTAGACCGCTGGCGATTGCTTCTGCACGGGCGGGATTGTATCAAGGAGGAGAAAGAGCCACCAACTGCTCCGTAGGCGGATCCCGACGAGCGATCGGGCTGCGGGGGGATCCCGAGCTCGCCCCGAAGCCGCGCCACGGGGTTCACATACAGAGGAGGGAGTCATGGAGGAGAGCACCACGGCCCGTCTGCTGCGGCAGATCAAGGAGGCCTGCGAGCTGGCTGGCGCCAGAACGGAAGAGTACGCGCGCATCAGTCGCAAGCGACTCGACGTCTTGAGCCTGGGCCGGGAGTTGCACAAGGAGAAGACAGCCCTCGGGGAGCGGGTCTATCAGCTGCTCGGCGCCGATGCGCCGGGTTCGGTCGCCGATGACTCGACCGTGCAGGCGATCCTCGATCGCCTGCGAACCCTCGAGGGCTCCCTGCGCAACTGCGAAGAGGAGATCGGTGAGATCCGCGAGTCGGCGCGTAGCCGCGTGGCCGATGTGCGGCGCAAGTACCGTCCTTCCTCGGAGGAGGCGTCCGGTGCCGCGGCCACCGGTGGGCCGGCGCAGCGCGAGGCGACCGAGGCGCAACCCAGCGGCGGGACCGGCGCGCAGGCAGAGACGCCCGCCGCCGGCGAGGAGAAGCCAGCGGCCGACCGGCGCCCGGCCGAGGAGCCGATCGCCCCGCCCGAGCCCCATGACGCGGATGCGCCCGGGGAGCCGCCCGGGGAGAAGGAGCAGGCTTCCGACTCGAAGCCGCCTTCTGCTTGACAGCCCCTGGGGGCTCGGATAGGGTAGCCACGTTTGTCTGAGGCGGTTAGCGGCCCGCGCGCCTGCTCTGGCGCCTGGCGGGCGGCTTCTGGGGGAGAGAGGAACGCCACGTGCGGCGAGTGAGCCTGATCGTGATGCCCGAGGATGGCAGAGCGGTTCGCCAGTATCGAGTGCCGGTCTGGCCACTGGCCGCGATTCTGGGTGCCCTGGGATTGGGCCTGCTGCTGATCTGCGGGGCCGTGCTGGCCCTGGTGCGCAGCGAGCGTCTCGACGATGCCAACGGACGCCTCTTCGCGGAGAACGAGACCCTCCGCTCCGAACTGCTGGCCCTCGGTGGCCGGATCGACGGGCTCGACGCCACCGTCCGTGCACACATTCGACTAGCCAACGATGCCCGCCTTCTGGCCGGCCTGCCGCCCTACGGCGAGGAGGTGGCGCTGCTGGGGGTGGGAGGGCTGCATGGCACCGCATCGACCTCCCAGAGCGGCGTAGGGCGCACGATCCACTTCTACGAGGATCGCATCGACCAGCTCGCGCGACGACTGGACTTCCAGCAAGAGAGTCTCGTCGAGGTGCGCGATCTGATCGAAGAGAATCGCGAACGCCTCGACCATGTCCCCACGATCAACCCAGTCCTGGGACGTCACTTCTTCAGCAGCGGCTTCGGGCCGCGACGCGATCCTTTCACCGGGCGCAAGGCGATGCACAACGGCCTGGACATCTGCGCCGAGCGCGGGACGCCGTTCTGCGCTACCGCCGATGGGACTGTCGTCTTCGCCGGACGCAATGGCAATCTGGGCAACACGGTGAAGATCGATCACGGCAACGGGTTCCTGACCGTCTACGGTCACGCCCACGCGCTCGCTGTCCGTCAGGGGCAGAGTGTGCTGCGTGGCGACCGGTTGGGCACGGTGGGGCAATCGGGTCGCGCGACGGGGGTGCATCTCCACTACGAGGTCCGCAAGGAGAGCCACCCGACCAACCCCTGGCCCTATATCCTGGACCGCAAGGGCTAGCCGATCCGATCCCGCCCCGGGGAGTGCGACGTGCGTGCGATCAGCGCATGTCTGATCGGCATCCGCTGTCGCTACGACGGCAGCGACAACCTCCACCCGCAGGCCCTGTGGATGATGCGGGACGAAGGCCTGCTCCCGCTCTGTCCCGAACAGCTCGGCGGCTTGCCGACCCCCCGAACGCCGGCGGAGATCGTCGGCGGCGACGGCGCCGACGTGCTCGCCGGTCGCGCACAGGTGCTCGATCGGGAGGGACGGGATGTCACCGCGTACTACGTGCGCGGCGCCCAGGAGACGGCACGCATCTGCCAGAGGCTGGGGATCACCGAGATGCTCCTGAAGCAGCGCAGCCCCTCGTGCGGCGCGGGCTGCATCTACCATGGCGAAGCCCTGGTGGCGGGAGATGGCGTGACCGCGGCGCGGTTGCGGCGCTCCGGGATCCGGGCGACCGCGCATCCCGACCCGCCCGCGCGCGGCGCCCGGGGCGACCGATGAGCGATCCTACGCGCAGATGCGTGGTGCGGCTGGGCGTGGCCTGCGTGCTGCTCTGCGGCGCGATCGGATCGGCCGCGGGCGGGACGCTTCGCGGGATCCGCATCGGCTACTGGGACGATCGGGTGCGCGTGGTCTGCGATCTGAGCGCGAAGACCGACTACCGGCATCGCGTCTTGCGCGACCCGCACCGCATCGCGCTCGACTTGCCGCAGACCGCCTCGCAGGGGGTCACGCCTCCGGCGGTGGAGGATTGGCTGCTCGAGCGGATCCGCCTCAATCATCTCGGCGAGGGCACCACGCAGGTCGTGCTGGATCTCTCCGCGGCCCCGTCCTACCGCATCTTCGATCTACCGGCGGAGCAGGGTCGCCCGGCGCGCCTGGTCTGCGATCTGCTGCGCCCCGCGCAGGCTCCGCCCGCCCTGCCGGAGCCGTGGGTCGTGGCGCTGGATCCCGGTCACGGAGGCGGGGATCCGGGCGCGGTCAGCCGCCGCCCGCGACTGTATGAGAAGGAGATCGTGCTGACCGTGGCGCGGCACATCACCGCCGAACTGAATGCGGCGCCCGGCGTGCGCGCCTTCCTGACCCGCGAGGCGGATGTGCGTGTCGATCTGGGGCAGCGCGTGCGCCGCGCCGAGGAGGTGAGCGCCGACGTCTTCGTCAGCATCCACGTCAACGGCTGCGGGCATCGCTCCGCGCAGGGCGCCGAGGTCTTCTTCCTGTCACTGGGCGGGGCGACCGACGCCTCCGCGCGGGAGCTCGAGGCGCTCGAGAACCAGCCTGCGGCGCACAGCGATCCCCTGATCGGTGAGATCGCCGATCTGCCCTTCGCGGTGGACCTGATCCAGACCGATACGATCCAGCGCAGCAGTCTGCTGGCCGAGGTCATGCTCGATGCGCTGGTCGAGGACCGCCTGGCGGCCTCGCGCGGCGTCCGGCAGGCGAACTTCGTGGTCCTGCGTTCGGTGCGTGTGCCCTCGGTCCTCGTGGAGCTGGGCTTCATCTCCAATCCGGAGGATGCGCGCCACCTCGCCTCCTCCGAGCACCTCGCGGCACTCGGCCAGAGCCTGGCGAGGGGGCTGCTGGACTTCAAACGCGACTACGCGCGCCAGAGTGCGGTGGGGGACGGCGCATCGCGCTGAAGATCCCGCCCCCGGCGGCCGATGGCTCTATGGACGGAGCGGTTCATGCCCCCTCTGGCGTCCGCCGGCATTCACCTGCCGAGGCGTCCGGGGATGCGCGCACGGGGGGACGAACGAAGACGTCCGGGGATGCGCGTACGGGGGGGCGAACGAACGGGAGGCGCCATGCCGGAGAACGGATTCACCGCCGAGGAGATGGAGGTCCTCCTGCCGATATTCCTCGACTCCGGACGCGAATACGTCGTGCAGCTGCGCGAGGGCTCACTGCGGCTGCGCAATCTCCAGGCCGATGGCGATTCGCTCGGGGCGATGCACCGTGCGGTGCATAGCCTCAAGGGAGCCGCACTGCAGATCGGCTTCGACGAGATCGGGACGCTGGCCAGCAGCATCGAGGATCTGATCGAGCACCTCCAGACCCTCGAGCGTGTGCCCCCCGAGAGTATCGATCTGATCGACGAGGGCGCCGCGACGCTGACCGAGCAGCTCGATGCCGTCGAGGCGCGGACGCCGCGTGCCCTTCCCGACGGCCTGCTCGAGCGGTTGCAGGCGCTCGCCCGACAAAAGCGCGACTCGGCCTAGCCTGCCCCCCGCGCAGATGAGGCCGCCGATCGGCAGCCCTCGCCGGCCGTCCACCGGTCCGCGCTCCCTATCCTGGCCTCGCCTTCGCTACACTCCCTGCCCCGGGTCGCCGGCTCCGGCACGCGCACCGAACCGCGGCGGCCGCCTACGCCTCTGATCCCGATTCCATCGCCCGACGCACCGCTGGAGGCTCCGATGGAGGCCCGCCGGCTCCCGCGCGCGCGCCGCGCGCCCTGCGTCTCCGCGCAGGCGATTCTCGAGCGCCGTCTGCCAGGCCAGCGGTCGCGCCGCCCGCTCTGGCTGCTCTTGCTGGCATTGATCTGGACGCCCTGCGCGCTGGGCGCACCGCATCCGGTGCGACTCAACGAGATCTGTTACGACCCGCCGGGCGCGGATGCCGGGGGGGAGTTCGTCGAGCTGTTCAATCCCGCGGCGCAACCGATCTCGCTCGAGGGCTGGCAGCTCGAGTCGGGCAACGGAGCGCGTCCGGGGGACTGGCGCTCCGCCTGGGTGGGCACCAGCCGCGATCGGATCGCATCCCACGGCTTCTTCCTGGTGGCCGGCGCGCGGGTGTCCGCTGCCGCCGACGCGCGCGCCGAGCTGCATCTCCAGAACGGCCCCGATGCGGTGCGCCTGCGAGATGCGATGGGGCGCACGGTCGACCTCACCGGCTGGGGGACGCCGCTGGACGCCGCCTACGCGGAATCCGAACCCGCGCAGGACGTCCCCGCGGGATGGGTCTTGGCGCGGATGCCGGACGGCGCCGACAGCGACTGCAACGCCGCCGATTGGCTTGCGCGTGCGGTGGCCACCCCCGGGATGAGCAACGATCCGCTCTGGTGTCTGCAGCTGCTCGAGATCGGATGCGACCCGCCGCTGGTCGAGCCGGGAGAGGAGGCTGCGCTGCAGCTGCTCCTGGCGAACTGCGGGCGGGCGTCGATCGATCTGGCCTGCCTGCAGTGCAGCGCGGCGCCGGGGCACCTCGATCTGTCCCGCCGCCCGTTCGCGGGAGCGGCGCTCGATGCGGGGGAGATTCGATCCATCACCACCCCCGTACGCATCCACCGCGCCGGCGTCGAAAGCCTGACGGTGCGCTGGTCCGACCCGCAGGGAACGGCAGCGGAGGCGCGGACGGGGCTGCGCTGCGGCCGCGGCGCTCTCTTGATCTCGGAGATCTGCTACGACCCGGCCGCGGGAGAGGGGGAGTGGATCGAGCTGCTCAACACCTCCGATGCGCCGATCGATCTGTGCGGCTGGACGGTGGGCGATGCTTCCGGACACGCCACCCGACTGGGGCCCGCCGCGGCGATCGTCGAGAGCGGCGCGCATGCGCTGGTCGCCGAGTCGCCCCGCGCGCTCCGCGAGCGATGGCCGGAGCTCGCACCGGAGAGCTGCCTGCCGCGAGAGGGAAGCTGGCCGAGTCTCAACAACGGCTGCGATCCCGAGCGCGGATTCTCCGATCAGATCTGCCTGCGCGATGCGACCGGCTGCCCGATCGACTGCGTGCGCTACCGCTCCGGTGCGCTGGATGGAGATGGGGTGACGCTGGAGCGCTGGATCGAGGGGCGGCGCCTCGTCGAGCCCCATCTGCTGATGCCCTGTGCGCAGCCTGGTGGGGGCACACCCGGTCGTCCGGGGTGGTCGTCGTCGGACGTCCAGGGGGATGGCGGCTGGTTGCAGCCGAGCCCCGAGGTCTTCTACCCCGATCGCCCCGATGCGCGGCGCTATTGCCGGATCCGCGTCCCGGCGCCCGGTGGCGGGGACGGTCGCGTGAGCGCGGAAGTCTACTCCCTCTCCGGACGACGCGTCGCTACGCTGGTCACCGGCGCAAGGGCGCACGGTCCGTTGGCCCTTACGTGGAACGGATGCGACGGAGAGGGACGCCGGCTGGCGAGCGGTCTCTACCTGATTCGAGTGGTGGCCTACGCACCGCAGATCGGCCGGCGTGTGCAACTGCGGCCGGTGACCCTGGTGCGAGGCTGAGCATGCGCGGGCTCGTGCGGCGCAGCAGGGCGCGTCGAGCGCTCATCGGGTTGCTGCTGATCGCGACGTCCGTCGGCGTGGCCCGGGCCGCGCACGAGTGGCGGGCTGCCTGGGCGGCACCGCAGCCGCTCTGGCTGGTCGCCCGTCGGGCGCGCGGGAGCGACGGGGGCGACCTGCTGGAGGTGGAGATCGCGCAGCCCTATGCCCTGCCCGGCTTGCGCTTCCAGGGCGTGCGCGTTCGTCCGCGCCGGGATTGGAGCCTGCATGCCGGCACACTCTCGCTGGCCGGGTACCGCGAGTGGCATCTGGGCGTGGGGCATCGCCGGGTCGTGGGCCGGGGTCTGGCGGTGCGCTGCGGCCTGCGCCTCTTCGGTGCCGCCGTGGGGGACGAAACCGAGCCGCCGCTCGCCGCGGTCACGCTCCTCGCCTGCGCACATCCCCCGGGCCTGCCCGCCGTGCGTCTCGCGGGAGGGATCGTCGATCTGCACGGCAGCCCGCGTCCCGGCGCGCCGTCTCCACTGCTCTGCCTGCGCGTGCGTCTGCGGCGCGACCTTCCCGGACTGGCACTCGACCACTGCGTCTCGCCTCGGGGAGGCTCCGAGACGACCGTGGGGCTCTCGGCGCGGTTCGGCTGGCTCTGCCTCACGCAGGTCTTCCGCTGGGGGGTCGGCGAAGGTGCGTTGGTCGTGGAGCTGCGGCAAGGGCCGCTGGCACTCACGATCGGAGAGGCCTGGCATCCCGAACTCGGCTGGACGCCGCATGTCGGTCTCTCCTGGACCGGCACCGGGGGCGGGGCATGAGGGGGACGGCTCGCAGCCGCCGAGCGATGCTGCTGCTCTTGCTCCTGGTGGTGCCGGCGGAGGCTGTCGCGTCCGCGGCGCCCCGGGGCCGCGTGGTGACCGGCGCCAGCGGGCGACTCGAGCTGCGGCACGCAGAGAAGGGGTCCGCCTCCGCGCGCACCGGCCGCCTCCAGTTCCGCGACGGAGACGGCCGGCTTTCGCTGCGCTGGGGGTGCTGCAGGTGCGCCCTGCGCTGCCACCACCGTGCGGGCCAGTCCGGGTCCGTCCGCGGACGGGGGTATCTGGAGCTGCGAACCGCGCGAGGCTGGCGCGCGTTGGCCGGTGATCTGAGGCTCGTCTGGGGCGTCGGGGGGTGGCTGGGCCTGCACGATCGCTACTACGGAGCGGCGCGGGTGTCTGCGCCCGGGCATCCCTCCGCGTTCGATCTGCGAGGTTCGGTCGCCCTGCGCGAGCCGCGCGTGTGTGGCGTTGCCATGCGGGGTCCGCTCGGCGGCGTCTGGCTGGCCGGGTTCCACCTGGCAGACCGCTGGGGTGTCGGACTCAGCCGGGGACCCGTGGCGCTGGCGGTCGGGCAGCAGCGCGTCGCCGGACGACGTGTGGCGGGCGGGTCGGTTGTGGTGACACTGCCGGTCGCCGCCCAGCGGCGGCCCGCGGAGCGAGACCCGAACGTGCACATGCAGATCGAGCTGGCCGGCGCCCGCGCGCCGGGCGCCGATCGGCTGTCGTTGGCCGGTTCGGCCGTTGCCGAGATCGGCGCGCTGCTGGGACGGCTCGATGGGCGCTTCCTCTGGTCGACGACGCGACCCTGGATCGCCACCGATGCCGCGGGCGGTTCGCTATGGCCGGCCGAGATTCAGGGCGGAGGCGGGGGGGATCCGCGCGCGGCGGATCCGGATGCCTACTGGGAGCTAGCCTGGTGCTTGCCGGCGATGCGCGGACTGCGTCTGACGCTCGCGCTGCGTCATGAGCAGTCCGCTTCTCGCGACGCGGCCGTTGCGCCCGCGCAGCGGCTGCGGCAGCTCGAACTGGGCGGGGCGCTCTGGTCGGGCGCGGAATGGACGTTGCGGCTCCGCAGCGGTCTGCGGCAGGCGATCCGTTGCGATCCGCATCGGAACGATCGCCAGCAGCGCATCTCGGAATCCACGGCGCGCGTGGAAGGGCGACTGACGATCGATCTCGGCTCGCACTGGGAACTGCAGCTGCGCCATCGCATGGCGCGCTCGGAGGGAAGCATGGCCGCCGAAGACACGCCGCTCGCCCCGGCGTTGTCCGCGCTCTCGGACGACGCGCTCGAGCTCACCCTGGCGGAGACACGTGCTTCTCGCTGGTGGGACCGGGGCGCGGGATCGGTGAGCTGGATGCAGCTGCGCTGGCGCCAGCGCCGCATCTGGGGTGGCGTGAGGTTGGCAACCACGCCGGCGGATGGCGCGCGGGGGGCACCGGTCCCCGCGCGGCAGCCCGGCGGACAGACCCTCTGGCGCCTGCTGCCGGCCGGCTGCTGGTTGGGCGAAGCCTATCTGGGCCGCCGCCTCGGCGCCTGGCGCATCGAGGCGACCTTGCGGATGCGAGAGAATGGGCGGGACACCGGCGCGCGCGCCGCCCTGGGTCTGAGCGTGGGACGGAGCTTTGGGTGAGGCGGAGAGGCGACGTACAATGCACGCGATGGGCGGTCCCTGCGGGCCGCATGACACGCGCGTCGAACGGAGCAGCTGGGGGAGAGGGGAGCGTGGCATCTCCGGTCACAGATCGCGTGGCGGCACAGATCGCGGCCAGCGGCGGCCGGCTCGAGAGCGAGGCGATCGCCCGCGACATCCTGCGCCTGACCCACCCAGCCGGCGAGGCCGCGGCAGCGCTCGTGCGCGCGATGCTGGGCCCCGATCGTCGCTTCGAGGAGCGCGCGCCGGGGTTCTGGACGCTCGCCGCTCCTGCGTCGGAGGGGCTGGAGCCCCCGGTGCTGCTCTGCGTGCTCGAGATCCCCGGGACCGCCACACGCGAACCATGGCTCTGGCGCTTGACGGCTGCGAGGTGGGGGGAGACGCGCGCGCAGTGGGTCGTCGACTATCCACCACGCCGCGGTCTGATGAGGCGCCTGCGCCGCGCGCTGGAGGAACAGCCGGTGGCCACCCGCCGGCCGCGGGCCTTGCTACGATGGATCGGTGCGCAGGAACGGCTGCTGGCCTGGCCGGAGATCGAGCCCTGCCTGATCGATCTGACCGGCTGGGAACGCCGACTGGGAAGCCACGAGCTGCCCGATCCTGCTTCCACCAAAGGGGATCCAGCCGCGGAGCTGCGAGCCGCGGGCGCGCTGCTCGATCAGATCGTCGCCCGCGCTCACGCCGAGGGTCTGCAGAGCTGGGAGAGCGTGGCAGGCGAGATCGACCGCCACGCGCAGCAGGCGCGCGAGCGCGTCTGGTCGCGTGAGTGGCAGATCGATCCCGATCAGGTCGCCGCTCTGCCCGAGACACCCGGCGTCTATCGATTCCATGATCGCGCGGCGCGGCTGCTCTATGTGGGCAAGGCGCGCAATCTCCGCCGCCGGGTGGGGGACTACTTCCGGCCCCTGGTCGGTTCCGGTGGCCGCCGCGCGGCGCTGCTCGATCAGATCGAGCGCTTGACCGTCGAGACCCTGCCAACCGAGCTGGATGCTCTGCTCGTCGAGGCGGCGGCCATCCGAGAGGCGCGTCCCCCCTGGAACACGCAGGTCGAGTTGGGACCCGAGCGCCGGGCGTTCCCCGCGGCCGAGCGCGATCTGATTCTCCTGCTCCCGGCGGCCGAGACCGGCCTGCGCCTCTTCGCGCTGGCCGGCGAGCGGGTCGCCGCATCCTCCCTGCTCCAGCCCCCCGGGCCCGGCGCGCTCTGCGAAGCGCTGCGGGACTTCTTCGTCGAAGACCGGTGCCCCGCGCCTCTGACGGCGATCGCCGCGCCGCAGCGGCAGCTCGTGCGGCGCTGGATGGAGTGGCAGCGATCGGAGGATGCCGCTCGGATCCTGCGCCTCTCGGACTTCACGACCTATCGCGCGGTGGCAGAAGCCATCCTCGCGGCGGCCGCTGAGCAGGCGTCTGCGGAGAGCACGTGCGCGGCCCGCACGCTGTTGCGCGAGGGCGGCTGAGCAAGCCCGCGCGCCGCCCGCGCTTGGTCTCTGGGCACGCCGTGGCCATCGACGGTTCACGCGCTCGGCACCCGAGAACGATCCTGGGCGAGCTCCCGCGAGCCCACCTAGCGGATGCGGAGAATCGTCGCCGTGCGATGCTGCGCGCCCAGACGCAGGCGGCAATAGTAGACCCCGGCCGGCATCCGCCGCCCCCGCGCGTCGCATCCGTCCCAAGCGACTTCGTGGACCCCGGCCGGCCACGGGCCTTGGTCCAGACCGCGCAGCGTTCGCCCCGACGCATCGCAGATCCGCAGCGTGCCCCACTCGTTCTCCCATCGCGCGGGCACGATGAAGCGCAAGCGCGCCGCCCCGCAGGCCGGGTTGGGGCCCAGGGGCCGGATCTGGAGGGCCTCGCGGGGATCGAACCCCTCGTCGCTGCCGGCCAGCAGACAGCCGATCGGCCAGGCGCCGATCAGATCGCAGTCGGCGTTGGGCGGCGTGAACGGCGCGCAGGGCGAGTCCTCGCGCAGGTAGAGCGTCTCTGCGGCGCCGGGGCAGAAGAGCGGGTCGGCAGAGAGATTGCCGTTGCTGCCGAGTTGATCGGCGAACGGCTCGATCCAGTCCCCGCCTACATTGCCGAAGATGTCGCAGCAGCTGAGCTGGGCGTGACCGTCGACCCCGATGAAGATACTCGGTCCACAAGTGCCGAAGGCGATGATCGAACGCTCGATCGTGATCGTCCCCAGCCAGAAGCAGATCGCACCGCCCTCGGACCCGCCGGCGCATTCGCTGAACGTGCAGCCACGGATCAGGGGGTCGCAGTCGAAGGCGGCTAGACCCCCGCCGCGCACGGCCGCGCTGTTGCGCACGAAGGTGCAGTCGAGGAACTCGGGCGCGCTGTCGCCCGCGAAGTAGCCGGCGCCTCCGGTCTGGGCATGGTTGTCGACGAAGAGGCATTCGAGGAAGACGGGCGAGCTGCCGTCGCTGCCATGCAGTCCCCCCCCACCGCCGTCGGCGACGTTGCCGCGGAAGACGCATTGCTCGAAGCGCGGGGATGATTCCTCCAGCAGCAGGCCGCCCCCCACGGCGCCCAGATTCTGCTCGAAGATGCAATGGCGGAAGGTGGGTCCCGATCCGTGCTGGCAGCGGGCCCCGCCGCCTCCGGCGTTGCCTCAGCAGCCGAGATCGCACCCGTTGCGCAGCGTGAGGGATTCGATGCGCGTATCCGCCCCCTCCCCGCGGATGAACTGAAAGCCGAAGCGTTGGTCCTCCGGAGTGCCCTCGATGTCGATGATGCAAGCCGACGCGTCTCCCGTCTGCGAGCGCACGGTCAGGGCATAGCCGAGCAGATCGATGCGGCAGTTGCCAGTGCCGCGGAAGACGCCATCGGCCAGGAGGATCGTATCGCCCTCGGCGGAACAGAGGATGGCCTCCTGGATCGTCGGGAAGTCCCCGCTCCCGTCCGGACGTACAAGATGATGGGCGGCCGTGGCCGCCGAAGCCAGGGCCGCCAGAAGCAGGCCTGCCACGATTGCCGCCGGAGCGCCATGCCTGTGCCGCATCGCATTCTCTCCCGGTACCTGCAGCCGTGCGCTGCGCGTCGCTACCTCAAGTATACCTCAGAGGGGCCGGCGGACCATCGAGCAACTTGCCGTCGTCGCTCCCACGCTGACCCTCCCCGCTGCCGGTGGGAATGCCAGCAGCGACCGATCCGGCTCCGCGCTGGCGCGGCTCCGCCAGGCTCGGCCGGGCGGGTCGCCGGTGCCTAGGAGAGATGCTGGCTGGTGACACGCACCGTATCGATGAAGAGGTAGTTCATGCGCCCGATCAGCAGCGAGACGCGTGCCATCACGGTGTATCCGAACGCCGCTCCGAAGCCGAGCATCAGAAACCAGATTCCCACGCGCGAGACCACCCCCACCGCCGCCTTGTGCTCGATGGAGAAGTAGAAGTAGATCAGCACCGAGAGGACGCCGACGATCATGATGAGATTGTCGACCGGGGTCAGGCTCCCGCCGATCGGGTGCAGGATCGTCGAACCGATCTGCGGCACCACCTCGCCCTGCAGCTTCTGGACCATGTTGATGCCGACGTAGTAGGCGATGTAGGCCGCCAGTGAGAGACGCGCCAGCCAGGCGATGCTGGGGATGAAGCGCGTGTAGAGGTTGATGCCCAGCAGCAGCGGGATCAGCAGATCCCAGTTCTCGCCGAAGTTGCCGAAGAGCGGTTGAAAGAGATTTGGAGCCAGCGTGTTGACGGCCACGATCCCGACGTAGTAGCCGAGCGAGACGCCCGCGAAAAGGCTCTCGGCGAAGCGGAAGAACGGATTGTCACGATAGAGGAAGCTGAAGATGCACAGCGTCAGCAGCGCTCCGATCCAGGTTCCGATCAGCTCGCCCATGGCGTTCTCCCCGCTCGTGACACCCCGGGGCGCACGGTCGGCCCCGGCGTGGATGCGGCGCTAGCCGCTTTCCTCACTCTGGCGCTGGCGGCGCGTGAGGAAGTGGATCCCGTTTCCGATCAGGATGAAGAGCATGATGATGGCGTGATCGACCGTCTGGGCGTCCATGCCCTTCATCGCCGTATAGACGCCGGTGCGCGCATAGCGCGCGCGCAGATCCGGATAGGCATCGAGCAGCAGCTGCTCGTATTCCGACGCACCCTTCAGTCCCCCCAACAGTCCGAGCATCTGCCCCGAATCGAGGAAGGCGTAATACTTGGGCGCCGAGACGGCCGTGGTGCCGACGGCGATCGGCGTGCCGAACTGCGCGTTGATCAGATTGGCCCACCACTCGCCGATGATGTTCGTCGCGAAGCTGCAGACCAGGGCGATGTCATCGTAGTTGCGTACGCTGCGCATCAGGGGGATCTCGCCGGCCGTCCGCCCGTCCATGCTGGTGGGGAAGACGCTGGCGATATCGATGCCGATCTGCTTCATCGCCGCTTGCGCGCCGTCTTTGTATCCCAGCAGGACGTAGTCCTCGCCGTCCCGCAGCTCGGGGTACTCGGCGGTCACTGCGCTCATCACCTCGCCGGCCATCGTGACCCCCCCGATCGGGAAGAGCGCGATGGCGATCACCTTGATCCGCCGGCTCAGACAGTGGCGAAGCACCGCTTCGGCCATCGGGCTGTTCTCCGGGGCCGTCGTCGGTCCGTAGTCGAAGGAGACCAGAACGACGTCGTCGGGACCCAGCGATTCGATCTTCTCGAAGAGGCGCTCGACCGGCGGGGTCGTCGAGACCGGGAAGCCGATCGGGAAGAGGATCGGCAGAACCGTGCCGATGCCGATCAGCAGGTAGACGATCCGGCGATCGATCCGTGCCAGTCGTTCGAGCTTCACGCGTGTGTCTCCCTCCGGCGCCCCCGTCCGGCGCCGCTACTTCTCGCGCATCCCCAGGTAGGAGCGCTCGATTCCCAGGATCACCCGCAGCGAGAGGCTGGCGGCCCCCAGGGCCGCACCGATGATGATGCCGCGCTGGGCGGCCGCGTTGGGCACCGCCATGATCCAGTCGGTGGCCGCCGGCAACCAGCGCTCTCCCCCGGGGAGCCAGCTGAAGACGTACTCGCCGAGCGGTGTGCGTCCCAGCATCACCAGGAAGGCGGCCAGCAGGAGAATCGTGGCCTCCAGGTTGCGCACCCGAAACGCGCGGAAGGCGGCCGAGGCGATGTAGAAGGCCAGCAGCGAGAACATGGCCGCCTGCAGCGGATTGAACAGGTTGCGCGTCATCCAGAAGAAGGGCGTATCGCCGCCATCGGGCGCGGTCAGAATCCCCTGAAAGGGACCCACGCGGAACGCGCTCAGCAGCCCGAAGCTGCCCATGATGATCAGGCCGGCCAGCAGACTGATCGCAAAGGGCCAACCCGGGGCGCGGCGCTCGATCTTGCGGACGTTGCCCTGGATCACATTGACCACGCCCAGGAGCAGGGCGAAGCCGGCGATGATGATCATGTAGCGCTCGACGGTATCGCGCGCGAAAGAGACCCCCGGCACACGCTCGGTGAGAAAGAAGCTGACGATCGGCACGATGCCGACGAAGAAGGTGATGATCAGAGGCAGGCGCAGCTTCCAGAACATGCCGCTTCGAACCTCCCGCGCGCCCGCTCCGCCGCACCGGATCAGGCGTCAACCGCGCCTCAACCGAGGCGCATGAACTCGCGCAACCAGGAAATGCCGAAGATCTCGAGCAGGATCCCGGCGATCAGATAGAGGATCAGTCCCGCCTTGGTGAAGTCCTGCCCCTTGATGCTCCCGAGCATCGCCGGTTCGCGCGCCAGATAGGCGCCGGCCGCGTAGAGCTCCTCACCCATCAGCGTGTAGTCGCAGACGACCGCGAAGAAGGGCAGCTGGGTGACCTCGGCCGTCCCGGCGATCTGGATCGCGCCGGTCGTCTGCCCGGTTTCGGCCAGCAGCAGACTCTCGGCATGGAACGCGCCGATCAGGAAGTTGGCGGCCGGACGCTCGCGCACCATCAGCCCGGTCACCGAGGCCGTATAGGCGAACTGGTCGTACGTGACGTAGTTGACCGTCTCGGGCGTGAAGAGGTCCGGACGGCCGGCGGCCATGTAGGCCTCCTCGGTCGTCTCGCGCGCGGCGGCGAAGGCCAGCGGATCCTTGCAGGGGACGGTCAGATCGACTGCGTATTGCGCCGAGAGGCCCGCGACGTGCCGCAGCACCGCCAGGCTCGCGATGGTCTGGTTGTCGTCGATGCTGTTGGCGCCCATCAGGTAGAGCACCTTCTTGCCCAACTCGGTCGCCCGGCCGACGGCCTCTTCCATGGCGCTGATCCCGGCGATGCGGCGGATGAAGAGGTCGCTGCCGCGCCGCGAGCGCCAGATGAAATAGAGCACCAGGATCGAGAAGACCAAGAAGACGGCCAGCGGCGCGCCGCAGCGCACCGGATCGTACCAGGTCGCGGGAGGTTCGGACTGCGCGAGCGCGCTTCCGGGACCCAAGAGCAGCACGGCCGAGATGAGCGCCAGCCGACCCCGCGCCGCGCCCCGCCAACGGGGCGGGGCCGCAGTGCCGCTGCGCCGATCGATCTGCATCTGGATCCTCCCGGATTGCGGTGCGCCGGAGATCGTCGTGCGCGCGGAGAT
>WJJG01000346.1 GCA_014729815.1 Candidatus Eiseniibacteriota bacterium
CAAGAGGGCGGCGAGCAGCGCGGGCAAACCCAAACGGACGCAGTGGGGAGGCGAAGCTGACAGAGCACGCATGGCGATCTCCCTTCCGATCTGCGGCGACAGCCACATTCTCATCAATCATACCATGGCAGGCGGCGGAAGAGGCACCATTGGCCCACGCAGTCGCGGAGATGCCGGTAGAGCAACGCGCCGAGCAGTCGTTGTAGCCGCTCTTCCGCGCGCCGGTCGGCCCGCGGCGGGGGGGGCAGCGGCCGGAGGATCCGCACGCGCTGCTGCATGAAGCCGGTGCGCAGCGAGAAGACGGGCACAATCGGGCAGCCCGCCAGACGCGCCAAGCGCGAGGCACCCTGCGCGAGGCGCAGGCGGGCGGCGCCGAAGGGCACGCGCCGCCCGCGACGAAACGCCCCCCCATCGAGCGGCAGGGCCACCAGCTCTCCCGCCCGGAGCACGGCCAGCAGACTGCGCAGTCCGGTGCGCGCCGGCACCGAACGGATGCCCCAGCGCGTCTTGGCGCGCTTGATCGCGGGAGAGAGACAGGGATGCAGCTGCGTTTCGACCGGGGCCACGATGCGGCGCCCCGTCAGGACGGCCAGGGCGCCGAGCTGCTCCCAGTTCCCGGTATGGGCTCCGGCGAGCAGGAAGCCCCCGGGCTGAGTGCAGAGGCGCTCGAGGTGCGCCAGGCCCGTGACCTCCCACCCGCAGAGGATCTGCGCGGGCGTGAGCGACAGCCCGCGCAGGAATTCGACAAGGAAGAGACCGAAGGCCTCGAAGGTCGCCGTCGTCTCCCTCTCGATGCCCGCCGCTCCGGGGATGCGACCCCGGCCGCTCCCGGGGCCCACACGCAGGGCGGCAAGATTGGCCTGCACATGGGCCGCCTCGCCCGGCCGTGTCCACCTCCGCAGCGCGCCCACACCGCGGGCCAATCGCATCGCGCCGCGCGGCGGCAGGGCCGCGCAGACGGCGGACATCCTCGCGAGGAGACGATCGCTGGCTCCGCGTCGTTCGCTAGCCGAGGAGCCAGAGACTGGCGGCCATGATCGCCATCCCGCCCATGGCTGCCAGGATCGTAGTGTGTTCGTGTCCATAGGCATTGGCTGCCGGCACCAGTTCGTCCAGTGAGATGAAGACCATCAGACCGGCCACGACGGCCAGCATGGCCGCCAGGGCCGCGGGCGTCAGGAACGGCAGGAGGACCAGTCCCGCGATCAGCGCCCCGACGGGCTCGGCCACGCCGGAGAGGAGCGAGAAGAGAAACGCACGCTTCCGGCTTCCCGTCGCGGCGAAGACCGGCGCGGAGACCGCGATGCCCTCGGGGATGTTGTGCACCGCGATCGCCACGGCCATGGCGATGCCGAGGTCGGTCTCCTTCAAGGTGGCGGCGAAGGTCGCCATCCCTTCGGGGAAGTTGTGGATGCCGATGCCGAGCATCAGCAGCACACTGGTGCGCCAGAGCGCCGCGCGACGCCCTTCCTGCGGGGCCTCCGCCAGATAGAGGTGGGGCACCGAGACATCGAGCAGGAACATCAGCAGCATGCCCCCGAAGAAGGCCGCGTAGGCGGGGAGGAAGCCGAGCTCCTCCAGACCGGCGGGCAGCAGCTCGGCGAAGGAGACCAGGATCATGATCCCGGCCGCGAAGCCCAGACTGGTCGCCATGAAACGCGGTCCGGGGCGAAAGGCGATGCCGATCAGACTCCCGATGCCGGTCGAGAGTCCGGCCAGGGTCGTGAGCAGCAGAGCCATTCCGAAGGCAGCATCCATCCTCTGTCCCCTCCCCGCGGGGCGTGGCGCGCGGCAGCGTAGCATGGGCCGCGAGGCAGGCCAAGCGCCGCGCGCTGCGCCGAAGCGCGAACGGGTGGCGTCCTTGCGCCGCGCGACGGGCCGGGGTGACTCCAGGCGGGGCTGGCGAGCGGGTGTCGGCTTCGGTATGCTCGGGCGCTGATGTCCGAGCGGCGTGGAACGACTCTGCAGCGTGAACAGCAGTTCGGGGAGCGGAACTCCGGCGACCCAGCTTGGTACTCGGTCTCTTACGTTGGCTCGGCGGCGCCCGCACCAACCGGGGGCGCCGACCGATTCGGCAGGTGCGTCGAAAGGCGATCGAGGAGGTTCGGATGGCAGAACGTCTGGAAGTCTACAAGTGTGAGATCTGTGGCAACATCGTCGAAGTGCTGCACGGCGGCAAGGGGGAGTTGGTGTGCTGCGGGGAACCGATGAAGCGCATGACCGAGAATACGGTGGATGCCGCCCGCGAGAAGCACGTTCCGGTCATCGAGAAGCAGGGGGATCGCGTGGTGGTCAAGGTCGGCAGCACCGCCCATCCGATGGAGGAGAAGCACCACATCGAGTGGATCGAGCTGCACGTCGACGGCCGCCTCTACCGGCAGTTCCTCGAGCCGGGGTCCGCGCCCGAGGCGACCTTCCCGGTGACCGGAGATCAGCTCGCAGCGCGCGAGTACTGCAACCTCCACGGCCTCTGGAAGGCGTAGCCACCCGGTGCCGCGCGCGGCCGGCGGGCATGGTGCCCGCCCACCGCAAGGCGTCGACGGGGGCGCTTCCGTGAGGGGTTGCCACCGCCGGCGCCGAAACGAGCAGGAGGATTCGATGAGTACGAGCACGGAGCGTATCGCCGAGGGCCTGGAGCGCGCGATGCAGGCTGAGACCGAAGGCTACTACTTCTACAAGATGGCCGCCCAGAGCACCGCGGACGCCAAGGGACGCCAGACGTTCGAGGATTTGGCGCAGGAGGAGCGCGAGCACTTCGAGTTCCTGCGCGATCAGCGGCGTGCGGTGCAGAAGTCGGGCGCCCCCGACGCCCAGCGCACACTGGGCAAGCCGCGCCGCTTCACCGGCGACCATCCGATCTTCTCCGAGGAGATCCAGAAGCGCGTCGGTTCGGCGCACTACGAGATGACCGCGCTGGCGATCGGTATCCAGCTCGAGCTCTCTTCGATTCGGTTCTATCGCGAGGAGGCCGAGGCGGTGGAGGATGCCGCCGCGCAAGCCTTCTACCGCGATCTGGCGGAGTGGGAACAGGGACATCTGTCGTTGCTGCAGCGGCAGGCGGATGCCCTCAAGGAGGAGTACTGGCACGCGGCGCACTTCGCGCCTTTCTAGGCGGCGGGTGCGGGGAGGATGGCACCATGATTCCCGAGAAGATTCAGGCGGCCTTCAACGAGCAGATCCGCGAGGAGATGGAGTCCGCGTACATCTACCTGTCGATGGCGGCCTATTTCGAGTCCCAGGGCCTCGAGGGAATGGCCACCTGGATGCGATCGCAGACGGCCGAGGAGGTCGCCCATGCGATGCGCTTCTTCGATCATATCAGCGAGCGAGGGGGCCGCGTCTCACTGCAGGGGCTCAAGCAGCCACAAGCCGAATGGAATTCGCCCCTCGAGGCATTCCAAGCAGCATACAAGCATGAGCAGTATATCACGCAGAAGATCCATGAGCTGGTCGACCTGGCTACTGCGGAGCGCGATCACCCGGCGCACGCCATGCTCCAGTGGTTCGTCACCGAACAGGTCGAGGAGGAGGCCAGCACCTCCAAGATCGTCGAGCAGCTCGAGCGTATCGGAGACTCCGGCAACGGGCTGTTGATGCTCGATCGCGAGCTCGGCCGGCGACCGATCGGGTCCGGATTCGCCCCGCCGGCGCCGGAAGCCTAGGTTTGCCGCACTGCCGCAGCGCTGTCCGGGCCGAGGGGCCCGGAC
>WJJG01000347.1 GCA_014729815.1 Candidatus Eiseniibacteriota bacterium
GCGCTCGTCGGACGCGCCGCGCGGCAAGACCAGCAAGAGGCAACGCCAGGCCTCTTCGGCTCGCCCCCGGGCGACCTCACCCCGGCGCAGGTCCGCGAAGCCCCGCGACGTCGTCAAGGGTCGCCTGCGGCCCCACGATCCGTTCGAGCTGATCCGCTGGGTCGCCTTCAGTCAGACCGATCCTCGCAAAGCAGTGGCGGAGCTGGTGCAGAACAGCCTCGATGCGGACGCGGCGCGGATCCATCTGCGGCGCTTCCGCCAGCGCCGCGTCCCGTGCCTGCGGATCTTCGACAATGGGCAGGGCGTGATCCCCGAGATGGATCGCCCCGATGCGCTCAAGTACATCGCCACCCATATCGGCCACAGCCGCAAGCGATCGCTATCACCGCGCGAGCGATTGGAGCTGATGACCCAGGGCCGCTACGGGATCGGTCTTCTGGGCTTCTGGTGCCTCGGCGAAGCGCTCGAGATGCGCAGCTCCGTCCCGGGACAGAGAGCCCATCGCCTGGTGCTCTACCGCGACAAGCCGAACTACCTCATCGAACCCCTGCGCGGCAGTCTCGATCTGGGAGATCGGTGGACGGAGATCATCATCTCCGATCTACACCCCGAGGCGTCGCGGATTCTGCTGGGCCGCCGCATGGCCGACTACTTGGGCGCCGAGCTGCGCGGCCAGCTAATGGTACGTGCGGCGGAACTGCTCGTCGAAGACCGCATGGCCCGCGGCACGGCCCAGAAAAAGATCCTCGTACGACCGCGCCGGTTCCTCGGCGAGCGACTCGAGGGGATCGGACCGCTCGAGGTTCCCGGACATGCGCCGATCCATCTGGAACTCTACTACCGTGGGGACGGGGAGTCCGCCGCGTCCGCCTCGACCGCGGGCACCCCGGGAGGTGCGGATGCACCAGGCGGCCGTGGGGAGGGAGCCCGCGGCGGCGCGCGGGATCCCGGAGCCACTGCCGAGGATCCCGGAACCGGTCCGGGCGGAGGCATCGCGGTCTATTGCGCCGGCACCCTCGTGGCGGAGGGGTTTCACGAACTGGCAGGCCTGGGACTCGATCGCGCGCCGTGGACCGATCCGCGATTGACCGGCCTGGTGGATTTCCCCGGATTCAATGTGGCACCCGGAACGCGGCGCGGTGTCATCCCGGATGAAGCCGCGGCAGCCTTCGCCCAGTCGCTCGGGCCGGTGGAGACGTTGCTCAACGGCCTGCTCGAAACCTACGAGCGCCGGCGGGTCGAGGCGATCGATCGGGCACTGATCCGCGACTTGCAGCGCGCGTTCCGTCACTTCTACCGGCACCGCCCGAGCTATTCGATGCTGCCGGTGCGCGAGGAACGTGATCTCGGGGCCGGGCCCGGCGCCACGGATCAAGGCGCCCCGGGTGCGACGGGCGGCGGCGCCGGCGAAGGGGAGGGCGCGCCGGGAGAGGGCACGTCCGATTCCGCGGAAGCGGGATCGGGCGAGACGCCTGCGGCGGACGCTACGGGCGCGCTCGCGGCCACGCCCGTCGAGCTTCTTCCCCCGGGTCCGCTGGCCTCGGTGCGCATCACGCCATCGGTGATCCGCATCCAGTGCGGCGGGCAGCGCCGCATCCGCGCACGAGCGCTGGATGCGACCGGTCGCCCGCTCGAAGCGCGAGCCCTCTTTGCCTGGGCCCTGGTGGGTCCGGTGGGCGCCCTGCGAGATGTTTCCTCCGATGGCGCTGCGACCGGGCGAGCGACTCTGGCGGCGGCGCGCGAACCGGTGGAGGGTTCGCTGGTGGTGCGCGTCAATGCCGGTGGCCGCGAGGCGGCCGCCGAGGTCCCCGTGGCCGTGCTGGCCGAGCTGCCCGGCAAACAGAGCGCCGAGGGGATTCCCGAGCCCGAGCTGCTGGACCTGCCCGGCGAGCCGTGGCGATCGCGCATGGTGGAAGGTCGCTGGCAGGTCAACTCCGGCCATCGCGACTACCGCTCGGTGGCCGAGCAGCAGCGGCCGAAGCTGCGCTATCTGGCGATGCTCTTCGCCAAGGAAGTCGTGCTGCGCAGCCGCCAGGACCCGCGCCTGGCCCTCCCGCTGGAGCAGATGGTCGAGGTCCTCTCCTACGCCGATCAGCGGCTCTCGATGCGAGGGCGGCGTGGCGGAGGGGCGAAGGGATAGTGCGGAGACGGGCGAAGGGGTAGTGCGGACCCGAGCGAAGGGGTGGTGCGCCAGGGGGCGAAGGGGTGGTGCGCTGAGCGAGTGCGCTGCTCGAGCGGACGACCCGACGGCGCGGCAACACCCAACGCGAGGCAATCACCGGCCCGCGAGACGGGAGCCCGGCGACAACCGCGCCGCTTTGTTCCGCGAATCATCGCCACGCTCGCATGCCTCGCAGGATCCCCAGCGCATGTTAGCGTCGTGTTAGCGCCCATCCATCTGCATTGCGCATCGCGTCCCTGTGCAAGCGTCGTTCGTGATATCCTCTGTACAGGCTCTCTTGTGCGATGAGCCGATCCGTGGTCTCGGCCGGCAGCATCTCCGTGGTCCCGGCCGGCAGCGTCTCCGCCCCTCTACAGAGGAGTCGCGGCAGCCGCCCACGCTTCACGTCGCTTCACACCCACGACCGGACGTACAGATGCACCGGATCATCGCCGCCGATTCGAAGCTCGGCCTGCTCGCATCCACCCCGTTTCTGATGCTCGCGCTGCTGAGCGTGTGTACGATCGCCTTCATCGGCTTCGCCCCAGTCGCCTCGGCCGACGAGTGGCTGATCGAACCAGTCGAGACGCAGGGCTCGACCGGCGAGTACACCTCGATCGCCATCGATCAGAGCAACTACCCGCACATCGCCTACTACAACAACACCGAGGGCGGGCTGAAGCACGCTTGGTGGAACGGCACGAGCTGGCAGCGCGAGATGGTCGACGCCGGCGACAACGTAGGTTGGTGGACCTCGATCCGGATCGACAGCCAGGACCGTCCCCAGATCTCCTACTGTAGAGTAGGAGACAGGCGCCGTGGCTACAGGTCCCGGGTGAGTCCTCCCCGTCCCTTTCGGGCGGGGTCTCAGTCCCGGCGACCATACCCGGTTTCCAGCCTCCCCTCATCGAACCGTGCGTGAGGTTTTCCCTCACA
>WJJG01000348.1 GCA_014729815.1 Candidatus Eiseniibacteriota bacterium
CCGCCGCGCCGAGCACGCCCAGTCCCAGAGGGAAGAGCGCCTCACTGTTGACCCACAGAAGCTGCAGCGCCGGAAAGGCCCACAGTCGGCGGGTCCGCCCGCGCAGCGCTCCCTCCGCGAGCCATATGGCCAGCACCAGGAACAGCAGGCTGAGGCTCTCGGGCCGCACGAGCAGTCGCTGGGCCGACGCCAGGGTCGCCAGCGCCACCAGGAGGATCGCGCTCTCCAGGGCGACGCCCGCGCGCAGCGCCCGTCTGATGATCAGCGCCATCATGCCCAACAGCAGGATGGCGTTGAGGACCGTGATCCCGGCCGCAGCGCCGACGCGGTGCGCCAGCGCGAGGGGAATCTGGAAGAGCCAGCTCAGGTTGATCCAGCGTGCATTGGCCGTGAAGGAGAAGGGATCCTCGGCGGGAAACCCCCCTCCGGCCAGGAGCCACTCGCCCGCGCGCAAGTGAAACCAGACGTCGTAGCTGCACACCTTGTGAAAGAGGGGCAGCAGCGTCACCGCTGCGGCTGCGGCGATCAGCAAGCCCCGAGGAGGATCTCGCCACCCCTTGCTTCGCATGCCGACTCCCTGCGGAGCGATCCCGGCGATCGAGCGCGGCGGCGGACGCCCCTACTGCGGGCGATGCTGCCGCCCGATCTCCCAGGCCCGCGCCACGAACGCACCAAGCTTCCAGTAGCCCTTGTCGGGGAAGGTGAAGATCAGAGGATCCACCTTGCGCCAGTCGATCTGATCGTCGCTCAGCGCCTCTTCGTCCACGTAGACGTGCAGCACTTCGGCCAGGTAGACCGTGTCGACATCAAGGGGGACACGCTGCAGGAGCTTGCACTCGCAGCTCAATCGACAGCCGGCCGCCAGCGGCACTCCCGGCAGCTCGCCGCGGAAGACCTCCAGCGCGCGGCTCTTGTCGATCTTGGCCCCCGAACGGATGCCGCAGTAGTCGGCCGCGGCGACCAGATCCGAGGGTGGCACGTTGAGGCTGAAGGCCCCCGCCGCTTCGATCCCCCGGCAGGTATGGTGCTCCGGATTGAGGCCACAGGCCACGACCGTCGGCTTGAAGTTGACCACCCCGACGAAGGCCGCGGTCATGAAGTTCGGTTTGCCGTCCACATCGGCGCCGATCAAGCAGGTCGGCATCGGCACGACGAACGGACCCGGCGCGATGCGCTTTCTGGCCATGACCCCTCCTCTGCGCGATGGTTGCCATCCTCGCAGGATGGCTGTCTGCGTCACAGCGTGTTCTCTTTCACAGGCTCGCTACTTCTTTCGTGCGGCTCATCCCTTCCCGCACGATCGATACCCGCGCCCGGCAACCGCTCCGGCCTCCAGCGCCCCCCCATCTGTCTTCTGCGACCGCCCTCTCGCTCACACGATCGCCGCCTTCGTCAGACCGCACGCGGTCACGCCGCGCAAGCCGCCGATCTGGGCGGCGATGCGCTCGATTTCGGAGGGTCTGCCGCGGATGATCACCGCCTCGAGGCAATGGTCGTGATCCAGATGGACGTGCGTCGTGCAGAGCACATTGACGAATCGGCTGTGCTGCACCTCCATGATCCGCTGCGGCAGATCGGGAACGTGGTGATCGTAGGCGATCGTCAGCACACCGACGACCTCCTGATCCCCAGCCGCCCAGCGATCCGCGATCATCCGCTCGCGGATCAGATCGCGCACCAGCTCCGAGCGCGAGGCATAGGCCTGCGTGCCCACGCGCCGATCGAGCGCCTCGAGCAGCTCGCTGGGCACCGAGACGGTGAAGCGGATCGTCTCGCCCGGATCGCTCATCATCCACTCCTCTCAGGCGTTCTGTCTAGGGTGCTGTGCTCCTGCGGGTCCCGCCCATCGTGTGTCGCTCCCACGCGGTTCGCCTGCCGTGCGTCGCTCCCCCGCGGTTCGCCCATGGTGCGCTGGTCCCGCGCGGGCTGCTCATACGGTACGCTCTTCGCGCATCGCCCCTGCCGCTCGGGTCTCACGCCCACCCATGCGCAGCCGGCTGCGCGCCTGCGCGGCGGCGCGTGATCCCGAGTGCGGCGGGGTGCCGAGCTCGATTCCTTGCGAAATCCCGCCAGGCCAGCTAGTCCCAATCGTGCACATGGTAGTGGCGGTGCACCTCGTCGCCATGGCGGTGCCGGTGGCGATGAACGAGATTCGCACGAAGCAGCAGGTCGTGATCCGCGAGCGCCTCCTGCAGCGGACCATCATGGATCAACGCATGATCTTCCGAGAGGATCCAGACCCGCGCACCCAGCTCGGCGGCCAGGCTCAGATTGTGGGTCGTGACGATCGTTGTCGTCGGCAGATCCTGCAGGAAGTCGATCAGCCAACCGGTGCTGCGCGGGTCGAGCTGCGCGGTGGGCTCGTCGAGCAGCAGGAGCTGGGGCTCGAGCGCGAGGAGCGCGGCCAGGCAGACCTTCTGCTTCTCTCCACCGCTGAGCTCGAACGGCGCTCGGCCGAGCTGCGCCGCGATGTCCAGCTCGTTCGCCCACTGCTCGACGCGGCGGTCGACCCCATCCGCTCCCACCTGCTGCAGTCCGAAGGCGATCTCCTCGCGCACGGTCGGATTGAAGAGCATCGCATCGGGATTCTGAAAGAGGTAGGCCACCTCGCGGCGGAAGCGGCGGGCGAACGCGCGCTTGCGCAGTGCGGCGCGTGTGATCCGCTGACCGCGAAACGTGTAGCGCCCGCGTGAGGGAAACAGCAGCCCGTCGAGGATCCGCAACAGCGTCGACTTGCCGGTGCCGTTGGCCCCCAGGAGCACGATCTTCTCTCCCGGCTGCACCCGCGCGCTGACGCCCCGCAATGCAACCGGACCCCGCGCGAAGCGATACTGGATGTCATCGAGTTCGATCATCGGCGCGTGCCGCCACGCTGGGCGGCGCTTCGTCTGCCCTCATCGTGCGGCATGTCCTCTCACCCCGTTGGTGCGCGCCCCATTGGTCGTCTTCTCAAGCGCAACCGCGCCCGGCATGTTCCTCATCGAAGAAGCCGCGGCTGCGCATTGCCAGCGTGATCTCCCCCGCATCGCGCAGGCCGCGCCCGAAGAGGAACGCCGCCGCCGCCGCGCGCTGGCGATAGAGATCCCGCAGGCGCAAGCTTCCCACGGTTCGGCTGCGCAGCGCATCCCGGAAGTCGACCAGCAGGCGGCGCATGGCGAAGATCTGCCCGTAGGCGATCGAGAGCAGATAGCGCAGCGTCTCGGAGAAGCGAAGCGCCGCGAGCAGATCGATTCGCTCCGCCAGCCAGAAGGTCGACAGACTCAACGCGGCGACGCGCAGGTTGATCAGCGCCAGGTAGCTCCAGGTCACGTCGCCCCGCCAGAGCGACGCGAGCAGATAGGAGACCGAGACGATCAAATTGAACCAGACGAAGGCGCGCAGCGCCCGCCAGGCCAAGCGGGGCGCGGCGCGGCCGGAGAGCAGGCCCACCAGGATCAGGGCCCCGCCGAGCAGCCGCAGATCGTGGACGCTGGTCAGCAGGACCACCCAGAGAAGGTAGGCCAGCAGGAGCAGACGATGACGCGTGGCGTGTCTGATCATTGCCATCCCGCCCGCTCATTCCGGCGCGAGGCGACCAGCCGGTAGATCAGCAGGGTCAGTGCGCCCTCGCCCACGCCGACGAGCAGGTGGGGCACTACCAGGGCCGGCACGGTGATCGCCAGTCCGAAGGGGAAGAAGCGCGGCGTGCCGTCCGGCGCATGGGCCAGAGCGGGTTGTACTCCCAGCGCGATGGCCACCAGTGCAGCCGGCACGACGACCGACACCCAGCCGGCCGTGATCAGCGCGAGCGCCTCGCGCCGCGGGCGGCCGGCGCCGCGCAGCAGCCGGAAGCTCCCCACGGCCGCCAGCGCTCCGGCCCCGCCGATCGCCAGCGCGTTGATCGGCAACGAGGTGATCCCGCCCGCCCCCAGGATCAGTGCCTGGAGCAGCAGCACCAGTGTCATCAGCAGGAAGCCGACGCGCACCCCGAAGAGGATCGCCAGGATCGCCACGCCGGAGGCATGCGCGCTGGTGCCGCCCGGCAGCGGCAGGGCGATCGACATCAGGACGAAGACCACGGCGGTCAGCACCGCCATCAACGGGATCGTCTCCTCGCGCAGCTTCGCCCGCACGCGCCGCAGCGCATGCAGCCAGAGCCCCGCCGCACAGGCATAGGCCGGCAGGTACATCTGGGGAGCGATGAAGCCGTCGGGGATGTGCATCGCACGCTGCTCGCTAGATGAGGGTCGAGAAGGTGAGGATCGCGCGGTACGCCTCCTTGCCCTCGGCCCCCTGCTGCTCCGCTTCCTCGTTGAGATCGGTCCAACCGGGCAGCTTCAATCCCAGGCCCAGGCTCGTCTGTCCCGCATAGAGCCGCAATCCGGGGACGAGGTAGAGCATGCGCCCTCCGGTGGCATCCTCGCCCACGCCGCCGGACTCGTCACGCCCCAGGCTCAGGTAGTTGGCCTCGAGCACCGCGTCCAGCCGCAGCTCGGCGTCGCCCGCGGCCAGGAGACGAACCGGGAGCGCCACATTGACGCGGAACTCGTCACCGAAACGCGTGCGCTGACCATCCGCGTACTCGTACTCGCTGAACCCGATGAACGAGACGTCGGTCACCCAGGAGAGGCGCCCGAACTGCTTGGTGGCCGTGGCGCCCGCCGTGTAGGCGGGGTTGCCGAAGCCCAGCGACATGCCCGGATCGATGTTGCCATCGGCATCGCGCAGATTGGCCTTCCCGGTCGGCAGCGTCGCGCCACCATAGAGCGTGAAGTGCCAATCCTCGAGATCGTCGAGGCTCTCATTGGCAGGAACCAGGCCGAAGCGCATCCCATCGAGCCGGAAGCCGGCGACGGCCATCAGCGACAGATCGGCGAAGCCGGAGGAGGTGTAGGAGTTGTCCTCGGTCTTCTTCGTGTAGAACGGGGCAAAGAGGTAGAGCGAGAGCCAGGAGCGTGCGCCAAAGCCGAGGCCGTACATCCAGAAGGCGTTGTAGTCGCCCTCATCGTCACGCGCGGGCGTATAGGTCTCGAAGGAGGCGTAGTCGAGCTTCATGTACGCCAGGAAGCTCCCGGGCGGCAGAGTTGCCGAGCTCGACGTCTCGATCGGCGCCCCGGGCCCCTTGAGACCCGCCACGCCCAGTGAGGCCACGCCATGGTGGGCGCATGCCGGCCGTGCCGCGATGCCCAGTAGGCCGATAACGGCCAGCACGAGTGTACCGCCCGCGCCCAGGTTCCTGCGCCGGAGTCCCTGCCGATTCAATCCGTTCCGCGATCCGATCGTCATGATCCCTCCTTCCGCGTCTTCTTCTCGATCCCCATCCGAATGCCCTGGTTCTGCTCGGCCGCTCTCCAGCCGGTTCGATCTCAGCGAGCGGCTCGCCGGCGCCCCCGCCACAGACTCACGCCTCCGAAGATCGCCAGGATGATCCCGACGCCGGCCAGCAGCCGCGCCCCACG
>WJJG01000349.1 GCA_014729815.1 Candidatus Eiseniibacteriota bacterium
ACTCCCTTCGAGCCTTTGTCAGATCGCTTAGACGGCTCGGTTACCCTTGCCGCCCGACCTCATGCTACGGGGCTGACGGGAACTTGCCCCGGTCGGCACCTCTCAGCCGACAAGAAGAACGTGCCCTTGGCTGGGCACTCATCTCACCAGCATCACCTGCGTGACCCGCTGCTTCCCATCCCAGCGCAGGCGGAAGAAGTAGGTCCCACTGGGTAGCGGTTGGCCGGCCTCGTCACATCCATCCCAGACGAGATTCCGGGACGCCGGGGCCTCTCCAGGCCGCAGCAATGTGCGCACCACGCGCCCCGAGATGTCGTGCACGACCAGATCCAGCCCTTCGAGCTCGATCCTGCGATGGATCGTGTAGTGGATCCCCAACGGGGCGCGGCTGGGATTGGGCGCGGCGGCCGCGATCTCACCTGCCGGCAGCTCGCCATCAGCGACACTCGAGAAGCCGGGATCGAAGATCGCGGCATCGGCATCACTCCACGCGCCCCCGCAGGGCGGGACCGTGGCGGTGAAGGTGATCTCCTCGGGGTCGGGGCAGCCGCCGGGATCGGTGACCGTCGCCACATGCGTCTCCGGGTCGATTTCCACGACCAGGCAGCTCATCCCCGAAGCGGTCCAGCGCACCATCTCGGGCTGTGCGCCGCTCAGATAGTCATCCAACGGAATCGGTGTGAAGGGCGCCGTTTGATCCGGGATGTCGCCCACCACCGGGTGCTCGCTGACCGTGAAGGTCGCATCGTCGCTGGCCAGCGTCCCGAGACCATCCTCGACCGTGAAAGTGATCGTCTCCTGGCCGATCCATCCGGGTGGATAGGTGATCGTGACCACGTTGCCCGCATCGATCTCGACCGTCAGATCGACATTGCCCTCCCAGGACCAACTGAAGGGCGCCACCCCGGTCACGTAGTCGTCGAGATCGAACGGCGTGAACGCATCGCCCGGCAGCACGCACTGGTCGGGGATCCCTTCGAAGGCGAGCTGCAGCGCCCCGCCGCCGATCTCGTAGAGGCCCGCGCCGCAGCCCGAGATCCAGATGTGGTGGTTCGGGTCGTATCCCAACCCCTCCACCGACGGCGTCGCGGAGTAGAAGAAGGTGTTGCTCGGCAGGTTGGGCGGGTCGATCAGATCGCCGGAATCATCGAGTCGGTACTGGATGATCACATCCGAGGTCATGTCCGAGATGAACAGCGAACCGTTGATGATCTCCATGCCGTCGTGGTGCCCGCCGCCGAGTTGGGGGTGTGTGAAGTCATGGACCCAGGACGCGCCGTCCCAGCGGAAGACCCGGCGATTGCCGGTCGTGGCCCACCAATCACCGGTGCGGTCGTTGCGCGCCAGGGTCTGGTTCCCGCCCGGCGCCGGGTCGGGCACTTCGCAGCCGATCGGGTCCCAGTCGAAGTCCCAGTGGTAGATCGCGCAGCCCATGTAGTCCGCCCATCCGGGCGCGTCGCCGCGGGCGTTGTTGGAGGGCCCGTAGTAGATCCCGGTTTCGTCGACGTAGAAGGCGTTGTCGTGATTGCTGGCGTAGTAGCCCATGTAGTGCGAGCTGACGAACGTGAAGGTGCGTGGCGCGACGGGCCCGGTGTTGTGCGGATTGTCCGGGTGCGTGTCCGGGTCGCCGTCCGTCTCCACCCGATAGATGTAGCCGGTCAGATCGCCCTCATAGACCGCTCCGGCAACGAAGAAGACGTAGTGGGCGCCGGGCAGGCCCTCGATTTGGCCCAGCTCGTCCACGAAGCCGTCGACGCCGCAGACGGCCCCGTGGCCGGGATCCCAGGTCAGATAGAGATAGAAGTCGTCGGGCGGATGAGGCAAGGCGCCGGCATCGTAGTAGATGTCGTAGTCGTTGTGGCCTTCGTAGCGGAAGTCGGTCCAGGCAATGCCGACCTCCTCGCTCGTCGCCTGAGTCGGGTCGACCAGCATCCCCGGGCGGCATTCGATGTCGGCGACGGTGTTGAGCGTGCTGATCGAATCCTCCCGTGCCCAGGTGAGCGGATCGTCGAAGGCCGCGCCGGCGTAGTCGACGTTGAACTCGCTCCAGAAGCCGGCATGCACCATGCCTTCGGAGCGGCTGGTGACCAGATTGACCATCTTCTCCCATTCGGTGGTACACGAGATGCAGCGTGCTCCGCTCCAGAGGATCCCGTCCTGCGTGGCCCGGTACCAGACGTCCTCGTC
This sequence comes from Candidatus Eiseniibacteriota bacterium, assembly GCA_014729815.1. Lineage (GTDB taxonomy): Bacteria > Eisenbacteria > RBG-16-71-46 > CAIMUX01 > WJJG01 > WJJG01. The sequence goes on from WJJG01000349.1 coordinate 2,188, forward strand.
CAGCTCGTCCCAGAAGCGCGTGTAGGCCACGACCACCGTCGGCACGGCCGCGGAGTTCTTGACCGCACCGATGGCCGGATCGTGCTCGTCGTCGGGATCACTGGTCAGCTGATCCGCGGTGCCCCAGCTCGCGCCGTAGTCCGTGCTCGTCATGAAGAAGATGTCCCGACTGGTGGTCGAGCAGGGTGAAGGGTAGTTGTCGAAGGCCACGTGGAGGTTGCCGCTGCCGAAGGCGATGTCCGGATGGGCGTAGGTCGCGTCGTAGAACTCGCCGGGATAGCCGCAGTAGCCGGCGATCGCATCCGTCGCTTCCCAGCTAGCGCCGTAGTCCCGCGTGCGCGTGTGTAGCAGCACCCAGTTGTCCACGCCCATGGCGTTGAAGACCAGGTAGGCGTACCAGCCCGGATACTCCGCGCTGTCGGTGACGATGCGGGGATTGGAGACACCCGGAGCGTTCTCCAGGATCTCGGTCATATCCCAGGTGGCTGGATCGTCGAGATTGATGCGCAACACGTAGATCGTCTGCAGCTCGATCGCATTGAATGCCACGAAGAGCCAGTTCTCGTAGCCTTCCCCGATGGCGATCGAGGGGCTGATGAGGTCGACGCCGTAGACCGAGAAGATCTCCTGCCAGCGCTCGCCGCCGTCGGTCGACTTGTAGACCAGGCAGGAGCGATCCTCGCCCTCCGCGCCAGCCTCGAAGGCCGCGTAGAGGGTGCCGGCGGCATCGCTGGCCAGCGCGGGGCGGCATTCGCGGTAGTCCTCGCCCGCTACGAGAAACTCGTGCGGCAGCCAGCGGTCCTGCGCCCCGTCCTCGCCGCCGACTGCGACCTGCAACGGCAACTCGGTGCGCGGCACGGGACCGGACAGCAACTCGGCAGTCGCGCCGCGGTGGGCGGCCAGCGCCTCTTCGGCGCTGCGCATCGCCGCGGGATCGCCGATCTGCTTCGCGGCCCGTACCGCCGCGACCAGACGCGCCTCCTCCGCGCTGAACTGCGGGCGGGGCATCTCGAGGGTCGTCGCCGGCTCCGCCGCCAGGCGCTGGGCTTCGGCATCGGCGGCCCGAGCGCGCATCGCCGCCGCGCGCTCGGCCCTCTCGTGATCTGCTTCGATGTCCACCTGGGCGAGAGCCGGGGTGAGAGACAGAAGAGACAGGAGTCCTAGGAGGGTCAGAGCCTTCATGATCCACCTCCTGCGCAGCCGGACCGGAGCCGGAATGTACGATGCGTGACGCGCTGCGCCAATGGTTCCAGGCTGGAGACAAGGAAATGGTAGGCGTTCGAGCAATGAAGAACAAGCCAGCGGTCAGTGCGCTCTGTTGGGCGGGGAATCGCTTTCCCGCCAATGGGTTCCCGCTTCTCGCGGACAAGACATCCGATTCGCGAGGCCCCCAGTGACGCATGTGTCACGCTCGCGAGGCGTCAGCCATCCGATGCTCGTCGCCTGATTCCTTCGCCCGGTCCTGACCGCCGTATGCGGATCGCAGACTCCCTATCCCGACGCGCAGTCGTTGTCGTATGAAACCTAACGTTCCTTGTACCGGAAGATGATGATGGCGCGATCGTATCCTGGTGAAGTTCCGATTCCCAGCAGTCCAAAAACGATCTGGTTGGGTTTGATCCGACTCAGTCGCTCGAGTGAGAAGGTGCAGAGTTCCCTCTCGTCCGGATTCCCCATGTGCGCATTCCTTCGCGCGGCGGTGATGATCCCGCTCAGGAACTCCTCATATCCCTGCCACTCACGCGGCAGCCGCACCGTCCCGTCTGCGACCGGGTCCTCTACGTCCTGTGCGATGACGATCGGAAAGACACCATAATAGAAGAGCAGGTTGCGCGCGATCCATTCGCTGGTCGAAAGCGCAATGATTGCCCGACGGGGCCGGTACTTCGGGATCTTCATCACGCTTCCCCCGGTCAGTGCGTAGGAGAAGATCACGGGAGACCCCGACTGGTCCGAAATCTCGACCATCGGCTTGCCCAGAAGCTCCATGATAGTCGCCGCCTCCGGACTCGCCTCCGACGTCACACCCGACTCCGCACCGTAGGTCCGGAACTTCTCCAAGTATCTGTCTCGCCGTCTTGGCTCTTGAAGCTCCGCAGTCGCCTTCATGATCGTTCTCTGCATCTGCTCGAGGGCCTTGAGCGGATACTTTCCAGCCGCCGTCTCCTCCGACAACATCAGCACGTCAGCCCCACACAGCACAGCATTGCGCATATCACTGACGTCCGCTCGCGAGGGTCGATCCGCGTTCATCATCGAAGTAAGCATCTGCGTGGCCACGATGACCGCTTTGCCCCTGATATTTGCTCGATCTGCAAGGCCCTCCTGGATCTCCGGTACGCGCTCGGGCTCGATCTCCGCACCCAGATCGCCGCGCGCGATCATGACGCCCCAGCAGAGCGGTCTGTCCAATATCTCCTCGTAGGGCGCGAACTCCGTGCTGTCTTGCTTGAATGTGCGTTTGCCGAATGCGACCTCCTGCTTCATGAAGCAGTGTGGGGATTCGATCTTGGCGATTAACTTGATCTTGTCTCGCACGGAGCGACATTCCGTTTCGATGAGATTCGCGACTTCGCGAAGATCGCCGTGTTCCCGCACGAACGAGACGGCCACAGAGTCAATCGGCGGCTCTCCCAGAGTCTTCTCGTTCAGGACCCAGCGCAAATAGGCCCGATCAACATCGGATGTGGACCGCGTGACCGAGTCACGTGGATTGTTGAAGAAGTTCATACTCTTGCGCAACGCGATGGTCTCTCCGCTCTTCACCACCATCAGTGGATGCAGATGGTCCTCATCAGATGCAAGCAGGAGGCGCACCCGTCCATTCTCGACGAAGATCGGATCGGACGGCACATGATGCTCAACGTCCAGGCCGAGATCACCCTCATAATCGACCAAGACAACTGAGCATTCCGAGGATCGGAACGCCCGGTCAGCAGTAACTCGAATCTTCATCCCAGGAGCCAATCGGAGGGCAGCTTGACGCACCTGTTTGACGATCACACTCATCCTGCGCGAACCCCTCGTTCGCTTGAGATCCAGTGCGGAGTCGTCTTCGATGTCGAGCGGCAGGTTCGACTCGGGCATCGTCTGCGTGACCTCGTACGACACCATCGCCCGCATCTCACTCCGAATCCGTTCCACTCGAATGCTACGGGTCCGGCCGCCCACGTTCGCAGTGAAGGTCAGCTTGCGACCTCGCCCCTGCAGTTTGGTAATGGTCCGCTTGTCCACGACCAGGAGCGGGCGCTCGACCAGTAACCCAGAAGCTCTATCCACCTGCAAATTCTCCGGGACGAATGAGAACGTACTGCCTTGTGCCAGACGGAGTCGGCCGCGGTCCAAATCGTCGAGCGAGTGCACCCGAAACTTCGCCACCCGAATCTCGGGGCCTCTCAGATCGAACATGATATTCACTGGCGTGCACAGCTTGTCGGAAACCTCGCGGATGCGTCGAATGAGATTCAGCAGCTTGTCGCGATCGGCAGGATGGGGCTCGCACTCCCCGGGCTTGTCCGACGCCAAGCGATAGTGGGAGAGGTTGATGCGCGCAATGTTCATGCCCCCGCGGATCAGCTCTTCGAGCAGGTCGGGTTGCGGGGGATTGTAGACAGCGGGACCGATCGTGCAGATCACCCCAACACGACGACGGGTACGGCGACTAGACCACTTGATGAGCGCATAGCGCGCATCGCCGACTTGGATGACTTCCACGGCGCTCTCCTCTGATCATCTGACAGTCTCACGGTCACACGTTCCGGGCGAGTCGGGACCCGGCGGACAGCCTACCAGAGCAGACTTCTGATCGGCAACAGCGGCCGGGAACCGGGGCCCTGTCTCGCGTCGTGGCTTCGACCCTCGACGCCACTGCATGATGCAACTACCTATTCGGGAAGGACTTCGGCCCGCGACTTGTCAGGACATCTCGCGACGAAGTAGGATTGTAGTTGGACTGCGAAGCGATCTGCAGCACATCGTCTCCTCAACGTCGCCGTGAGAGGGGCGAGCACGTATGGAGTTTCGTTCCATCCGCCGGGCAGCCCCCAAGACCTTCTGGGTCGGTGTGGCGTTCCTCGGCCTGGTCCTCCTCTATGCTGTCTGGATGCACTCGAGAATCCCCGAGTCGGTCAACCACATCTTCCTCGTCCTGCTAGCCGTAGTCGGCGTGCACCTGCTCGATCGCGTGCTCCTGCTGAAGGAGGCGGAGGAATTCGCTGCAAGGCTGAAGGCGGAGGCGGCAGAAGAGCTCAGGGAGCGATTGGATGAATCCGCAGATCGCACCGAGGCCGCATTTCTTCGGAAGCTCAACTTCCTCAAGGCTGCACGTGAAAGCGCAATCGAGCGCATCTACGTCTCTCGAGCCGAGGCACGTAGCGACATACTGAAGGCAATCGAGGAGGCACGTGAGAAGGCCTGGATCCTCGCCGTCTCACTCGATCAGACCGTGCGTTTCGACGACATACATGCTGCGCTGGCCAAGAGCCGTTGTCCGGATGTCAACCAGCGCATCCTGCTACTCAATGGTCTGCGCAGTCCGGCGCTCTTCCGGGCGTTCCTCGAGGAGCCGCCGAGGCATATCCGCCGGATTCTAGAACACGATCGCACCGCGGAGCCTTCCTCCCGAGATCCCTACTTCGACACCCGCGTCTACGACTGCTTCGCGCGGGCCCTACGCGTGATCGCGCGATTCCCCGATCTGACCGAGAAGGTGCGCTTCTACTCGCATGCCCCCTCCTGCTGGCTCGTGATTGCCGATGGCGTGGCCTTCTTCGAGCCTTACACATTCGGTCGCGTGGGATCCGACGACCCGGTCGCACATCCACCGAAGCGCCCTACCCGCGCGCCGCTCTTTGCCTTCGCCGACTCCACACGCTCCGAGGCCTACCAGATCCTCTATCGTCACTTCGACCGTCTCTGGCGCACGTCAGATACCGATGCCTTCCATGCCAGAGTGACGCTCGAAGAGGACCGCCAGGTCCTGCGGCGCATGTTCGAGACGCGCAGTCGCTGGTTGCACGAAGTCTATGGCGCTCTCTACGGGGGAGGCGCCGACGGCACCTCCTTGCCCTTGGATCGGCGTCGTCATCCGCGCAAGCTCTGCGCACCGCAACTAGGGCCGCACATCCTGACGGTTCACTGGCAGGAGGATGGCCGTGACGCGCAGTTGCACGCCGAGGTGCGGGAATCTTCGCTCTCCGGTCTCAGCCTGCTGGTGCGCGGGGAGCAGTCGTCCCTGCCGACTGTAGGCACGGAGGTCTCCCTCAGTTGCGAGCAGGAGTGCGAGGACACGATCGTCGAGCGGATGACGAACTACTTCACCTCGCGCGATCTGATCGTCGCGCGCGATGTACATATGCAGAGCGAGGGCACCGAGGAGGTCGGAATTCTCGCGCTCAAGGTTCTCGACCTGCCCTCCAGCGATGCTGGTGGAGAGGACGACCCGCTGGCGAGTGGCGGCCGGCCCGTGTAGCACGACCCGCCATCGTCACGCCCTGCGAAGCCGTTCCCGGCTTGGTTCCGCTCAGCAGGCCCATGCAGTTCCTGCTTGCCACCCGGCTCCAAGTCTGGTCGAATGGTCCTGCGGTCGGCAGGCTGTTGGACCCCACCCCCACGGGCATCGCACCAGGATCCGCCACCCCACACAGATCCGCTCGCCTGGGGCATGTGACGAAGTCCCCCGGTTTGCTGGGGCTCCGTGACGAAGTCCCCGGTTCGTTTGCCTGCCGAACCGAAGCGTCCGAGCCGCATCGACGCTTGCGGACAGAGGACCAGAATCGCCCCGGATGTCGAGGCTTTTGGCTCGCCATCCCGGCGGAGAGCCACGGAGGTCTACGATGAAGAAGGATGAGCCCAAGCCCACGACCAACGATGCCGGCATGCCGGTACCCAGCGACGAGTTCTCGCTGACCGTCGGCCCGGACGGACCCATCCTGCTGCAGGATCACTACCTGATCGAGCAGATGGCCAACTTCAATCGCGAGCGGATCCCCGAGCGCCAGCCGCATGCCAAGGGCTCGGGCGCCTTCGGGCACTTCCAGGTGACCCAAGATGTCAGCGCCTTCACCAAGGCGGCGGTCTTCCAGCCCGGGACGAAGACCGACACGCTGATCCGCTTCTCCAGCGTCGCTGGTGAGCGCGGCAGCCCCGACACCTGGCGCGACCCGCGCGGCTTCGCGCTGAAGTTCTACACGCCCGAGGGCAACTACGACATGGTCGGCAACAACACCCCGGTCTTCTTCGTGCGCGATCCGATGAAGTTCCAGCACTTCATCCGCTCGCAGAAGCGGCGGGCCGACAACGGCCTGCGCGATCACGACATGCAGTGGGACTTCTGGACGCTCTCCCCCGAATCCGCCCACCAGGTCACCTGGTTGATGGGCGATCGCGGGATCCCGAAGACCTGGCGCCACATGAACGGCTACTCGAGCCACACCTACATGTGGGTCAACGCCCAAGGCGAGCGCTTCTGGGTGAAGTACCACTTCAAGACGGATCAGGGCATCGACTTCCTCACGCAGGAGGAAGCCGATCGCATCGCCGGCATCGACGCCGACTATCACCGCCGCGACCTGTTCGAGGCGATCAAGCGCGGGGAGTATCCAACGTGGACGCTGAAGGTGCAGATCATGCCCTTCGAGGAGGCCGAGAGCTACCGCTTCAATCCGTTCGATCTGACCAAGGTCTGGCCCCACGGCGACTACCCGCTGCACGAGGTCGGCCGGCTGACGCTGGACCGCAATCCAACCGACTTCCATACCGAGATCGAGCAGGCGGCCTTCGAGCCGAACAGCTTCGTTCCCGGCATCGGACCCAGTCCCGACAAGATGCTCCTGGCGCGCCTCTTCTCCTACGCCGATGCCCATCGCGCCCGCTTGGGCGTCAACTACAAGCAGATCCCGGTCAATCGTCCCAAGTGCCCGATGCACAGCTACAGCAAGGATGGAGCCATGCGTGTCGAGAACGTCTCGGATCCGGTCTACGCACCGAACTCGAAGGGTGGGCCCAAGGCCGACGGGGAGCGCTATCCGCAGGTGGAAGTGTGGAAGGCCAGCGGTGATTTCGTGCGCGCCGCCTACACATTGCGCAAGGACGACGATGATTGGGGTCAGGCCGGCACCCTGGTGCGCAAGGTGATGGACGACGCCCAGCGCGACCGAGTGGTCTCCAATGTCGCCGGACATCTGCAGAAGGGCGTCACCGAGCCGGTTCTGAAGCGCGCGCTGGAGTACTGGCGCAACATCGATCAGCAGATCGGCGAGCGAATCGCCAAGGCCGTCGAAGCGCGCTAGCCCCAGGCGGGGCGGGCGATATGCGGAGCGAGTGCGTCCAGGTGCGATCGGGGGGGCGGGTCGCGCGGCTTGCGTATCGCCCGCCCTGTGTCTCGCCTGCCCCGCTGGATGCATTCACGCCTCCTTCTCTGCCATCCCCGGCGCCCATGGGATCGGCTTCTCCCGCGGCGCCCCCCCTCGCCTCTCCTGTGCGGCCTTGCCGCACCTAGCGTATACTCACGGTGTACGCATGCTCGTTCTGCCGCCGCTCGTTCCGCCAGCAAGGAGAGACGCCATGTCCGATGGCCCGATCCGCCCTCCCTTCGCCAAGACCGCCCGCCCCGGATGGATCCGCAGGAGATCCCGCACGCCACGCGCCGGTGCCATGCTACGTGCTTGCGGCGTGGCCTTCGCCGGTGCCGTGCTACGTGCTTGCGGCGTGGCCTTCGCCGGTGCCGTGCTCCTCGCCTGCGCCGCGCTTCTGAGCCCCGCGCCCCGCGCCGAGCGCGCCACGTCGACCGAGATGCACCGCGTCTGCGAGAACTTCCTGCGCTACACCCTCGATCGGCAGGGGCACTGGGCCGGTTCCCGGGCGCCGCGGATCGTCGGCGGAGACGCGATCGTCGTCGGCCCCCACGGCGCCACCGCACAGCTCCCGGCCGGCACGCTGCTGGCGCGCAACTACGAGATCTTCCCCAGCGGGCACATCGTCGTCCCCGCGCTCAAGGAGCTGCCGCCGATCAAGGCGTATTCGGAGCCGTTCGCACTCGAGGTCGCCGCAGCCGGCGGTTTCTCCGCGATGCTCCGACAGATCCTCACCGACCGGGCGCTGCGCTTCATCCACGCCTACGGAAGCCTCGATGCCGCACAACCGACGCTGGCCGAGGGCGGGGGCGATCCCGCAGCGGCCGGCCTGCTGTTCGGGCCCACGCACCGCCGACTGTGGGATCTGCTGCTCCGGGATCCGCCGCGCTTTCACGCTTCACTGGCGCGGAACGAGTTTGGCCGCCGGGAGGAGGTCGGCCCGCTCCTGACCACCTCCTGGCACCAGGCCGCGCCCTACTGGGACTACTGTCCGATGGGGGATGGCGGCCGCTGCGTGGTCGGCTGCGTGGCGACGGCCACCGCGCAGGTCATGCGCCACTGGGCGTGGCCGCCGCGGGGAAACGGCGAGTCCTGGCACTACTGGAATGGGGATCAGTCCTGCGGCGGCGACACGCCCGGCGAGAATCTCTTTGCCGACTACTCGGACCCCTACGACTGGGAGAACATGCCCGACAACTGCCTCGGTGGATGTGTCGCCGAAGAGCGCGCAGCCCTGGCCGAGCTCAACTTCGAAGTCGGTGTGGGCGAGCTCATCGACTACGGACATTGCGGGTCCGGTGGGGTCATGGAGATGGTGATCCTCGCCCTGCGCGACTACTTCCACTACGAGCCGCAGATGGAGCTCGTATCGCGGGGAGAGTATACGGCGGATACATGGTTCGAACTGATCCGCGACGAGATCGACGCCGGCCGCCCGATGCCCTACGGGATCCCCGGCCACGCGCTGGTCTGCGATGGGTGGAGAACCGACGCCTACACGCGCGAGATCCACATGAACTACGGCTGGGGCGGCAGCTACAACGCCTGGTACGTGCTCGATGAGCTCTACGGTCTCCAGAATCCCCTGAACCAATCACTCATCGCCGGCGTGCGTCCGGTCGAGATCTTCCCCCTGCAACCCGACGGCAGCGGTCTCTTCCCCACGATCCAGGATGCCGTGGACATGGCGCGCGACGGCACGCGCATCGTGCTCGCCGATGGCACCTATACCGGTCCCGGCAATCGCGATATCGACCTGCTGGGCAAGCAGCTCACCATCCGCTCGCAGAGCGGCGACTACCGCACGTGCACGATCGATTGCCAGGGATCAGCCCAGGATCCGCACCGGGCTTTCGTCGCGCGCAGCGCAGAGACCGCGGCCACGGTGATCGAGGGCCTGACGATCCGCGGCGGGTACGCCGGAGAGCCCGATCCGAGCGGTGGGGCGATCGTCTGTATGGGCGCCGCGCCCACCTTGCGCGAGTGCCTGCTGATGGAGAATCGCGCCGCGGAGCGCGGCGGGGCGGTCTACTGCGGCGAGGGCGCAACGCCCGTACTGGAGCGCTGCATTTATCTCGGCAACCAAGCGCTCACCGAAGGCGGCGCGCTGGCCTGCGACGGCGCCGTCCCACAGATCGAGAACTGCTGTTTTCTGGAAGGCACGGCCGCGGACGGCAGCGCGATCGCCGCCATCGGCGCGAGTGCGCTCTTGATCGACAGCACGATCCTGGCCTTCGGCGAAGCCGGCGAGCCGGTGGCCTGCATCGCCGGCGGATCCGCGCAGCTCGCCTGCTGCGATGTCTACGGCAACGCCGCGGGAGACTACGTCGGCTGCCTCGAGGGCCAATACGGGGTCGATGGCAACATCTCCGCCGACCCGATCTTCTGCAACCCCGACGCGCTCGACTTCACGCTCGCCGCCGAATCGCCCTGTCTGCCCCATACGCCGCCCAACGAGCCGTGCGAGCTGATCGGCGCATACGGGGCGGGTTGTGGGGCGATCGTGGTCTACCAAGACGGGTCCGGGCCCTTCCCCACGATCCAGTCGGCGATCGACGCGGCTGCCGAGGGCGCCACCATCCATCTGGCCGAGGGCGTCTTCACCGGGGAGGGGAATCGCGACATCGACTTCGGCGGTCGCTCGGTGACCGTTCGTTCGTTGAGCGGCGATCCCGCGACCTGCGCGATCGACTGCCAGGGCTCGGCCGAGACGTGGCATCGCGGCTTCGTCTTCGATTCGGATGAGGGTCCTGCCAGCGTGCTCGAAGGCGTCACGGTGCGCGGTGGCCACTACGACATCGCGGGCGCCGTCTGCATCGAGAGCTGCTCGCCCACGCTGCGGAACGTAGTGCTCGCCGACAACTCCGCCGACTTCGGCGGCGCCGTGCGCGCGCGCAATGGCGCCACGCCGCTCTTCGAGCGCGTGGTCTTCCTGCGCAACAGTGCCCGCCTGGGGGCCGGCGCCTACTGCCTGGGCGGCTCGGACGCCACTTTCCGCAACTGCACCTTCCACGACAACGCGGCCAGCCACTACGGCGCCGGCCTGCGCGTGCACGATCACACCAACGCGATTCTCGAGAACACGATCATCGCCTTCAGCTCCCGCGGGGAGGCGGTCTCGTGCCACCTCGCCAGCTACCCGGTGCTCTCCTGCTGCGATCTATACGGCAACGCCGGCGGGGACTGGACCGGCCCAATCGCCGAACAGCTCGGCGTGAGCGGCAACATCTCGGAAGATCCGCTCTTCTGCGACGCCGCGGCGGGGGACGTCGGCCTGCAGCCCGGCTCCCCCTGCGCGCCCTACGCGCCCCCCAACGGAGCGTGTGGTCTGCTGGGCGCGCGGTATGTCGGGTGCGGAGTGAGCGACGCACAAAACCGCAACGAGCAGGGTGGCGATGGGGAGACATCGCTCGTAAACCGGCTGTGGCTGCGCCCGGCCTCGCCGAGTCCGATGCTACGGCAGACGCGGATCGAGTTCGGCATTCCCGCCACGCTCGACGAGGCTCGCGTGCACCTGGCGGTGATCGATCCGGCGGGGCGAAGAGTACGCTGCCTGTTGGACGAGGTGCGCGGGGCCGGCCGGCATGTCACGCATTGGAACGGAACCGATGGGAGCGGACGGGCGGCGCCCGGGGGACTCTACTTTCTGCGCTTGACCGTGGGAGAGCGGGAGATCGTGCGGCGGATCGTGCGCGCGCGCTGATCGAGGTTGGAGAGCGATCGTCGATCCGGCCGAATCGAGGTCGCGGGAGGACCGTCGATCCGGGCTACGACGACGACTTCTCCCGCCGCTCGATGAGCACGACGGCGTAGCGGAGCTGCTCCTCGGTGACCCCCTCGAGCACCACTTCTCCACTCTCACCCACCGCGAAGACGGGTCCCGCCGCACCGATGCGCAGCTTGAGCTGCGACGTGGGATCATCCCGGCCATCGATCACGTATGCGCACAGGCGGCCGTCCGCCTCCTGGCGGAAGCGCACGACGTAGTCTCCTTCCGCGCTGCGGAGTACGGGCAACCGTGACGCGCTCGCGGTGCCCGGATCGGCAGCCAGCGCGCGATAGTGATTGCGCGGTAGGATCGGTTGCAGCGGGATCAGCTCCGCGGGGGTGTGCTGCGCCGGGCGACTCCGCGACTTGCGGGAGAGGATGGCAAAGAGGCGCGTGAGCTCGGCGCGGATCGCGGGGGTGTGCAAGGCGGCCAGATCCTCCGCCGATGCCGTCCCGTGCTGGGTCAGGATGCGGAACGACTCGAGGCGTCGCCGGCATACCTCGCAACCTGCCAGATGCTCCTGCGTCTCCGGGCTGGGTTCAAACGATTCGCCACCGTCGATGATTCGCACGAGTTCCCGATCCTCGAGATGTCCCATCGATTGTACCTTCACTTGCGCGCTGCACAGTAGCGCCACGACGTCACTCGATTGCCCACTGCACGAGCCACCCCGTCACAGGATTTGCTGAAACCTCGGTGGGCCCCGCAGGCCCCCTGGAGTGACTAGCAGAATCCTAGCAGATGGTCACTCCTCAGACCAGCGGTGCTGGATCCGATCGCCACAGAAGATTGCGCTGCGCCAGCGATCGAGAAACGCTTCCCCGCAGAGGTCGGCGACCAGGGGGCCCTGCGTCGCGACGAAGTGCTCCATATTCGCTGTCGGCAGAATGCGTAGCTCTCCGCAGGGGATGCCGGCCGCGATCAGGTAGTCGGGCACCCTTCGCGCGAGATGGGTGGCGCTGATCGCCAGCCGGGGCACGGTGGCCTTCCGCTCGGTGCCGACCAGCTCGAAGATCTCTCCCTCCGGCCACCATAGCTCCGTAATGCCTGATGCCGCAGTGAATTCGGGGATCAGGGGGACCACCAGATGCGTCAGGCAGAGGCCGTCGTGCACCTCGCCCGCGACCCGCGCGGCGCCCCCCTGCGTGCTAGGATCGGCCATCGACGCGGAGCTTCGGAACGGCGCGAACTGGTTGGCATGCAGTACCACGAGAGAAACGCCCTTGCTGGGAGTGTGATGCCCGGCCGCCAGGATCTCCGGCGTGCCATCGAAATCGAGATCGACGACCTCGATCTGCTCGAAGTAGCCGATGTGCCGTACGACCCCGACCGGATCCCGCAGGCCATCGAAGAGCCAGAGCAGGCAGTCAGCCTCAGGATTCAGGGCCACCGCGAGGACGATCTCGTCATCCTCGTCTCCATCGCAGTCCGCGATCCGGCCGACCTTCGTCGAGTAGCTCACCCCGGGACGGTCGCGCAACGGATCACCCGGCAGGCCGGATTCGGTGAAGATGTATCGCCACACCGTCTCTTGCGCCAGCGGGTCGTAGACGACCAGACGTCCCGGATGCCCGCCGGCCTGCGCGGTGGCATAGGCGATCCGTAGCGCCCCCCGCTCGTCCCCCGCGAGGCGATCGGTTTTCATGACGATCCGGACGGGGCCCTCGGTGGGTACCAGAAGCGGCGCGGTCTGACCGGGCCAGGTGACGCGCAGCTCGCGCTGCTCGTGAATCGTCTCGACGCGCAGGTCCGCCAGCGCGGGAGCCGGCTCGGCTCCGATTCCGGGGAGCGACGATCGGTCCCCGTCTCCCCCGCGCAGGGCGAGGCCGATCAGGATCGCCGCAACGACCGCCGCGGCGATGAGGCCGCCCGCGAGCCACGGGGGTCGGCGGCGGATGCTCCTGCGCGCCCGATCGGCGCCGGGCCAGGGCTCGGTGATCTCGAAGGCCGTGGGTTCGGAAAGCAGGAAGCCGGAGACGTGCGCCAGCTCCGCCACCTGAAACCCGCTGCGCTCGGTCTCTGTCGCATCCGCCATGCCTGCGGGGATCACGATGCCCGCCACCCCCCCCTGCCGCGCGGCGCGGATCTTGTGCGCGAGTGAGAGTGCTTCGATCCTGCCCACCTCGCCCCTGGGCGAGATGCGCCCCGTCCAAGCCAGATCGCCCCGCGGCCGGCGATCCCAACCGCGGCCCGCACAAGCCTTCAGGGCGGCGGTGAAAGCGACGCACAGCCCCAAGCCGATCGAATCGCCCACGATCGGGGCTTCCTTCTCCGAGATCGAGATCTCGAAGCCCAGACCCTCCTCGCATGCTTGCGGCGCATCGGGGACGGCCTCGCACGCCGCCATGAAGGCGTCGGCCGCGACATCGTTCAGCGCACGCATGCCGCTGAGCGATTCGCCGGTATGTGCGTTGTTCCACGAGACGAGCGGGGCGCCCGGTACGCGCCGCCGGGGCACGAGCGTCAGTTCGGTGATCAGTCCCACCTGCCCGGGCGCCTCCGCGTCCCAGGACGGCGCGGGAATCGGATGCAGCAGCGGCACACGCAGCAGGATCTGCTGGCCGGGCGGCGCGCTTGCCATCGCCGCAGGAACATCGGTCCCCTGCGTGCGACCGCTCCCTTCGGCGGCCGATGCGGCCAGCAACGCCCGCGCCACGCTGGTCTCGAGGAGTCCGTCGCGCACGAGTCGCTCGAGCGCGTCGCGGACCCAGGCCTGGTGCTTCGGGTCGCGGAAGCGATCGGTCATCCGCTCGAGCGCGGGAAGGAGGCGGGATGCCGATTCCTGCAGGTAGTATCGGCGGCCGCGCAGATCGTCCGGAAGCGCCGTTATGAAACGCGCCGTAGCCAGCGCGCGCACGTTCGGCAAGGCGCACTCGTCCCAGAGCATGCCCAGGTCTTCAAAGTAGTCATCGATCGCACGGACGTCTGGCACTCTCCGGCACTCCCGTTTGAACAGGTCCCTTCCGAAAGATGCTCGGGTCCAACGGCCCATCTCGGGGAGAAGTTCGTCACTCGACTACATGGGAACAACCGCGTCATGGCGTACGCTGTTCCCCAGCCACAGGAGCCCGTGCGCGTAGTCGGGACGCTAGCACCGGATTGTCGCGGGGTCAACGAGGGCCGCCGCAGGGGCTGGCGGAAGACGCCGCGGCCTGGTTCGCTGCCTGGGGGCTTGGTTCGAGTGCCCACGCCCCATGGCCGAGTGCGGCCCGATCGGATCGCTTTGCGGAGGAAGGCACACCCACCTTCCGATACTATTGTAGTCGGCGATCATCCTATCGTCGGTGGCGTTCATTTCGATGATGCAACGATTTAGCGCTCAGTGTCGCCGCGCGACGCCTGTCCTCGCCGCGAGCGCGCGAGCCCCAGCCTGGGAGGAGATCCGATGCCGCGCCGTTTCGCAGTGGCCTTCGTCCTGGTGCTCTTCATCATAGGCCTCTTCGCACTCCTCTGGTTCTCGCAGAACCAGGACGAGGAGGGCGAGTCGCGCGACCCCTCCGGCCGCCCGAACGAATGGTTCTGGCATCAGCGCGCCTATCCCCACGGCGACATTCGCCTCTCCTCGGTGCGCCTGGCGCTCGAGCAGGCCGCGGCGCTGCGCGCCGCCGAGCGGGGGACGCGCGTGGCCTGGCAGCCCGAGGGGCCGGGCAACATTGGGGCTCGGGTGACCGACGTCGCGGTGCATCCCACCGACCCGGACATCGTCTACGCAGCCATGGCCAGCGGCGGGGTCTTCAAGTCGACCGACGCCGGCGAGAGCTGGACCCCGACCTTTGACGAGCAGGCGGTGCTCTCGGTGGGCGCGGTGGCGATCGACCCCACCAATCCGGATCTGATCTGGGCCGGCACGGGCGAGGCCAACGCCGGCAGCTTCAGCTTCTTCGGGCTGGGCATCTACCGCTCGACCGATGCCGGGGCGAGCTGGGAGCCGCGCGGACTCGAGGAGACCCGCTACATCGCGCGCATCGTCGTCGATCCACACAACGGGCAGCGCGTGTTCGCGGCCGCCACCGGTCGGCTCTTCGGTACCGGTCCCCATCGCGGCATCTATCGCACGAGCGACGGCGGGGAGAGCTGGGAGCGCGTCTTGGCCCTGACCGATTCGACTGCGGCGATCGACCTGGTCATGAATCCCACCGATCCGGACATCCTCTACGCCGCGATGTGGGAGCGTTCACGCGGTCTCAACTACCGCAACTCCGGCGGTCCCTCGAGCGGCGTCTGGCGCAGCACCGACGGCGGGGAGAGCTGGAACGAGCTCATCAACGGTCTTCCCACGGGCAGTGACGTAGGACGCATCGGGCTGACGCTGTGTACCTCGCAGCCCGAAGTGCTCTATGCGATCTACGCCGATGCGACCGGCTACTTCGAAGGCGTCTACAAATCGACCGACGGCGGCGATAGTTGGTCGGGCACCAATGACGGCGCTCTGGGCAACCTCTACAGCTCCTACGGCTGGTGGTTCGGCAACATCCGCGTCGATCCCAGCGACCCGGACAACGTCCTGGCCCTGGGTCTCCCCTGCTATCGCTCGACCAATGGCGGGGCGAGCTGGTCGGAGACGGGGCCGAACATGCACGTCGACCACCACGGCATGGCCTTCGCCCCCTCGCGGCCGACGCGCGTCTACGACGGCAATGATGGCGGCGTCTACCGCTCGGAGGACTCCGGCGCCACCTGGACGAAGCTCTACGACCAGCCCAGCTCGCAGTTCTACGCCATCGCGATCGACCCCCTCAATCCCCACCGCCTCTACGGCGGGACGCAGGACAACGGCACGCTGCGCACATGGAACGGGGGCACGGATGATTGGGAGATGATCCTTGGCGGCGACGGCTTCTACTGCATCGTCGATCCGACCAACTCGAACACGATCTACGCCGAGTACCAGTACGGCAATCTCTACAAGTCGACCAACGGCGGCTACGGCTGGAGCGATGCGACCGACGGCATCAGCTACGGCGACCGGCGCAACTGGTCGACGCCGGTGGTGATGGATCCCAACTTCGAGCCGATCCTCTACTACGGCACGTTCCGGCTCTATCGCAGCGCGAATGCCGCCGGCTCCTGGTCGCCGATCAGCGGCGACTTGACCGGCGGCAACCAGGGCGGCAACTACGGCACGATCACCACGATCGATGTGGCCCACACCGATCCGGATGTGATCTACGTCGGCACCGACGACGGACGCGTGTGGGTCACCAGCAACGCTGGAGACGATTGGACGCGCATCTCCGACGATTTGCCCGACCGCTGGATCACGCGTGTCGAGACCGACCCGAGCGATGCGGCGATCGTCTACGTGACCGTCTCCGGATTCCGCTGGGACTCGCCCGCGCCGCACGTCTTCCGCAGCGATGACATGGGCGCAAACTGGACCGACATCAGCGGCAACCTCCCCGAGGCGCCAGCCAACGTGATCGTCTGCGATCCCGACTACCCGAACGTGCTCTATGTGGGCACCGATATCGGCTGCTTCGTCAGCGCCACGACCGGGGAGAGCTGGTCGGCGCTCGGCACCGGTCTGCCAGCCGCTCCGGTGCTCGACCTGAAGCTGCACGCGCCCACCCGCACACTCGTGGCCGGCACGCACGGGCGCTCGATGTTCAGCCTGGATGTCTCCGATCTGGTGTCGTTGGTGCCGAATGCGCCGGCCGCCGCGGATCTGCGCCCGGCGCTTCGGCTCGCACCGCGCCGCAATCCGTTCGCCGAGGAGACCACGCTGCGCTACGAGCTCGAACGATCCGCCGGGGTGCGCTTGAGCATCCACGACGTCAGCGGCCGTGAGCTGATCGTGCTGGTCGATGGCCGGCAGAGCGCGGGCCCGCACGAGGTGCGCTGGCGGGCGCGCGACCGCAACGGGCGATCGGTGCCGCCGGGCGTCTACTTTGCGCGGATCGCCGCGGATGGCCGCACCGCCGAGCGGAAGCTGGTGGTTCTGGAGTGAGGCGAGCGGCTATCGCAGCAGCGTCAGCTTCCCGCTGCTCGTGAAGTCGCCGATCCGCACGCCGTAGAGATAGACTCCGCTCGCGGCCCGCGAGCCGTCGCCGGTCCGTCCGTCCCAGGGGACGATGTGCTCGCCGGGCTTGCGCGATCCATCCCAGAGCGAGCGGATCGGGCGACCCTCGAGGTCGAAGACCGTGATCCGGACCGGCTGACTGGCTTTGCCGGGCACCGCGAAGCGGATCTGTGCGCGCGCACGCATCGGATTCGGTGCTGCGGGGAGCACGCGGGGCGTCGTCCAGCCCTCCATCCCGCCGGGCGCTCCATCGATGCCCGAGAGGAGTCCTTCGCCCCCGTTCTCGGTGTGCAGCATGACCGGCAGATCGGGCCACAGCGCGCCTGCAGCCCAGCCATGGTTGGCATCGACGAAGCAGAGATCCGCGATGACGATCTGCTCGTCCCCGGTCCCGGTTTCCTGCACCTCCCAGAGCAGTCCGCCATCCTCGGTGTGCAGGATCACCGGGACGTAGTCGCCGAAGTCCACTCCGCCGATCCAGCCGGTCTGGTCGTCGACGAAGAAGACGGTGCGCAGCTCCGCCGAAGTGCCGGCCGTCTGGGCCGTCCAGGTCTCGCCTCCATCGGCCGTGTGCCGAATCGTGCCGTTGTCGCCCACGCACCACCCCGTTTGTGCATCGACGAAGCAGACATCATGCAGGGAGCTGCTGCTTGCAGGATCCTGCGGGAGCCACGTGTCGCCACCGTCTGCGGTGGCCACGAGCACATCGGAGCCACCCACGGCCCAGCCGTGCTCGACATCGACGAAGTGCACCCGCTCGAGAGGACGGTCGTAGGGGTTGTAGTACTGGTGGTTCCAGGTCTGTCCGCCGTTCGAGGTGTGCTCGATGATCTGATGGTGACTGCTGCCAAAGAGGTCGCGGAACCCGCCCACGGCCCAGCCATGCTGATCGTCGACGAAGAAGACGCCGTAGAACTCGTCCTCGCCATCCGGCTCCTGCTCGATCCAGGTCACACCACCGTCGGTCGTGTTCAGAATGGTGCCGCCGAGGGACCATCCGTGTCCCACGACCCATCCAGTCTGGGCGCCGACGAAGTGCACGTCGCGGTATTCGTGCGGGTAGTACTGCCCGTCGTCCTGGGGCACCCAGATGTCGCCGCCATCTTCCGTATGGATGATCTCGCGGTAGGACGAGACCGCCCAACCGCGCTGCGTATCGACAAAGGAGACGCCGGTCAGATCGAGCTCCGTGCCGGCAGACTGCGCGTACCAGCCGGCGGTGCCGGGCAGCTTCTCGAATTCGAAGCTGTCGCTGGCCCAGATTTGGTCGGGATGCACGCCGGCGTACGCCGTGTATGTATAGATCCCCTCCGGCATGCCCCCGGAGATCGCCTGCGAGCGATCATCCTGCGCCGACCAGCCATCGGGCAGCTCCAGATGCGCCGGGCCGTACCCGGGCTCTTCGCCGCCGCCCGGCAGCGTGATCACCGTCCAGACGTCGAGTATCTGCGCCGTCGGCTCTTCGTTGTCCACCGCCACGGCATAGCCGAAGTTGCCCCCCTCGTCGGGCAGCAGGATGGGTGGGTTGTAGGGGGTCAGGGTGATCCCGATCTCGGCGCGCGTCGTTGCCGGGCTCTGCGCCGGCGCGCGGGCGCCTGCCGCCAGCAGGATCAGGGCGGCGCAGCCGAACGCCTGCATTGCACGTACCATGATTGCCTCCTTCTCCTTGCGCATCCACCCTCCCGGTGGGTCACATTCATGCGGCTGTGGACGGGACGCCGATGCAGCCCGCGAATGTCATCGTGATTTGTCGTCGCAGAGACCGACACTCTTCGCTATTCCGAAGCCCTCTGGCAGAGCCAAGCCACCCCCGGTGGGATCCCTGGAGGAGGCTTGACGGATGCTGCCATATCATCGCAGCAGCAGTGCACGCTGCACCTGGCTCCGGCCGTTCCATCGCAGCTCGAAGAAGTAGACGCCGCCCGGAACGCTCGCGCCGGTGTGGTCCGTCCCGTTCCAGGCGATGCTGTGTTCGCCGGCCGTCGGGACGCCTTCGACAAGGGTGCGCACCGGGCGTCCACTGATGTCGTAGACGGTCAGGACGGCAGGCGCGGCCTCGCCCGGCGGAATCGCATAGCGCACCGCGAGATCCCCGCGGGCCGGATTGGGAATGCGCAGCGCCAGGCTGGATCGGGCCGCATGGCCGGGCACCTCCGGCGCCGAGCCGGTACCGCCCGTGAGATGAGCCACGTAGACATCCGCCGGCGCATTCACCGCGCCGGTGAAGTAGACGTCCTGATGGTTGGCGCCCAGCGTGACGCCATGGCCGGCGCTGGCCGAGTGGGACTGCTTGGTCACGGTGTAGACGACGTCGTTCCCGCCCGGATA
Source organism: Candidatus Eiseniibacteriota bacterium (assembly GCA_014729815.1). GTDB lineage: Bacteria > Eisenbacteria > RBG-16-71-46 > CAIMUX01 > WJJG01 > WJJG01. Next base: position 21,656 of record WJJG01000349.1, read on the forward strand.
GAACATCGTCACGAAGATCGAGGCGAATAGGTTGCCAGACCCCAGGAAATCCTCGGTGGTCGTACTTCCGACCACGTGGGCGCAGCCCAGCTCGTCCACCGCGATGGCAGTACTCTTGTCGACCGACTGGCCGCCGATGAAGGAACTGTATATCAGCCCTGTGCCGTCGGTTGCCATCTTGGTGACGAAGCCGTCCTCGCAGTTGACGTCGTGGCCGGGGAAGCCCTCTTCGCAGGCGTCGATGCCGCCCACGAACTCCTCCTGGAAGGCGCCGGGCGTCGTGGGGAAGTCGATCGAGCGGGTGTAGCCGGTCAGATAGACATGACCCTCCGCGTCGAGCGCCATGCCCCGCAAGCGGTCGTTGTCGCTTCCGCCCAGGACGGTGCTGAAGAGAAGCGTGCTTCCATCGCCGGAGAGCTTGGATGCGAACATCGAGTGCCCCGTCTGGATCGGGTCGACGAGCGGGAAGTCGTCCGCACGGGTCGTCCCGGAGAAGACGATGTCGCCGTTCGGATCGACGGCGATGTCCGTCGCGAAGTCGTCCTCGAAGCCGCCGAAGTAAGTGCTGTAGAGAATCTCATCGCCCGCCGGAGAGAGCTTGGTGATGAAGATGTCATTGTAGACGTACAGCGGAGCGCTGGGCTCGCTCTGATAGGCATCGTCGGTGGTCGGGAAGTCGGTCGAGCCGGTGGTGCCCACGATGTAGATCTCGCCGGTCTCGGCCACGAAGATTCCATCCCCCCAGTCGGTGTAGTCCCCACCGAGATACGTGCTGTACAGAATCGTCCCGTCGTCGGCGTCCAGCTTCATGACGAAGGCGTCCGTGAAACCGGTCAACGTATCGTCGAGGCCGTTTACGATCGGGAAGCTCTCGGAGCTGGTTCGGCCGGTGATCCACACGTCCCCGGCGGCATCGAGATCGATGCCCAGCGGGAAGTCGTGCTGGAGGTCGTCGCCCACGATCGGCACTTCCCAGACGGGATCCCCGTCGGGATCGAGCTTGACCACGAGCAGATCGAGATGCTGCCCATCCTCATACCAGGAGGCGATCACATAGGCGTTGCCGGCCGCATCGACCCGAATGCCGTTGCCATCCGAGAGGTAGTAGCCGTCGATCGTGGTTTCGTAATCGAACACGGGTCCCTGCGCCATGGCTGCCATCGGTAGTAGGCAGCCCAGCAACAGAGCCGCGATTCCAGAGAAGCTGCGAGTGTGACTCATTGGCTCGTCTCCTTTCCATCGGGGCACTGACCCATCGGATTCGCTCCCTGCAGGGCGCGGCCCCCGAACCGCCGGGCCCGCCTGACATGTGCTCGCGACTCCCAACGACGGCCAGGCTCGATCGCCGATGGCCCAGACCGCGCGGACGGCAAGCACCTGCTTGCCCTGCATCATGCTGCCGCCCGCGGGTCTCGACGTGGCTCCTGACTGCCGATCACACGCCTTCACTCTCAAGCGCTGAACAGACTACTGAAACAGCGACTTCACGGTTCCCCACGTATCCTGCTCGGCCGGTGACGGATCGAGCGCGGTCACCGTGATGCGTGCCGACGGGGGGAATTCATACTCGAGGAGACCGTAGTCGGGATCATCGACCACCTCGTAGTAGGTGATCGCCGCGATCGGATTCTCTTCATCGGGTCCTACGAAGGTGTTGCCGTAGAAGGGAATGTGCGCGACCAGACCGGTGTTCTCCTCGGTTCCGGCATCGTAGACGTCCACGTCGACGTAGGCCATGCTGTCTCCGCAGCAGGGAAGCGTGATATCGTGGATGCCCGTGATCAGATCGTTGCTGCGTGCGAGCATGGTCACCAATGAGAGCAGCTCGCCGGGATTGCCTTCGATCATGAAGGTCACCGCATCGACGAAGGGACCATCTCCCACCACCACCTGGTAGACGTCCGGATCGGATTCCGCTTCCATCACCAGGTCGTCCGTCATGCCTTCTTCGGCCAGCAACTCCAGTCCGGGGGTCGCCATGTCCCCCGCGGCAAAGAGCGTGTAGCCGGGTCCATGAACGACGGCCACCGGCGGGGTCATCGGCTGACCGGTCTCCGCGCCGCCGGGGATCATGTTCTCCACGACGATCTCATACTCAACGGCAGCGGTCATCGATCCGAACCCGGATGCGGCGATGAAGCAGATGGAAGCGAACAGGAACTTCTTCGTTCTCGACATCGGTACCTCCTTGGGCCTCGGCTGCCGGCGACTCATGATCGCGCAGTCGAACCGGACCTTTGATTTCTGATGCTCTCTGAACCTACTTGTGCGTAGTCCTCCCTTGACGTCACGACTGCGGCGATTCTGGAGCGCGCAAGCGGTGGTCGGTATCGGGGGGGATGCGGGGATCGCGACCGGACATCTCCCCAGGTTGGGGAGCGCAACTGCGTGGCGTGCAGAGCGCTAGCTCCCCTGCGTTCGACTTCGCCCGGTACCCGCAAATCAGTGTCACCGGGCGCGAGACCGCGCGGGCAGCGCGCACCAGTATTTGCCATCGCGTGCTGCCGCCCGCGGGTCCCGAGGCAAGACGTGACCGCAGGCTGCGTGTGATCGCACCGTGTGCGCGGCGCCATGTCCGCCGTGGACGCAACCAACTGTATGTCCCTCCGCTTGCTTTCTCCCGACTCCTCATCCGTGACCCTGCGTGGAGTACGCGAGCCGCAGCACGCTGTGACGGTCTTTCGAGGTGCCACGCCGCGCCGCTGTCGAGGATCTCCGTGCGTCACAGATCCCAGGCCGACGCGTACTGTGCCGATGGCATGCGTTGCGCTCGCCGGCTTCGTGGGCTACGATCCGCTGCGCACATGTCTGCCGAAAGCGAGGGTCGTCCGTGAAGCCGCAGGGCGATCGCGAGAAGCGGAGCACAGGGCGCCGCGAGACCGAACGTCATCGGGATGTGGATGACCTCGGATCCCAACGGCGCGGTCTCGAGCCCCCTCCCCGGGCCCTGCTCGAGGGCGTGCGGTGCCGTGACGCCCGCGCCCTGGGGGCGTTCTTCGATCACTACTTTCCGGCGATCTATGGCTTGGCCTACCGGTTTCTTTCGAATCGGCAGCAGGCCGAGGATGCGTCGCAGGAGATCTTCCTCAAGATCCACCGCGGCGCCGACCGCCTCGATCCCGATCGCGATCCAGCGCCCTGGCTCTTGACGATCACTTTGAACACGTGTCGTTCACTGGTCCGCTCGGGCGCACACCGCATGTCGCAGCAGGCGGTGATGGCCAACGGCTCGACCGATCACCTGAACGCTCTGACCGATCCGGGACGCAACCCGGAAGAGACGCGCGATGCCGCCGAGAGCGAGAGGGCTGTACAAGAAGCCTTGCGGAGATTGCCCGACGCGTTGCGCGAAGTGGTGATCCTGCGCGACTACCAGGGACTGGCGCACAAGAAGATCGCCGGGATTCTCGACCTCAAGCCCGATGCAGTGCGCAAACGCTACTCGCGCGCGCTCGCGGAGCTGGCCGAGATGCTGAAGGATGCGTCGTGATGCGTGACGAAGACCGCTACAGCGCCGAGATGCAGCGCGCCGGGGCGATGGTGCGCGCGTTGCCGACGCCGGCTCCGCGGCCGGACTTCGCGCAGCGACTGCGGAGCGACTTCGTCTCGGGCACGCTTGCGACGACGCGTGAGCAGGACGCCGCGCGGGCCCGTGAACGCCGCTCGGCGCTGCGCCTTTGGATGACGGCCGGGGCGGCAGCCGTGGCGATCCTGGCCCTCATTGTCCTCAGTGGTCTCAACCGCGGACCGCAGTGGCAGCCGGTGGCTCCGGCGCAGCCGGGCCGGGTCCTGATCGACGATCAGCCCCTGGCGCTCGACGACCTGGAAACCCTCGCCCGCCACCTGCGTCCCGGAGCGCATCTGGTCTGCAGCGACTCGACCGGATTCGAGCTGTTCGCCGGCGAGCAGCTCTGGATCGAGATGACGCCCGGGAGCGATATGATCCTGCCACCGACGGCGGGACGCTGGTGGGGGCGCAGCCCCCGCGGCCGGGTCGAGGATGGGGAGGTGCGCTTCACGACCGGCGCGGGCTTCGCCGGCACGGAGCTGCGCATTGCCACCGCCATCGCGGAGGTCGAGGTGCGCGGCACGACCATCGCGGTGATCGACTCGCCCGAGGCGACCTGCGTGTGCGTCTACGAGGGAGAAGTGCGCATGGGGCCGCGCGATGCGGCGATGCAACGCCTCGATGCCGGCCGTCGCAGGATCCTCTACGGGGACGACCGCGCACCGCTGGAGGAGGAGATCCTCCCGATGGAGCGCATGAAGCTGCAGATGCTGCGCGACCGAGCGTTTCCGGCATCGGAGCGGCCGTAGGCCTCGCGCTCGGCCCCCATACCCGCGCGCCCGGCGCGACACCCTCTCGCTACCAGCCTGCCGGAGTGCTAGCATCCCGAGATCTCATGCGCTGCGCGCGCCCCTCGCGCGGGGCTGTGCCTCGGGACGCCTTCCCGAGAGCGGCCCGGGGGTGGTGCGCGGCATCAGAAAGGAGGCCTCCTTGCCAGAGCCTGCCGTTCGATTCTCACGAGGCTCCCGATCGTTGGCCCGCCCGATGCTTCTTCTGGGCCTGCTGGTCCTGGCCGGGCTGCCGATGGTCCTCGCCGGGCTGCCGATGGTCCTCTCGTCCGCTGCGATGCCGCCGCTCCCGGTTGGCGGACTGGCGGTGGCTCGCGCCGACGAGGCCGATCCTTCTCCCCGCGACACGCTTGATCTCCCCCCGGGCGACGCGCCGCCTCCCACCGCCTTCTCGCGCCTGGATGAGGCCGGCACGGCCGACGATCACGACGGCGCCGATCACCTGATCGTCCATCAGGTGACCGTCAACCGGGTCAAACCGACCGGCGTGGCGGTGGGCGAGGAGTACGTCCTATATAAGGTGCTGACTCCTGCCGGCGCGCGCGATCTCGCCGTGCAGACCTGGCGCTACGAGCCCTGGTCGAGCACGATCGAGGTGCGCGAGGCGAACCTCCTGCGCGATGGCCAGCGGATCGCCGTCGATGTCGGCCAGTTGCGCGACCTGCCCGCGCCGCAGTACGGGATCTACTGGAACGCGCGGCACATGACCCTGCAGCTCCCGCGCCTCTTCGTGGGAGATGGTATCGAGCTGCGGGTCTATCGCAAGGGGTACAGCTACGCCCTGCTCGAAGGCCGGCAGGCCGGCGCGGGCAGCGATGACACCGGCCGAGGAGGCGGCGGAGACGGCGCGAGCGGCGGGCGCATCGCCGATCCGGCCACCGCCGACCTCGCGGGCGAGACGACCTTCGAGCCGGAGCCGGGCGATGAGAAATACATCCCCCCGATGCCCGGCGAGTATTTCGATATCATCCTCTTCGAGGCCAACGTGCCGATCCTCGAGAAGCGCTACACGCTGATCCTGCCGCCCCAGAAGCGCCTGCACTCGGAGATCTACAACGCGCCGCTCTACGCCAACACGACCTACAACGCCGAGGAGACGCACTACGCCTGGTGGGCGCTGGATATGCCCGCCCGCCCGCGCGAAGCGCGCCGCGCGGCGCTCTCGGATGTGGCCGCCAAGGTGGTCGTGGCCACGGTGGAGAGCTGGGAGGCGAAGAGCCGCTGGTTCTTCGATGCCAATCGCAATCAGTTCGAGGTCACGCCCGAGATTCAGGCCAAGGTCGACGAGATCCTCACCGAAGCCGGGGTGGCCGACGGCACCGATGCCGAGAAGGGCGAGGTGCTGGTGCACTGGGTGGCACAGAACATTCGCTACAGCGGGCAGACGATGGGCGAGGGTGAGGGATTCACGCTGCACCCGGGATCGATGATCTTCGAGCAGCGCAGCGGCGTGTGCAAGGACATCGCCGGGATGCTGGTCACCATGATGCGCGCGGCGGGGATGGACTCCTACGCGGCAATGACCATGGCCGGCAGCCGCATCGAGGCCGTGCCCGCCGATCAGTTCAACCATTGCGTCTGCGCTCTGCGCTGCGCCGACGGCAGCTTCGAGATGTACGACCCGACCTGGGTGCCCTACATGAACGACATCTGGTCGAAGTACGAGACCGAGCAGCAGTACCTGATCGGCACGCCCGAGGGCGAGCCGCTCGCCTCGATCCCCTACAGCCCGCCGGAGGAGTCGCCGCTGCGCATCTCGCATGAAGCCGTGCTCGCCGAGGACGGTACGCTCACCGGCACGATCACTCTGCGCGGGGAGGGGGTGATGGACTCGCGCCTGCGCGGCCTGGTCGGCATGCGGCGCGAACAGGACGTGGGACACGACATCGCCGCGCTGCTCTCCCACTTCAGCCCCGCCGTGCGCGCGGTCGACTTCGAGCACCCGTCGCGCGACGACTTCAGCCAGAAGATGTGGATCCGCATCCGCTACGAGGCGCCCGAGTTCGCGCTGCCGGCCGACCGGGGCCTGGAATTCCGCAGCCCGATGATGGCGATGACGATGAACGACGGCTGGCTCTTCCGTGCCGGCACGACCGAGTGGGAGGAAGAGCGCACCAGCGACGTCTTCTTCTATTTCACGCAGCTCATCGAGGGTACCGAGCGGATACGCCTGCCGGCGGGGTACGCCGCCATGGAGACCCCCACATCCGACACGGTCGATGAGACCTACGCCTACTTTCGCGGCGTGAGCGAGATGGATGGGCCGGACCTGCTCATCAGGCAGCATGCCGAAGTGCGCAGGAGGCAGATCCCCCCGGACGGCTTCGCGGGATTGCGCCGTGCGGTCGAGGAAGCCCACGAATGGGAGGCTGTGCTCTACCGCGTGGCGCCCGAGGAAAAGAGCGCGGAAGGAGGTGCGCGATGAGAACGCCAGGCCCGACCCACCCGCGATCTCTCGGCGCCGCAGTCCCGCGGCTTCGGGATGCGCTGCCCGGTTGCTTCGCACTGGCCGCCATGGCCCTCGTGCTCGCCTGCGCGGGTGCGCCGGCTCTGGGGGCTCCGCTGGACGCATCCGGCGACTACGACATCGGCGCATTGCTGCGCGAGGCCGACGCCGAGTTCGATCTCGCGCAGCAGGATGCGGTGGTCCTGCTCAAGCGCCAGGATCTGCGCATCGCACCCGATGGCGCGCGCCGCACGACGGTCCATCGCATCGTCTGGATGCGCACCGAGCTGGCGATGGAGACCTACGCCGACCTGCGCGTACCCTACCGCTCCGATCGCGCCGAGCTGGAGGTGCACACGCTGCGCACCTGGCGCGACGAGCGCTGGTGGCCCGATTCGGTGCGCGTCAGTCCGACCGCCGTGGTCGAGACGCTGCCCGGCGCGGTGGCCGGCGCCGACGCATACACGGCCCTGCGCGAGACGATGCTGCTGCACGACGGCGTCGAGCTGCCCTGCATCGTCGAGACGCGCTACACGATCTCCGAGGCGCCGCCGCTGACGGACGATCTGGCCCGCGCCGGTGCGCGTATCACCGGACTGGCGGCCTTCGCGCACGATGGGCTGTGGCGCTTCGCGCAGCACGATCCGGTGGTGCGCTCGGAGCTGCGCATCACGGTGCCCGATGAGAGCAGCCTCCAGCAGATCTCGCGCAGCGGCGCCGCGGGACTGGATACGTCCCAATCCCGTCGCGTGGAGGGCGGGCATCTCTACGTATGGCACATGCGCAACGTGCCGCGCATTCCACAGCCCACCCCAGCCGATCCACTGCAGGTCACGCCGCACGTCGTCTGGTCGCGCTGGCCTTCGTGGGAAACGTTGGGGCGCATCTATCACACGGCGTTCGAAAGTGCCGCGCGACTCGAATGCCCCTCGCTGGGGAGGGTGCTGTGCGACTCGCTGCGGGCGGCCATCGCGCGTGAGCCGGGCCCCCGCGCGGTAGCCGGCGCGGTGGCCGACTTCATCGGCCGCTGGACGCGGCACGTGGGAGCCGATGCCGACTTCTGGGCGCTGCAGCCGCGTTCCGCGCTGCGCACCTGGGAGACGGCCTACGGGCATGCGTACGATCGGGCCGTGTTGGCCGCCGCGCTCTTCCGGGAGGCCGGCCTGCAGGCCGAACCGATGCTGCGCAGTCGGGGTCGGGGGGAGATCGCCGAGCGCATCCCCGCGCTGAGCTGGTTCGGTCCTCTGCTGGTGCGCGTGCGCGCCGCCGGTCCGAGCGGCGGGATCGAGAGCGACTACGAAGGCATCTACGATCCGGCCCACGGGACTCTGCAGGAGGGCCTGGCAACTGCGGCGGGATACACGATCTGGATCCCGGGTGAAAACCCGCAACGGATCGCCGCGCCGCAGAGGGGCCACCTGCAGGTCTCGCTGCGGCTCGAGCCGGGCGAGGAGGAGCAGTGGACGGGCCAGGGCTACCTGCGCGCCAGTGGTGGTCTGGCGCCGCATGCGGCGATGACCGGGCTGGGCACGCAGGCCCAGGATCATCTCGCGGCGGTGGCCGGGGTGATCGAAGGCGCGGAGCTCCGCGATCACAACGTCTCGCGGCTGCAGCCCGACCGGGTCGTGGCGGGATTCGAGTTTGGATGGAAGGAGCCGGAGCCGGACGATCACGGTCGCGTGCGCCTATCGCTCGGCGAACCCGCGGGAGGTGTGCTGGCGCAGCTTCCCAGCGACGTCTCGCTCTTCGATGAAGATCGCGAGTCCCCGGTGCTGCTGCCCTTTCCGATGACGCAGACGCTCGAGCTGTGGATCAAGGTCGGCGAGGAGGCCGAGCGGGTGGTCTACGTCCCGGAGGCGTACGGAGGCGAGCACAGCCTGGGCACCGCGCGTCTGGCGGTCGAGCAGGAGGGCGACTGGCTGCACCTGACGCGCGAGATCGCCATCGTTCGCGCCGAGATCGCCGCGCGGACCTGGCCCCAGCTACGGGCGCTGCTGCTGCGCGAGACGCTGGAGCGGAACCGGGTGGTGCTGCTGGAGGCGGAGTAACCCTGTCGCAGGTCAGTTGGTGAGTGATGTGTCCGATTTCGACCCGCGATGACACCCTCACTCCCGAGACGCGGATCTTCGTGTCCTATGCCTCTGAGGACGAGAAGGTCGCTTCGGGAGTCTGCCGCGCTCTGGAGCAGGCCGGATTCAGCTGCTGGCTGTCGTCACGGGACCTGGATCCGGGCAAGGACTACGCCGATCAGATCCTGCGGGCCATCCAGCACTCGCAGACCCTGGTGGTGATTCTGTCTCCGGCCGCGGTGGACTCCCCACACGTCGTGCGAGAAGTCGATCTCTCGGTGTCCCGCAGGATTCCGACGCTCGTGATGCGCCTCGCCGAGATCGAGCTCTCCGGATCACTGGCCTACTACCTTCGCACGACACACTGGCTCGATGCGTTTGAGGGGGAGCCGTCGGAGCACTATGGGAGCCTGGTCTGGTCACTGTGCGGCCTGCTTGGCCTCGGCCGCACTCGCTCGGCCGCAGAGATCCTCGCCTCGGAAGACATCTCAGAACTCTGGAGGCGACTGATTCAGGCCCATTCCCGAGACGGCATCCGTGGTGTCCGCTATGAGATCGAGCAGGTGCGCAGCCGTGCACCGAACGATCCTCAACTCCGACGCTTGTTGGATAGCGCCATCGAGGCCGAACGACGGATGTCGAGCCCAGCCGAGCGAAGATCTTCCTCCCCCATTGGGTCCGGCCCGCAGGGCAGCGGAACCTCCGGCTCGGGCTGTCTGGTGTTCATCATTCTCGCCGTGATTCTGGCAATCGTCCTCGCACTTGTGTGAGCAGAGCCGGCATCCGCAGGCGCCTGTTCCGACCAGTCACATGACGAATGGTGCGCCAGCAAAGCAGTCTGGCGACCAGCTACCTCACCTCCAACGCCGCAGCCGCTCTGCGGGTCCGCCGACCCCCCCTCCGCTCGCTCCGCTTCCAGTCGCCGATAGACCCGCAGCCAGTCGTCGAAATGCACCCCGCGCAGCTCGGCAGGCGGCGGCGCGTCATCGTGGGGGACGAGCGGGACCGAGTCGATCCTCGCGATCTCCTTCCGGTCGAGCGCATGTCGCCCCTACTCGTCCGATTGCATGGAGGCTCGATAGGCGCGCCATCCTCACCGCGCCATGCGTCGGATCTGCGCCAGATCCAGATCGCCTTTGGCGCCCCACCCGCGGCGGCCGGGCGGGATGGCGGGGCGGAACTTCTCGTACAGCGCGAACGCGATCTCGCTGAGCTCGTCCAGATCGTGTGCGCATGCCAGCTTCTCCATCGCCTTGCGGACGCGGGCGAGGTCGTCGCCGAACTTCTGCTTCAGGTAGGCGGTGGTCTTCTCGGGGTCGACCGGTTGATCCTTGACCACCGCACGTACGCCGTCGTCGGTCTCCTGAGCCGGGACCGTGCGGCCGCACAGCTCGACCCAGAACTCCTCGCCCAGTCCGTGCTTGGGAGCCGGATGGCCGTCCTTGGTGTAGCGACGCTTGTACACCCCGAGCCGACGGCCCTTCGACTGCGCCGTCAGGCCCGCCATCGCCTTGCCCAGTGAGAGCGCCTCGTCGGGCTCGAAGCCCAGTCGCTCGGCGACCACACTCGCCCAGAGGGTGAGCACCGGAGCCCGATTGATCTGTATCACGCTGCCGGGCATATCCGTCTTTCGACTGGGGCCATGGGACCCCGGGGTTCGGTCTGTGCGATCCCTAGGGCCTGACAGAGACGATACAGGGCCGGCTTCCGAGCGCCAACCGCCGGATGCGGGGACCGGTCAGGGCTCATTCTCCGGATCGCGTGTCCCCCACGCCCAGGGGCTCATCCGGATCGAACTTGCTCCACGGGCGCGTCCGGGAGTATGCTTGAAGAGGTAGGAGAGCCATCATCGCACCGTTCAGGCTGCTCCCCATAACCGCTTGTGGTGCAGTATATTGTGGGCCAAGGACGGTGCCCGATTCCAGTGCAGTTGCCTGTCGCGACCCGTGGGGCTCGGCCCCGGTCCGGGCCGGCGGCTGAGATCAGCCAGGAGAACCGCACGGAATGAATCCACATCGAGCGCTGATCTTGCTCCTCGCGCTGCTCGCTCTGCCGGCGAGCGGGGCCGCCGCATGGGGCGGCTTCATCGAGAACCGCGGGCAGATCGATCCGCGCGCGGCGTTCCACGGCTCGGCCGGTGCGAGCGAGCTCTACTTCACCGCGGACGGATTCGTCATCGATCTCCCGCTGCCCGCCCCCCCGGGCGGGGAGGGAGCGTGGGACGGGTCCGGACCTTCCGTGGCGCGCTGCGCCATCCGCTTCACCTTCGTGGATCCGCTGCACCAGAAGCTCGGTGCAGATGCGCACCGGGGTGCAGCGATCGAACCGCGCCGCCCAAGCGGGGCCGAGTACAACTTCCTGATCGGCCGCGATCCGGCAGGGTGGCAGACGAACGTGCGGTGCTACGACGAGCTCGTCTATCGCGGGCTTTGGCCCGGTATCGATCTGCACTTCTTCGCTGATGGGCACGGGCTGTCGTACGCCGCATCCGACGATGCGGGGGCGCCGCTTCCCGATTCGCTCTTCCGCATAGAGGGCGCCGACCGAATCGCGGCCACCATGCGCGGCGGACGGCAGGTGCAAGAGATGGCGACCGCCGCAGGTGTGCTGCGGCACGAGCAGGCGCGCGGGGCTGATGGCGTAATCCGCGGGCGGATCGTTCGGGCCACCCCCGGAAGCGGTGACGGGATCGGGGGACGCGCCGCTGCGCCTTCCGGCCGTGCGGCGGGATGGCGGAGCGCGGTGGGATCCCACAGCGCGGTCGCGCTGCACGGCGCGGCTGACGGCGACCGCTCGATCTTCTACTGGAGCACCTTCCTGGGCGGCAGCGGCAGCGAACGCTGCAACGACATCGTCGTCGACAGCCTCGATCGGCCGATTCTCACCGGACGCACCTCCTCGCTGGACTTCCCCACGACCGCCGGCGCCTATCAGGAGGAGTTCGGCGCGCGGCATGCGCACGCCTTTGTCGCCAAGCTCGATGCGGACGGCAGTCAGCTTCTCTGGTGCACCTATCTGGGCGGAGGGATCGAGGACACCGGACACCGTCTGGTTCTGGATACGGGCGAGAATGTGATCGTCACCGGCTGGACCGAGTCGCTCGACTTCCCCACCACCGCCGGCGCGTTCGCCGAAGGCTACGGCGGTGGCCCGGAGGACGGCTTTGTGGCCAAGCTGGATGCGAGCGGCAGCACTCTGCTGTGGGGCAGCTACCTGGGCGGCGAGCTGGCCGATCGGGTCTACGGCCTGGCGATCGGCGAAGATGGCGGTCCAATCCTCACTGGCAGTACCGCCTCGGGCGACTTCCCGACCACGCCGGGCGCCTTCGGGGAGGAGTTCGGCGGCGGCGGCGAGGATGGCTTCGTCGCCAAGCTCGACGCCCTCGGCACGCAGCTCCTCTGGAGCACCTACCTGGGCGGCGGGGCGCAGGAGTACGGCTACGAAGTGGTGCTCGAGGCCGACGGCCGGCCGCTGGTGAGCGGACAGACCGAATCGATCGACTTCCCGACTACCGGCGGCGCCTACAGCGAAACGCACAACGGCGGATACGACGCCTTCCTGACCCTTTTGAGCGCCGATGGCAGCGCTCTGGTGTGGAGCAGCTTCCTGGGAGGAGCGGCCACCGACACCGGGCACGGGCTGGCGCTGGATGCGCTGGGCAATCCGCTCGTTTCGGGGCGCACCAGCTCGAGCGATTTCCCCACGACCGGCGGCGCCTTCGATGAGACGCACAACGGCGCCTACGACGGGTTCGTCGCCAAGTTCGACTCGCTGGGAACACAGCTTCTCTGGAGCACCTACTTGGGCGGGAGTGAAGCCGAGCAGAACTACCCGCTGGCGCTTGATGCGGGCGGCAATCCGCTGATCGCCGGCATGACCGCCTCGACCGACTTCCCGGTCGGCAGCGGCGCGCAGGACGACACATTCAACGGCGGCTACTACGATGCCTTCCTGGCCAGGCTCAGCGCGGCGGGGGATTCGTTGCTCTGGGGCAGCTACCTTGGTGGTGAGGCTTCGGATTGGGGCCTGGCACTGGCGTTGACCTCGGATGGGCTGCCGATCGTGGGCGGCGGCGCCGAATCGGCCGACTTTCCCACCACGCCGGGCGCCTTCGCGGAGGAGTATGGCGGCGGACATCGCGATGCGTTCGTGACGATGCTCGCGGTGCAGCTCGTAGCGGCGTGCTGCTTCCCCGACGGCTCTTGTGCGCTGCACACCTCTGCGGCGTGCGGTGATCTGGGCGGCGAATGGATGCCGGAGTGGAACCAGTGCGACCCGAATCCCTGCCCGATGCCCGAGCGGGCCTGCTGTGTGGAAGTCGAGTGCACGGTGGTCACCGAGGACTCCTGCCTGACCTTGGGCGGCACCTGGTACAGCGAGCTGGAGAGCTGCGATCCAAACCCGTGTCCGGCAGCCTGCTGCTTCTGGAACGGCGACTGCACGCTTCTTAGCGAGGACGAATGCCTGGCCCTCGATGGGCTGTGGATCTCGGAGATGCTCTCGTGCGATCCGAATCCCTGTCCCCCGGGGGTGGGTGTCTGCTGCGTGGGGGCGACCTGCTCGGTGGTGACCGAGGACTCGTGTGCTGTGCTGGGCGGGGAGTGGTACAGCGAGCTCGAGAGCTGCGACCCGAATCCCTGCCAGGAAGAGTCTCCGATGGATGCCGGCGATGCCCGGGCTACGGTGCGCACCGAGCTGCTCGGGATCCATCCCAACCCAACCCATTCGCTCGCGCTGGTGCGTTTCGCCCTGGCCGCGGAGTCCCGCGTCACGGTGCGCATCTATGACGTGACCGGGCGCGAGGTGCGCACGCTGCACGATCGCACGACCGCGCCGGGCACACACACGCTGCTCTGGGACGGCCGCGGCAGCGACGGCGCGCGCGTGAGCGGGGGGATCTACCTCTGCCGCTTCGTGGCCGCGGGGCGGGAGGATGCCCGGAAGCTATTCGTGTTCCGGTGATATGGAACGGCTGCGATGCCGCCCCGCGCTCTCCCCTTCTCTTCGGCGCATGCCGGCCAGAGGCTGGCTCCGGCTGGGTCGGCTCGCGCCATGCTCCTCTGAGGTCGCCACCGGGCGATCCTCCCAAGTAGCCGCACCCCTCAAGTGGGACGCTCCCACGCAGCGCACGCCGTCTGCGTTCCTTTGCTTGGGTGTAGCCTCGCTCTGGCTCGTTGAACCCTGATCCTGGGTGCGCTCGAGCCCGGGATCGCGGCTCGATGGAAGCCCGAAGACGCCCCCGGGAGTCAGGCCAGCGGCAGCGGGGCGTGACCCCCTGACTCGAGTTGCTGCCTGACGGGCGGCTCCGTGATACCTTCCTCTGACGCAGCGGTGGGGAGTGGATGCGAAGGCACGTGCAGGAGTTCGCCGCCGAACAGCTCTTGCCGGCCGATTGCGCTTCCCACCAGGCCTGGGACCTTGCCGACGAGGATCCTCTCCGATGCGTAGCACCTCGAACCCCTCGCCCCAGCGCGCCGAATACGTCGCGCGGATCAACCGGGTGATCGACTACATCGAGGTCCACCTGGGCGAAGAGCTTCCGCTGAGCCGACTGGCGAAGGTAGCCTACTTCTCGCCGTTCCACTTCCACCGCATCTTTCGCGCCTTCGTTGGCGAGACGGTGGGGCAGTTCCTGCGGCGGGTGCGTCTCGAGCGGGCCGCCAGCCGGCTGGTCTACAGTCCCGACGTGCCGATCACCGAGATCGCGCTCGACTGTGGATTCTCGGGTTCGGAAACCTTCGCGCGGGCCTTCCGCGACGCCTTCGGGATGACCGCCAGCGAGTGGCGGGCGGGCGGGCACCGGACGGCGCAAGGCGAGACTGCTTGGGGTGACGCGCCGACTGGCGGATCGCCCTCCGACGCCGAGTGCCGCGACATCATGGACGGCGCCCCGCGGCAGGAGCGCAAGATCGGCAAGCTCGAGCGCAAGCCGGATCATACGCTTCGCAAGCAGCGCCAGGATTTCCAGCTCTCCTCCCCGTATCTTGATCCCATCACCCGCAACATGAAATGGAGGATGAGCATGAAGACGAACCAGGAGATCCAAGTCGAGGTCAAGCAGATGCCGGAGATGCACGTCGCCTACGTGCGCCACATCGGCCCCTACGCAGGAGACGACAAACTCTTCCGCGGGCTCTTCGAGAAGCTGATGAAGTGGGCCGGACCACGGGGACTCTTGCGCTTCCCCGAGACGCAGATGCTCTCGGTCTACCACGACGATCCGGAAGTCACCGAGGAGGAGAAGCTGCGGGTCAGCGTCTGCATCACGGTCCCGAAGGGCACACCGGTCGAGGGCGAGATCGGCGAGATGACGATCCCCGCCGGGCAATACGCGGTGGGGCACTTCGAGCTCTTGCCCTCCGAGTTCGGCGACGCCTGGCAGGCGCTCTACGGCGGCTGGCTGCCCGACAGCGGGTACGCACCCGACGAGCGGCCCTGTTACGAGCTGTATCTCAACGATCCGAACGAGCATCCGGAGGGGAAGCACATCGTCGAGATCTGCATTCCGGTGAGGGCGCGGTAGGGGGGCGGACTTCTCGCGGGAGGATCAGAGCCTGGCGCAGCTGCCGAGGAACGCATGCAGCAGCTCGCAGCTAGGTGGATGGCGCGATCGGCCGATTTCCTTGAGCCGATCCGGGAAGGAGGAGCTGGGGCGTACATGTTTCGACTTCTGCGCTGGCAAGCTCACAGGTGAAAGGGCTTCTAGTCTGCGGCCGCACAAGCGGGCACGTCTCGCAGGCAAGCACCCGAGCGGAGATCGCTCCTGCCGACTGCCGCGTCAGGGCATCGTGATCGCGATATCCTCTCGGGCCGAAGCACGTTCCGACGAGCAAACAGTTCAATCGCGGAGCTTGACGCATTCACGCTCAGGGGAGAATCTTGCTCGTGACATCGCTCTCATGAAGCCTCCAGACGAGGTCTCCAATGAAATGCCTCCCACTCTCATGGTATGAGCGCTTGCGCGGAAATCGGGTCCTATCTCTGCATTTGGTGCTTTTGCCTGTAGTCCTAGCGTTCACGTGTCCTGAAGCGGACACATCTCAGGTCGGACAAGTCGACGACGGACATGTTGACCGCATTATCAGCTCCGACCCCCTGGAGCCTACCGTTTCCTACAACCTGGTGGAAAGGTGGCGTGCTTCGGTTGATGCCGCGGGCAGCCCCCTCTTCGGTTCGGTCACCGATGTCGTGACCGACTCGAGCGGTAACCTCTACATTCTCGATTCACAGCTCCAACAGGTGTTGGTGATCTCTCAAGACGGAAGAGTATTGCGTCGGCTTGGGGCATACGGAGAAGGACCGGGCGAGTTTCTGTTCGCGGCAGACCTTACCATGGTCGGTGATGGGCTATTGGGAATCGTGGATGCGCAGAAAGGTACGGTCGTGCTCATGCAATCGGATGGAACCCCGCTCGGAACGTGGGTCCCACATTGGGAGCCGGAATCACGCCTGGAGCCGCTCATGGCCAGCGCAATCTCAGACGGCTTCGTGATTTCATGTAAGACCCGGGAACGAACAGATGAAGAGATGATCTATCGATACTTCCTTGGCCTCTTCAATAGCGAATCTTCTCATCCGAGAATCCTGCTAGAGAGACGATCCAAGCGCCGCCTTGGAAGACCACTACATTTCGATGAACGGGAGTCCGAGTCGTTTGCTGTCTTCGCTACAAGCGATGTGGGCGAAATCTACGCGGCACCCGAATTCGCAGCGTACCGCATTCACGTATTCGGCGCCGGCGGCAAGCTAGAACGGATCATAGGGCGCGAATACGAGTCTGTTGCACGCACACAGCAGCGCAAAGCTGCCATCCGTGAGGTGTGGGAGGCGTACTTCTCTCAATGGAGGGGGACGACTGTTTCCGTGGCTAGCTCAGAGCGTGATGTTCAGAATATTAACATTAGGCCTGATGGGCAGCTCTGGATTGAAACGAGTCAGGGTTGGTTCCGGAATCCCGACGGAGTAGCCCTGACGCTCGATGAATTCGATTGCAGCGGTCGCTTTCGGCGACATGTGCAGTTGCTTGGCGAGATCGACGCGGCCAACGACTTCCTCCTTATCCGAGGCTCTGTTGCCCTGCGGATCACATCTGGGGTCGAATCCCTCGGTGGCTGGCTTGGAAGTGAACCTGACGAGCCACAGGACTCAGTGGGCGAAGACGTCCCCGCACTCATCCTCTACGATCTCTGTCTCGTCACAGACCAATGAAGTCCCTCCGAGCTGAGCGCAACCATGACGGGGCTAGTCAGTTGACCCCGATGGCAAGCAATGGTATCGTTTGCGCGATGGTTGGCTGCCGATTGTGATCGGACGCTTGGTGCTCGCGGGTCCGTGGAGGCTTGCCATGTGGAAGCTTATCCCCCTCAGTCGAGGCCATCTCGTCTCTCTTTGCTGCCTCGCCCTTGCTGGGCTTCTATTGCTTGCGGGCGTGGCCGAAGGGGCACCGCTGCCGGTTGCTCAAGGACCCAGAACACCCGACGGAGACATCGACGACTACCCCACACTCGTTTCCCCACCGTCTTCGTCTTCTGCTCTGGCGAGCCACCCTGCTCGTCTGAGTGTTGCGGTCGCCGCTTTGTGGGACGACCAACTTCCAGCAGTTCCGCGTCGGATTCGTCATGCTGGTTGCGTCCGCAAATGCGCGTGACTTCCGCGAAGAGGTCCTTGTGCCTGCAGCTGGATCTACAAAGCGTACTGCTCCGAGGCCACTCAAGGCCGATCATCTTGAGTGGCCAGACCTCTGCGCCAGAGCACAAGTGCTTCTATCCTCCGGTGCATGGCCAAAGGTCCATGATCTTCTATGGCCCAACCTTAGACGAGTCTGGCAGCGCGAGTCGAACTCACCCTCGGAGATCCTCGCACTGGGCCTCGCGCTTACGGCTTGTACGCATTTGGATCACACTTCGCATCTTCGGGACGGAGTTGATCGACTCCGCAGACTGGTCGCGGCCAACACCCCGATGTCATCTGATGCTCGTGCATACTGCATCTACCATGTTTCTAGGCACATGGCCGAACGCGGAATGTACTCAGAGGCGAGGAGCCTCTTGGAGGAGAACGACTCTGCGCTTGCAGAGGCGAGTCCTCACCCGGCAGCATACTCACTGATGGTTCTAGCCCGTGTCTGTGCTAGAAGAGGGGACCTCGAAGCCGCGGCGAGAGCGAGCCTTGACGCTTCCGTTCTGGCATCGCGATCGGGCAGTGACGTGCTGATGGGTGATGCGCTGATAGGTCTGGGGAGTGTCTCGCGTTTTCGCAGGGAGCTGGACTCCGCACAACGCCTCTACGCCCGAGCAGCTAGCTGCTATTGGAAGGCTGGCGACTTCATCGGTCGCAGTGTGGCCCTTGTGAACCGCGCGGCACTTCTGAACGGCGCGGGTCTTCTCTCGGCAAGCATGTCTGTCTTCCGCGAGGCCCTAGAGGCGGCCGCTCACGCCAGCCGGCCTGTCACTGATCTTCGCGCACGCCTCGGTGTGGGCTGGGTCTCCGCCCGAGCCGGCGATCTACATTCAGCGCGACGCATTCTACTCTCCGCGTGGCGTCATGCACGTCGCCTGCATCTGCCTCGAGAAGAAGCTCTCGCGCTCGAGTATCTCTCCGAGTGTTCTCTCCTCGCCCGCCGACTTCCCCAGGCACGTGTAGCCATTCGCCTTTGCACAAGTCTCGCAGAACGCATTGCCCCCGACGGGGATATCGCCCTGGAGATCAAGATCAAGGAGGCGACGCTTTGCCTGTCGGAAGGGGACCCGAGACGTGCGGCTCGGCGCGCTGGGGATGCCCTACGGCACGCCGAGCGCACAAAGATGAGATGGGAGGCCGCCCAGGCGCTGCGAGTTCTCGGGGTCGCCCGGGCCTACGCCGGACAGAAGAGGCAGCGCGCCCGATCCGCCTTTGTCCGTGCGCGGGACCTACTCTCCGAGATGGGAGAGAAGCTCGAGATCCGCGCCGTCGAGGCATGGATCGAAGCACTCGATGCCCCGCGGGGCTGGCTTCCGGGCACGGCCAAGCTGGCGCCCGATTCCGGCGAGAGAGAACCGGTCACCGGCGATGATCTCCAAGCCCGGGCGGTGCGATTTTGGCTCGATCATCCGCTTCTCGGTCCCCACGCTTGGCTGCGCAAGCGCGCCCGGATCCCCGTGGGCCGTGTTTCTTCCAGACGCATCCGGAGCGGTATCACTACAACTCCTGACAGCTCAACCGCTTCCCGGCCAGGCACTATCCGGCCCGATCCTCCGGTCGAGCCCCTTTGGGCCGATCTCGGTCTGGTCTCTCGCACGCCGCTCGTCCTGGACCTTCTGCGTCTTGCCGAGACCTACGCGCGGGGGAAGATCCCGGTGCTGATCCTCGGAGAGACAGGAAGCGGCAAGGACCTGATCGCCCAAGGGCTTCATCGGTTCAGCGGACGCACAGGACGTTTCGTACCGGTCAACTGCGCGGCGGCGCACCGCGAGCTCTTCGTGGCGGAGCTCTTTGGCTCTCGCAGAGGGGCCTATACCGGGGCCTCTGAAAGCCGTGGTGGACTGATCCGCGAGGCCGAAGGCGGAACGCTATTCCTCGACGAGATCGCCGACCTGGATGCTGCCGCTCAGGGATACCTGTTGCGCTTTCTCGACTCCGGGGAGGTGCGGCCCCTCGGAGAGAGCCGCAGCTTCAAGGTTGAGACGCGCGTGGTGGCGGCCACGTGTCGCGATCTGGCAGCCATGGTGCGTGAGGGCCTATTGCGCCGAGATCTCTACGCTCGCCTCGCCGCCGCTGTCCTGCAGGTTCCCCCCCTGCGCGAGCGTCTTGAAGATCTTGAGCTCCTGATCGAGATGCTCTGGAGGCGCGCTGGTGGAAGGCCAGAGGACTGGACAGAAGCTTTCACTCCAGCCGCGATTGAGATGCTTCGGCAGCGAACCTGGCCGGGCAATGTCCGTGATCTGGCGCATCTGGTTGCTCAGACGCAGCTCTTCGTGCAGGCCGGCGCGGGGGTAGGTGCGGTCGAGCGCGTGTTGGAGCAGGCCGGGCCGGAGTGGGACCCGATTGGATCGGATGTGCCCGCAAAGGAAGAGCCAGCGCGTCCCGCATGGGTAGAGGCTCTCAGCCCTGCTGAACGCCGTCGCCCCAAAGCCCTGCACCGGGCCCGCCAGGAGGCCGGCGGCAGCATCCCGCGTGCCGCCCGCCTGCTCGGCATCTCCCGCACGCACGCCTACCGGCTCTACAAGCAGCTCTCCTGATCCACCCGCCGTGCGCCTCTGGCACGTCTTGCGGTTCTCCCGCTCAGGGGTCGGGCGCCCCCCTGGGGGATGGCACGTCGCACATCTCCCGCAATGCGACACCTTCGCAATCGCGAGGTGCTCGAGACATCTTCGATGGGGGGAGCGTCCGGTGCAGCCCAGCGCGTCCGCCGGGCCGCGATCTGGCCGGTGGCGCGGAGGAGGAGACGATCTCTGCAGCATCCACGTCCACGATCCGCACCGCGTCTGCCTTCGGTGGAGAAAGGACCATGCCGAAGAAGCCGAAATCACGGACGACCACTAGGCGCGCGCGAAGCCGTCGCCCGCGACGACGCATCCCGCGAAGCGAACACCGCCGCCTTCCCAGCGAACGCCCCCACGCACCCTGGTGAGATGCTCCGCGAAGCGTTCCTCGAGCCGCTCGGCATCACCCAGACAGAGATGGCCACACATCTCGGGATCTCCTTCCAGTGGCTCAATGAGATCGTGCGCGGGCGACGCGGCGTCACCTCTGGCACCGCTTCGCGGCTCGAGCGCGTCCTTGGCGCCTCGGTCGGATTCTGGCTGGGGCTGCGGCAGGACCGGGACCTCTGACATGCGCTATGGGGAGCAAGGCCTCCGAGATCACCAAGCTTTGCGACTGCGAAGGCGCTGATCCTGGCAGTCGCATCCTACGCCCTGCGCACAGACGTCAATGTCCGAACGCCCGGAGGCGAGCATCCCCTGCAGGCGCCTCGTCTTCGCAGTCAACGGATGCGGCGCCCGGGGCATCCCGCCGGGTCGCCGATTCGGGCGCACGCCCTGGTCGGACGATGACCCGCTTCCCCTACTACACTCCGAATGCAGTATTCCCATCGGCCCGCGCAAGGCACCCGCAACGCACGAGCTGGGCAACCGATCTGTGGAGGAAGGACCCATGTTCGGCTTCGACAACATCCTCTGGTTCATCGTGATCTCGATCCTGGTCATCATCCCCAACTGGCAGATCTTCAAGAAGGCCGGTTTCGATCCACGCCTGAGCCTGCTCGTCGTCGTCCCCATCGTGAACATCTGCCTGATCTACTACGTGGCTTTCTCTCGCTGGCGTCCAAGAGCGGCTCAGTACCCCCGGGCCCGCGCCCACCTGCAGGCCGAAGGGCGCTTCCCATTGACCCCCCAGCCCTTCGCTGCTAGCATGCCTCCCCTACGCAGCTTCTGTCAGAGCAATCAGTTGCGGCGCTACACGGAGGTGCGCGCGATGCGCAGATCGCATCTGGCCACAGGCCTGATCCTGCCCGCTCTTCTCGTCGCGGCGGCCCTGCTGGCCCCGCTCCACACCCAAGCCCAGCTCCCGCCGGGGCCCGCCAACCACTGGCAGATCGACATCACCCCGGTGCGGGCCGACGCCGCCATCCTGCTCGAGCCTTCGACCGGCCAGATCCTCTACGAGCAGGAGGCCGACCTACCCCACACCCCGGCCAGCATCGTCAAGCTGATGCTCGAGCTGCTGGTCGTCGAACGCCTGGCCGACGGCACCCTCTCGCTGGACGATTCGATCCGCACCTCGCGCGCGGCCAGCCAGATGGGCGGCTCGCAGGTCTATCTGGCCGAGGGCGAGGTTTTCGCGCTCGATGACCTCATGCGCGCGATCACGATCGCCTCGGCCAACGACGCCTGCGTGGCCGTGGCCGAACACGTCGCCGGCACCGAAGAGGGCTTCGTCGATCTAATGAACCAGCGCGCGCGCCAACTCGGGCTGACCAACACGCACTACGTCGACTGCACCGGCCTCGAGGACGATCCCGATGACGGCAACATCAGCACCGCGCGCGATATCGCCGCCACCGCCCAGCGCCTGATCGACTACCCCCACATCCTGGCCTGGTCGGCGATCGAGGTGGCCCCCTTCCGCGACGGCAAGTTCACCCTGTACAACACCAACAAGCTGCTCGGACGCTTCTCCGGCCTCGACGGCCTCAAGACCGGCTACACCGAGCACGCCGGCTACTGCCTCTGCGCCACCGCCGAGCGCGGCGGACTGCGCATGGTCTCCGTCGTCCTCGGCGCCGAATCCGAAGAAGCACGCTTCGAGGAGACCGCCCGCCTGCTCGGCTCCGGCTTCGCCCAGCTGCGTCGCGAGACGCTGGCGCGGCGGGGCGAGGCGCTGCCCGGGGAGGTGACGATCTCCGGCGGCCATCCCAAGCGGGTCGGGGCGGTCCTGGGCGAAGACCTGACCGCCGTGCTCCCGCGCGGTGTGGAAGCCCCCGCCCTGCATCTGGTGCCCTACGGGGAGCTGCGTGCTCCGGTGGCCAAGGGCGATACGATCGGTCTGGCCGAGGTGCGCATCGGAGGGACCGGGCCGGTGCAGGTGCCGGCCCTCGCCGCAGCGTCCGTCGCCAAGGCCAACATCTTCCAGCAGCTCATCGGGCTCTTTCAGAAGTAGGCGGGGGACGCGGCGCAGCGATCTGCCGAAGCAGGCCGGAGACCGACTCACCGGCGCCGCCGCCAAGCCTCCTCAGAGGCCTTCTCCTCCCCCGTGCCATGGGAGAAGTGCATCTGCACGATCACCCAGCGCTCATCGCGCTTCTCCAGCACGCCCCCTTCTCCTGCGCCCATCCGATCGAGTCATCGATCACCCGCGCGATGGTTTCCCTCTCGGCCGTCTGCTCGGCCTCCTTTCTCGCCTGCGCTTCGAGCTGGTTCTCGGCGTTCACATCGGCCTCCCTTTCCGCACTGCACGAGGGCCGGGTTGGCAGAAGAAGTACGGATAGAGCCAGGGTCACTCCGGGGAACTTCGTCGCATCCTCCACGGCCTTCACCAGCGGACGATCCCCCGGCAGCCCGCTTTCCCGAGTCGCACAGCCGGCCCCTACAGAAGAAGGGCCGGGATGCGGCAGGTTCTCCACGCACGAAACTCGACCCCTGCTGGCCGCTCGAGCATGCGCGGCCAGCCTACGCGCCAACGAGCCAGACCAGCCTGCGCGCCGCCCCGGTAGCTGCAAGCCCCAGCGCGAGGCGCTCTTGCGCGCACGCGGATTGACAGCCCGGCTCGCAACCTGCTACTGTTGTTACAATTAGCCCGCCCGAGAAACCGGCGGATCGGATCTCGACTCGACACCAGGAGCCTGCCATGACCTCGTCGAACCGTTGCAGCCTGATCCCCCTGATCTTGTGGGCCTCGATCCTGGCCTTGGTCGCGCTGGTCGCTTCCGCCGCCTTCGCCGAACAGGTCACCTGGAGCGGCGCTGGGGGCAACCAGAACTGGGACAACCCCGACAACTGGGACGGCGGCCGCGTGCCCGGCCTGCAGGATGATGTCACCATCCCGGCCGACACGCCGACCTGCAACGTCAACACGGCTGTCGATGTCAACAGCCTCACCAACGCCGGTGGCATGACGTCCACCGGATACGTCACGATCAGTTCCTTCGGCCCGGTGCAGAACAGCGGCAACATGGATGCCGGCGGACATCTCTCGATCGGTTGCGCATCGGGGGATTTCACGAACTCTGGCACGGTGACGGGCGGGTCGGTGGACGTCAACGCGTCGAACGTGGCCAATCAGGGTTCCATCGTATCCGACGGATCCGATGTCGATCCGCTCGATCATGGTATCGTCATCGAAGCCAACCACGACTTCAGCAACGAGGGCAGCATCTTCTGTGGCGCCACGGATACCAACGGAGATGCCTCGAGCTGCTTCCTCAAGGCCTGGGAGACCTTCGACAACTATAGCGACATCGCCACCGCGCATGGTCAGGGCACTGGCAACGGCGGTGATCTGGTCATCGTCGGTATAGGTGAGATCCGTCAACATCCGTTCAGCACGATCTATGCTGGCAATGCGGGACCCGAAGGGTCCCACGCCGGTGAGCTGAGACTCCTGGGACGCACCGTGCGCATGTCCGGCTCGGCCAAGAGCGGCGATTCCGACGATAAGCTGCGCGAGGGCGCGGCATCGGAAGCGCGAGCGGGCGGCGACCTCACGCTGGCGGGTCATGACCGTCCCCTGGGCGGCATCGAGGTGATCGGCCGCACGATCGAGATCCATATGGGCAGCACCGAGCGCGCCCTCGAGGGCGCCGGGATCCACCTGCGCGGGCGCTTCTTCGACATCCACGATCTGACGCGCTTCGGGGCGATCTACTCCTACCAGGACGAGATCCAGTTCTACTCCTGCCCCTGCGGCGAGGTCGACTTCTCTGGCACCCACACCGACGGCGCCATCTTCGCCTGGCAGAGCAGCGTCGGCATCCACACGCCGGTCCTGATCGAGCCGGCCGAAGGGATCGACTACATCATCGAGCCCGATCCGATCATCGAAGATGTCGATCCTTCCTGGATCGACAGCTACGCGCACGTCCCCACGCCGATGGCGCCGGCGGGCACGGTCGACTCCTTCGAGGTCAAGTACCAGAACCTCTGCACCGAGCCCCAGCTCCTCGAGTTCGAGATCTCCTCGGCCTTCGGCTGGGTCACCGCCGATACCACCAGCGCCGACTTGCGCTCCTTCGATTTCGACAGCCTCTTCGTGCACTTCCAGATCCCTCCGGGCACCCCCTCGGGCACCGAGGACGAGATCACCGTCACGATCACGATCGATCCCGACTACGAAGAGCAGTTCACCGCTTCCCTGGTCGTCTTCCCCGGCGACGACTCGGGCGTGGACGATCCGCTGCCGACCGCACGACTCGCCCTGCGCGCCACACCGATGCCGTTCACCTCTTCGTGCCAGATCTTCGCGCGCGACAGCTTCCGGCCGATCGAGGCGCTGCGCATCCACGATCTCGCGGGGCGGAGGGTCTGGTCCTGGAAGGCGGAGGGTGCCGCTGCGAATGGCGGCGGTCACGCCCGCGGGGGGGCGAGCGGGCCGGTCACCTGGCGTCCCGACCCCTCGCTGCCCGGCGGCGTCTACATCGTTACCGCACGCGCGGGCGATGCGCGGCTCGGGGGCAGGCTGGTCTACGTGCGATAGCGCAGCGGGCGGGCTGGCCCGCGCCGGGCGATGCGGCTAGCCCCTCGGCCCCAGTACGCGTGCCAGGGCGCGGGCCCGTGTGCGCTGACCTGGCTCCTATGCGCGGACGTGTGAGAGAAAGTGCGCCCTAGTGAAGGATCAGCACGCGCGCACAGTCCCAGCGTGCACCTTGCCGCACCATCCAGAAGTAGAGGCCGGCGGGCGCATGCAATGGGTCGGCGAACACCTCACCCTCGGAGCCCGGGGATCGCGTCCCCTGCCAGACGCGCCGGCCATCCGGCCCGTAGAGCGCCAGCGAGATCGGCTTGACCCCTTGCGGGCAGAGACGGATCGAAGATGCCCCGCGCACCACGCTCGGCACGTGATCGATCAGGCGTTTACTGGGTCGCTCTGCCGATTCCTCATCGATTGCTTGCGGTCCGTGCACGATGGTCACCCGCCCATCGTGGGTCTCGGTTTCCGGGCTGCCCTCGTTCAGCGTGGCGGCGAGCTCGATCACGCTCTCTGATCCGGGGGGGCCGACCGCTAGGAAGGACACACTCGCCAACGATCCCTCGCCGCTCGCCTCACCGGGGCTGATGATCAGGATCGTCAGCCGGCGCAGCCCGCCCCCGGCGTCCTCGTCCGTCCATGTCAACAGCGCCTCCGGCGGCCAGACGCTGCCCAGCGTGGGCTCGCCCGAGCAGATGATCACATCACTGCAGTAGATCAGCTCCAACCGGCTCGAGAGGACGAAGAGTTCCGTCAGGTCGGACACCTCGATCGGGATCGTGAGGCTCTCGCCATCGGTGATCTCGTGCTCGCCGATCGCGACGTCGACGACCTGTGCAGCAGCGATGCCCGAAGCGCCCGAGAGACACAGCAGCATCGCGACCCATGCCAGCATGCGTCGCTCGTTGCGAAACATGATCTCCTCCTCTAGGCGCGAGCGGCCCGGCGGGGGAGGGCATCCCCCGCCAGGTCCGCTGCCCCGCAGAATGGGTCTACCGGATCTTCAGCAGACGCTGCTCGAGAACCGTCTCCCCCGCGCGCAGACGGGCGAAATAGATCCCCGAACCCAGATCGATGCCGCGGTCGGCCCGACCATCCCAATCGATCGCATGGTCGCCGCTGCCCAGCGGCCCCGCGATGAGGGTGCGCACCCGCCGTCCGCTGACGTCGAAGATCGCCAGATCGACATCCATCGCCGCGCTGAGCGAGAAGTTCACGGTCGAGGTCGAGAACTCCTGCACCGGATTGGGCGAGGTATGGAATCCCGCAATCGGTCCCTTCTTCAGACCCGGCCGCAGTCCGTGCGCCAGGTCGTCGGCGGGCAGGAAGATCGACCCGTCGACCAGCGTAGCATCTAGCTGGATGTTGTCGAAGGCCACGAACTCCAGATCGATCGGCACCTCTCCGCCCGAATCATCCCAGGTGAAGACGAGATCCGCGAGATGCTCGGGCATCGGCATGTAGTCGCCATAGGCGAAGACCAGCACGACCCGATCGCCCTCTTGATGCCAGCGCCAGTAGCCGAAGCCCGGCTCCTCGAAGCCCGGGGTCATCTCGACCAGAGTCACCCGCGAAGCATCGTAGTTGAAGCAAAGCGCCCCGCTGCGGATCTCCTCTACGCCACCGTCGACATTAATAGAGAGCGGCATGCCCTCGGTCCAGGCCAACTCCTCTGCAGTGACCGTGACGGGCACCGGATCATCAGTCAACAGTGGAGGTTCGTAGCCGCTGTAGCTGCCGTTCGGGTCGCCGACGAGCCACCACTCGATCGCGCGCTCGACGTTCTCGTCGACACATACGTCACAGCCGCCCACGCATTCATGGATCCACTCCCCGGCGTGATTCTGGGGCGGGCCCGAGAAGCTGCCTGGGAAGAATCCATTGAAGATCCAGCGCATAACCAGGCCGGCGTCGTACTCGGTCACCGATCCGTTCTGGCTCACATCGCCGCATGTGATCTGGTCGGAGTTCCAGTTGGTGCCGTTGAGGACATGGTCCAGAATGAAGGAGACGTCATCCCAGTCGATGGCCATCTGAAACTCATCGAACTCGAAGTCCGCCTTGTACGGCGTGTACTCGTAGCAGCAGCCCGGACAAAGGACGAACTCAGCCCACCCGCTTTCGTCCGTCATGCCGCCTTCTTCGTAGTCACACGTGTATCCGACCAGGTCCACGACAACGTCGGGCACCGGAACGCTCGGAGCGTTGTTCCAGTAGTAGCAGTGGATCCCCAGGTCGACCGGCGTGCCACCGTGCCAGGTCCCCGGTGTGGGCGTGCCACACAGGTGATCCTCGTTGAGGACGAACTCCGCACCGCCATCCACCCAAATCGTGGATTCGGTGAAGCAGTCGGCACCTTCCCCTACGATGAACGCGAAGTCGAGAAAGCTCCCCGGACCCTCGAGAAACTCCCAGCCGCTCCAGAGATACCGCACCCAGCCGGCTCCGGAGCCAACTACCTCGAGCACGCCCTGCGGCTCACCGAGCTGGTTGGTGGGAATCGCGGAACCCGGGAGCGTCTCATCCAGGGTCAAGTACGTAGGATCCCAGTGTAGCGTGAACTGGAATGACAGAATGCTCTCCTCGCCAAAGTTCAGGTCATGCGGCGTGGACACGGTCAAAACGGCCGTCTCGCCCGGACCCGCATAGGTGTCATCGACGAACACCGGGAAGTCGTAACAGGCGCTGGCAGCCATCGGTCCTGCAATCATCAAGACCATGGCCATAGCGAACGCTTTGCTGCGCATCTCGTCTACCCTCCTCTTCTGATCACACGGGCGCCTCTTGCGAGAAACAACTTCTCGGGCTCGACCGCCCGACCTGAGTCGCGATCCGATCACCCCCCTGTCTCCGACTCAGGGCTCAAAAGGACAAGGTCGGCCAAGGTGCGCTAAGCCTGCCCATGGCGGGGAAATGGCGGGCGGGAGATCAGGTTGACCAAGGAAGCGAGTGAGGATAGACTGACCCACATGGGGCGCGATGCGTTTCTTGACGCACTCTCGTCCCAACAACCCCGGGCCGGAGGTCATCGCTTCAACAGAGATCTCCGGCTCGGCTCGTTTTGTCTCTTCGCTCTAGCTCGCCTTGCCTCTCTCCCGCCCAGCTTCGCTAAACCGGACGCACCTGGCTGCCTATGACGGGAAGGAGCCTCTGCTCGGAGAGACAGAGACCCCGGCTTCTCCTCCTCGGGATACTCCGGATGGTGGAAAGGCACACCTGCGAGAGTTGTCGTGCGCAGAAGCAGCACGGCCGATCCTGAATCGCTGCCCACCGATCTGCTGCAAGGTCGATCTACCTCGCGGAATGACACTCAAACCCACAGTCTACGCCCCGCACCAGACGCGATAGAATCCGAATCCGCACGATCGTTGGGCTGATTCGCGCCGCTTGCGACGCGCAGCCTTCCTCAGTAGCCGGCAAGATAACAAGCAGAAGTTTGACTTTCAACGCTTTTGTTGCCGATCACGGATTGCGTGTTGCGATCTGCGCGGTGCATGCAAAGCGGCGTCGGCGAAGTGACTCATGTGCAGCTCATCGATTGTCAGAAGCACGCCAGCGCCGAGTTGCGAAGCGCCGGAGATCGCAGGGGAAGCCGGAAGATTTCCATTTTCGTTGAGCCGCAGCGCCCAGCCACCGCCTTTCAGCCCCTCGGCCCCAGCACCCGCGCCAGCGCGTGCGGCGAGATTCGGTAGCGCGAGCCGCGGCCCTGGAAGAAGCCGTGCGCGGCGATCATATGGACCGAAAGCGGCGTGAAGCGCAGCGTCTCGCTGCAGGATGTATCGGTCAGCTCCACTTCGCCCTTGGGGAAGCGCGCGCCATCGCCGAAGGGGCAGGGAATGCGGCCCATCGACTCGCGATAGACCGCTTCCAGGTGCAGTCCCACGCGGACCGGGGCGCCCATGCCCTCCATGGCCGCCTCGAGGATCTCCTGCAGACGCGCTGCGAGCGTCGCCTGATCGAAGCCCAACGTGAGTACACTCGAGCGATCGGCGTCGATGATCTCGCCCAGTGAGCGGCGATCCTCGCCCAGGAAGCCGTCGCGCGAGAGCACGCCGGGCTGCATCCGCTCGGTGATCCGGCGCTCTTCGGGGCTGGTCTTCATGGCAGCTCTCCGATCCATTGGCCTTGCACGTGCCCGCGCGATCCCGGGCCGCGGGCATCTCGGCGACGGCCCGGCACGCAGAGCCTATGCGAACTTGTCATAGTAGACCCGCTCGTCCGGGATCCCGTGCTCGTTGAGCACACGGATCGAGGCATCGATCATCCCCGGCGAGCCGCACAGATATCCCTCGCGCTCGGCCGGGTTGCCCTCAAGGTGCCGGCCGACCACATCGGTGATCAGCCCGCGCTCCCCCTGGTAGGCGTCGCTGACCTCCCCGGAGAGCGCCGAGACGAAGCGGAACCAGGGCAGCTTTTCGGCATACGCCTCGAGCTCCTCGACCAGGAAGAGATCGCGTTCGGTGACCGCGCCGAAGAAGTAGGTCGTCGGACGCCCAGCGCCCTGGCGTTCCAGATGCCGCAGGATCGACCAGAAGGGCGCCATCCCCGATCCCCCCGCGATCCAGATCATCTCCAGCTCGGTGTCGCTCAGCCGGAACTCTCCGAACGGTCCGGTGAAGGTGACCTCGTCGCCCTCCTTCAGATGCTCGAAGACCCAGGTCGTGCAGATCCCTTCGGGCACCAGACGGATCATCAGCTCGATGTATCCCTCGTCCTCCGGCGGACTGGCGATGCTGTAGGCGCGGAAGACGGTCTCCTTGCTCTTGCCGTAGGGCGGCGCCTCGAGCTGGATGTACTGCCCCGGTACGAAGCGGATCTGCTGCGGCTCGAGCAGCTTGATGCGCAGCAGCTTGATGTCGTGCGTCAGGTCCTCGATCTTCTCGACCCGCCCGCGGAACTCGCGCACATTGAGCAAGGCTTCGGGCACCGCGATGCGCATGTCGTTGCGCACCTTGACTTGACAGGTGATGCGCACCTGCTCGGCGATCTCCTGGGCCGAGAGCAGCGGCTCTTCGGTCGGACCGACGGGTCCGCCGCCTTCGAGGATCTTGGCCTTGCAGAAGGCACACGTGCCGCGCCCCCCGCACGCCGAGGCCAGGTAGAGCCCCTCCTTGCGCAGGGCGATCAGCAGCGAGTCGCCGCCGATGACTTCCAGTTCGCGCGAGCCGTCGTTGATGTCGATTGTGCAGGGACCGTAGTTGGCCAGG
>WJJG01000350.1 GCA_014729815.1 Candidatus Eiseniibacteriota bacterium
AGACATCAGGGCAGCCCAGAGCAATCCAAGGCGCACAGGCATCATTCGGCTGCCGCGCCGGAGGCGACGATGTATTCGTCGACCTGATCCATCATGTTCAGACTCACCAGCACGGTGTGCATCCCGGACTCCTGCAGCGCCCAGCGCAGCGCGGCCAGATGGAACGGCTGCGCACCCGACTCGAACTCCGGCAGGCTGGCCTCTCGCGCCGAAGGGAAGACCTTCATGCCGACCAGTCCGATCCCCTGCGCCGCCGCCTCGCGGAGCATGGCCGGAATCTCCGGATCGCCCACCGGATCGAAGCTGCAAAGGATCACATCCAACTTGCCCTCGGCGATCACGCTTCGCATCTCCGAGGCGATGTTCGGGCCATGGGTCGAGACGCCGGTGAACCGGATCTTGCCCGCCTGCTTGAGCCGATCGAAGGCCTCGTAGATCTGCGGATTGTCGATGGCGGTGCGATTGCCGCCGTGGATCATGTAGATGTCTACATAGTCGGTCTGCAGGCGTTCGAGGCTGGCCTCCAGTCCCGCAACCACATCCTCCTGGGTCGTCTCGCCATCCATGATCAGCTTGGTGCAGATGATCATCTCATCGCGGCGGCGTGCCGCCACCTGTCCAACGGCGACTTCACTCTGTCCGCCGGCGTAGTTCGCGGCCGTATCGAAGTAGTTGATCCCCAGATCCAGCGCGTATTCGATCAGGGCAGGGTCGGTGGTCCCGCCGGCGCCGAATCCGATGTCGGAGACGCGCAGGCCGGTATCCCCGAGCGTGTTGTATTGCCGCACACGCAGCTTCGCGCCCCCGGTGGCGCCCGGGCCCGCCGCGGACGACTGCGCATGGGAGAAGCCCACCAGCCCGGCGATCAGCAAGCCGAGAAGCAGGGTCGCGAACAGGGTGCGAGCGGTTCTGCTGCGTCTGGATCTCATCGATGGTCTCCCTCCGCTGCCGATGCGATCGAAAGGCGCACGGCGTCTCCGACCGCATAGGTCGAATCATCGCTGGTCATGCCGACGTAGGCCTTGACGAGCCACAGCGCCGGCGTGCGGTTGAACGTGGCCAGATAGTCGCCGGGTTCGATCTGGCCGGCATCCTGGAGCTGCGGGACGTAGATCAGGTGCGCCGTGTTCCCGCGAACCTCGGACTGCAACAGATCGCCGGAATCCGCTCCGAGCGCATCGAGCGACGACTCCGTGATGCTCGTGATCAGACTGCCTCCGCCCGAGATCGCCAGCACCTGCGCCTCGAGCGCATCGCGGTGCAGGCGGGCCGGCGGAGCGTCCGAAGCGGGGCGCACGAAGAGCGCGGACTCCGGAGCCTGATTGATGCGCA
Source organism: Candidatus Eiseniibacteriota bacterium (assembly GCA_014729815.1). GTDB lineage: Bacteria > Eisenbacteria > RBG-16-71-46 > CAIMUX01 > WJJG01 > WJJG01. Next base: position 1,333 of record WJJG01000350.1, read on the forward strand.
TCTCCGAGAAGCGCGTCCGCGGCTGGACCTCCTCCCCGTTGGTCAGGCACTGGGCCTGCACGAGGGTCGGCAGACGCCGCCCAGCGACCTCCTGGTAGTCGCGCAGCGTGTAGACGGTCTTCAGCTCGCGATAGTCGGGGTCGGGGGAGAGGATCACGATCTTGTCGAGCAGCCCCGTATCTCGATTGAGGTAGTAGGTGCGGTGATCGCCGTCGGGATCCACGCGCTCGAGCAGATCCCAAGTCTGTCCGCGACGCGTCTCCTCCCCGGCATACGAGAGCTGCACCAGCTCTCCGTCTTCCTTCAGGAATCCGTGTAGGAAGACCTCGCGCAGACTGACATCTGCAAGTCGCTCCCGCTCGTCCCCCGCCACGGGGTGCACCAGCCCATGATACGACTGCCAGTACTCGCGGCCATCGTAGACAGTAGTGCGATCGGGCGCCTCGATCCGGAAGCGGCCGTCCTCGAGCAGGTGCATCTCGTACTGGTAGTCGTAGGCCTCGATGGTGGCCGCGCAGGAGACGCTGTGCAGATCGCGCATCTCCTCCAACCCGCCCGAGGCCGTGAAGAAGCGCTCCACGGCGGCCCGCGCCGGATCCTGAGGAGCGCGGTACGCCTCTCGGGGGGAGTAGAGCTGCGGCGGCTGGCAGCCCGCCAGCAGGATCAGCAGCAGAAGCATGGGGGAGCAGGCCGCGGGGAGTCGCGACATCCGGCCCTCCTCTCTCTTGTGCGGGGTGAACTGGGCGGCTGGCTCGGTTTCTCGTCGGGTCCCAGAGCCTGTGCCGGCGCAGGGTCGCTTCCCGTCGCGACGGCGTCCTTCACGCCCGGTGTCGCGGAGATGGTCGGCCATTCCCGGGGCGGGAGTCAAGGGCGGTCGTCATCCAGGAGCAACGGGGGGCCGGGCCGATGGGGCACGGGTGACACGTGTGGCTCGGAGAGGCGTCCGGCAGCTCGCGGCAGCGCGTCCCAGCCGGTACCGGCGCGGGGCAGCGGTGCTTCGCTCTTCGAGTCCTCCGCTACCAGGTGGGCGAGCGCCAAGCGGGCGGCACTGTCTCGATGCTGATCGAACTGAGAAGAGAGCTCACAGAGCATCAACACATTGAACAGACGTAGAGCTGGAGGATGCACACGCCCGCATCGAAGCGCGCGCCTGTGAGCGCGAAGTGGCACAGAAGCATGCTCGTGCGAACGGAATGCAACACGCTCGTAGGCATGCGAACAGAGCGGAGGAGAGCCGTAGGCGTGCGAATGGAGCCGAAGCAAGACCGCATGCGCACGACCGAAGCCGCTGGCCACTCGAGCCGCGCGAAGGAGCTACCACGAAGGGCACATCCGCGCGAACGAATCCTGGCACACCCGTGGCGGCTCATGCGATAGCGCCCTATACTGCCCGTGGATCTCGGCAGTGACGAGAGGATGCGAGGGACATCCGCCATACTCCCCCCACGTCTGATCTGTCGATGGTGCGGGCGCACATCGGCAGCCCACCGCAACGAAACGGCCGGCAATCTCGTCCTACAGGTCGGCAGGTCTGCCCACGCGCACATGCTTTGGGGAGATGCTGCCGCGTGACGCCGCTGCGCGACCCGCGCACGACTGGCCGGACAACCCCCGCGCCGACATCGTGAAGCAACAGGACGCGAGTCTCTGGAACACGGGACGGGAACGGCTCGAAGTCCCACGAGCAAAGGAGGCGCAGGATGAGAGCGAGATTCGTGGGGGTGATGGTGTTGTTGATCGTGGCCGCCGGAACGGCTGGGGCATCACCCTCGGAGACACCGGTCTTCAGTTTGAGCAATCCCCGGGCCGAGAGTGATCTGCTGCGCGTGCCGCAGTTCACGCGTCCGGCATCCGACACGGTCTGGTTCGGAGGGTGCGATCCGCAAACGCATCTGGCCCTCGAGGGGGTTTTCTGGGACTGGGATACGGACGTCGCCCAGGATCCCTTCCAGGGTTGGACCAGTCGCGACCTGAAGGCGCAGACCGGGACCTACTTCGAGCATGTGACGGCCAACGACTTCATCACCCATGGCGATCCCTGCATCCCGATGTTCCCGCCGCAGCCTCCCGATACGGAGAACGACGGGCAGCTCTGGCTGGGCGTCCATCAGGATGAAGCCGACGGCTACGACTGGCTCAACGGGATGGGCTACTCCGACAACTTCTGCCAGCACGCGACATCACCGGAGTTCGACTTCGATCCGGATCTCGACGCGATCAGTGTCAGCTTCGAGTATTTCAACGACACCGAGGACGCCTTCGACTATGTCTACGTCCAGGTGCTGACCTACGACGCGCAAGGCGCCCCGGTGCAGGAATACGAGGTGGGCCGCTTCGACGACGAGATCGGCAGCCCCGACGATCCGGTGCTCTTCGACGAGACGATCGAGGCCGGGTCGCTGGAGCCGGCTGCGAGTTGTCAGCTACGACTCTACATGTTGGCCGACGGAGCCGCCTCGGACGAGGATGGCGAGTACGAATCGGAATGCGGTCCGTTCGGATGCGACAACCTGGCGCTGACCGTGGGGTCCAGCGCGGAGGTCTACGATTGGGAGGCGGACGCACAGGGCTGGAGCTTCGACATCTGTCCGGGGATCGGCAGATTCATGGGCATCACCGGACCGGGAGAGTGGTCGGAGTGGCTGGAGTTCGCCGGTGTGCTCTGCGAGTGCGCGATCAGCGGCAATGCGCTGGAGTTCGTCGATGAGGAGGGCAGCCCGGACTGGCCACCGGGTCATCCGGTGGGTCATGAAGAAGAGTGTGTCTCGAACGTGATTGCCCGTGAGGGGACGCCCTACCAACCGCCGGACTACAACACGACCATCGTGCGCTGGGATCAGTACGCCTATATGCGCCGACCCGCCGGCACCTTCTATCGACCGGGATGGAAGATCTTCCCCTTCACCAGCGAAGCGAATCCCGAGCCGCACTGGTCGACCCGCCAGGGGCAGGACCGCTACTACTTCGTCGGAGACGATCCGATCTGCTATCTGGACGGTGTGAGCTACACGAATCCGATCGACGGCACGCCGATTCCCGCCGCGTGGGACTCGTTGCGCGTCGTCTATGAAGTGATCTGCAGCTGCGATCAGTTCGGGATTCCCCCAGCCCTCTGTCAATACGAGGGAGAAACGTGGGGATCGCCCGTGATCGACAACTTCCGTCTCGGGATCACGGGGGCGGCGGATGCGCCGGCGTTGACTGGAGATACCGGGTATCAGTTCATGGACGCGTTCGGCCAGGAGTTCCCCTTCTACGTCGAGCCCTGCGATGCCGGCAACTCGAACATCACGCTCGATCTGAGTCGCGACAGCGACGTGCAGAACGACTGGCTGGGCGACTCGGCGGTCGTCCTG
>WJJG01000351.1 GCA_014729815.1 Candidatus Eiseniibacteriota bacterium
AGCCGGAGGAGCGCGCGCTGCACGAACAGGCGCTCTCCAGGCTGGAAGAGCAGCGCGAGGCGGCTGCTCAGCGGTTGGAGGACTTGCGCGATGCAAGCGGAGATGCTTGGCGCGCTGCCAAGGACCAGACCGCGGCGGCACTCGGTGAGATCGAGACAGCGATCACCGATCTCCGCGATAAGCTCAACTAGTACCGGAGCGGGCATGCCCTGGATGCACGCACATCGTGGCGATCGTCGCGGCACTGTTCGGATTCACTGGAATCGCCGTCGGGGCGGCCACCGTGGCCAAGATCCTTCTCTTCGGCTTCGTGATCTTGTTCCTGTATTTCCCTGGTGGTCGGACTCGTCCGGCGAACACGGCCTTGACGAGGTCGTGGATCCCATAGTCGGCGTGCCCCTCGCCATCCGCCAGGAGGGACACCGGAGAGGCCCGGAGATCACTTTCAAAGGCGCGGACATCGCTTCCATCTGAGCGCCTGCTGGGGGGTCTGCGTCCCACGCCCGACCGCATGCGAGGCCGGGACAGTTCGTACCGGCCTCGCGTCCGCATTCTGCCTGTCCAACGCCCTCACGAGCGATCGCCTGTATGCTATGGAACGTGGGTCAGGCCAAACGGATTGAGCTCCACGGTGACTTCGTCGACATACAGAGGACCGTCGCTGCGCAGGCTGATCGATGAAAGCGCCCGAGAGGACCGAAGCGTCGCCTGTGCGGGGCGGGAGATCCATCGGAGGTCTCCCGAAACTTGCGTCGGGATGTTGCTGGAGAGAGTGCGCAAGGCGGCGTGGGTCGATGGATTGCTGCTGAGGATCGACGTTGGGTCCTGGTGGCCGTCGGCTGCACCGATGGGGTGAATCAAAGTTGCGATCGCGGCGCGGGGCTGCAGCCGCATGCACCGCCCGAGGAGTCGAGCGCTGGCGTGGCGTCGCTGCGTAGCGTAGTCCCCGCAAGGTCGCGATGCACGAAGGAGAGACGTTCGGCGACCGCGCCCGGATTGGGAAACCGCTAGCAAGTCCTCAGCGAGCTGCAGTGGGTTGCCGGCCGCGAGGGTTGAGGAGGAGTAGCGGCACGTCCGGGTTGCCCTATTTCTCCTGCGTGGGAAGTCCTGCCTCCAGCCAGGCGTCGTAGCCCCCGATCAAAGGATGCACGTCGGTCCACCCGCGCTCTTGCAGCGCACGCGCCACACGGGCGCTCGAGGCTTCATTCGGTCACGTGCAGTAGACCAGGATCCGCCGACCGCGAGGAATCGTCGCGATGTGCGACTCGACGTCACCCGGCGGCACGCGCAAGGCGCCCTGCGCCTTTGTCGCATCGCTCTCCCACGAGTGCTGGCTGCGCGAGTCGAGGACCACAAGCGGCTTTCCGGATTCCATCCACTGCTTCACCTGTTCGACCGTCGCGCCGGCCACCTGGGTGCTGGCGGACGAATCGCTGTCCTGTGCGTTCTGCTTGTCGCAGGCAGTCAGCATGACGAGAAGGACCAGAAAGGGGAGACAGGCAAGAATTGCTCGTGCGCACGCCTTCGAATGGTTCATCTGGTACTCCTTCTTCGACGACTTCCGGAGAAATACATGATGCCGGAGCCCCCACAGTCTTGGCTCCTCGGCAAGGATACCGTGGCGTCCTCGCCGGGATCGGACTCCGTTCAGCGGCACCACAAGGACCCTCAGCAGAGGCGGCCACTGTTCCGCCGCTCCGAGCCGGAAGTGTAGCCGATGTTCCGGCCGCGTCCCAGCCTTCCGCGGCACGGCCGAGACGAATGCCCGCGATCGGCGCGGATCGTCGCGCGCCGCGGGCGAGGGGATCCGGGCATGAGATGAAGTGCCAGGCGCCATCCATCTGCCGCCTCCCGAGACGGGAGGCGGCAGACAGAGGCGCTCGCAATGCTAGTCTACCATGAGTTCGATCCGGAGCAGCTCGTCGACCGGCTCGTATTCGTAGCCGTCGTCGACAGGTTGCACGATCCCCTCGCTCGGGCCCGTGTTCGGCCCCGATTGCCGGGGAGCTTGGTGGATGCCGACGCCGGGTTCCTCGTTGATCTCGGTTCCCGTGTCCCAGAGGCCAAGCTGATCGGTGACCTCACCCGCGATCGGATCGCCGGGCGCGCCGAAGAGCTCGATTCCATTCTCACCTGGGGCGTAGAAGAGATCGTTCGACTGCACATACATCGTGGCGAACGAGAGATACGTGCCCTCCGCCGCGCTGAACGTGAATTCGTACGCCTCTCCCGGCCCGATCGGGCCCGGCTCCATCGACCCCACGGGCGTGTTGAAGACGCCGCTGCCGCTGATGCCCGCCTCCTCGGCCATGGCAGCGGCGAGGGTGGTTGGATCCCCGTCCTCGGCCAGTGCCTCGAGCCCAAGTCCGAGATCGACGGAACCCGAGAGGAAGAACGGGGCGGGCTCTGTGTGAGCCACCCATACGCCGGGCGCCAAGGGCGTCGACGACATTGCGGCGACTTCGATCCGCACCGTAAACGATGCGCTGTCTCCCTCGAGTTCCGAGGTGACCATCACCGACAGGACATCGTCCTTGTCCGGGTAGGTCCAATCATCCTGGACGGGTTGGACCACGCCCTCCTCCGGTCCCGTGTCGGGGCCGGCTTGCCGAGGCGCCTGGTTCGGGCCCGTGCCCGGCTCTTCATTGATCTCGGTACCCGCATCCCACAGAAGAGTCTGAGCCGTGATGTCTCCGGTCAGGGGGGTCTCGCTCTCGTCGAATAGCGCGATCCCCATGGCGTCGGGAGCCACGAACAGATCGTTCGACTCGACATACATGGTCGCGAAGCTCAAGTAGTGTCCGGGATCGGCTTCGAAGGAGACTTGGTAGACGTCACCGGGCCCGATCGGTGCGGGCTCGGTCTGTCCGACGGGGGTGTTGAAGATGGAGCTCCCAGCCACGCCGGCCTCATCGCCGACGGCAGCAGCCAGGGAAACCGGGTCTCCATCCTCGGCCAACGCCTCGAGACCCTCACCTGCATCGGGCTCCCCCTCATCGAAGAGAACGTTCGGCTGGGTGGCTACCGCCCAAACGCCCGGAGCAAAGGGGACCGCCATTTGACGCGCGCCCCCACCGCCCGAGACGTTCTCGATTGTCAGGGTGAACGTCCTGGTCTTGTCCACCGGCCCCCCGTTGTCATCGTCATCGCATCCGAAGGTCAGGCATGCCATGACCAGCAACAATAGGATGCCAGCATTCCTGGCGATTCGCATTTCATCCTCCCATGCTTGTTGTGAACGCAAAGAGTCCGCAGGCTGCCAGCATTTGCAGCCCGCAGGCAGAATGCAGCGGCGTTGCGGAGTCAGGCGGACTCGACGGCGGAATCAGGCTGGCTCGACGTCGGTGTCGGTCCGTCGTTCCCCGCACAGTTCCTCGCAGGCGGCCACGGCCTGCAGCAGGGCGTCGGTGACTTCTTCATGCGTGACACCCGCGCGCATCGCCTGGGCGATGCTCTCGCGAGTGCACCGGGAACTGTCGGACGCCGATACGACCACGAGCAGAAAGGTGGCCTGGGTCCTGCCCTGGGCTCTGCCACTGCCGTCGATGACACGCATCGGTCGGGAAGCCTCCGCGAAAGGCTCTGCTGCACGGCGACCAGCCGTGGCTTCCTCCCCGCGGGCCAGCCGTCCGTACGAGCCCCCGGGGTAGCGGCCGGTTCGCTTGGGCCTTCTGACCGCGTCGCGACAATCAGGGGAGGCGCGCAGGTCTGCTCGAGTCACCGGGTAACGCACACTGCACAGAAAGCCACGCTAGCGCGCGAGGAGGCAAGGGGGGGATCGGGGGTCTGCCGTTCCATCAGCTCCGTGGAACCCGCACACGCGGACCGGGGAATCGCCGGGATCGCGACCCTGTCCGAACCGACGGATAGACCACGGATGAGGGATCCAAAGATGCGGAGGCATCGTCGACGCTCATCCCGACTCGGGCCATCCGATTCGCGGGCAACTGCCTAGGTGGATTCGCGTGATTCCCGAGCGCGACGCGCGTGCGCTCGGATCCGGCGGGAGGACTAGAAACCCGGGCCATGCAGTCCGATCGAGAAGTAGAACTGGCTACGGTCATTACTCCAGCCATGTCCGATTGCCACCGGGACGAAGGGAGAATCGTAGGCCAACTCGAAGCCGCCACCACCTCGCCAGGCCTCCCGGGGAATATCGCGCCGGTCGGAGGTCGCTCCCGTTGCCGCCTGGAAGGTCAGGTAGAAGTGAACCCATTCTGCGCAACAAGTCGTAGGAGATCAAGCGTTGGCTGGTCGGTCGCACGAACGGTCCTCGCCGGCGCTCTGTGTCTGGTGGTCGCGGCGCCCGTCTCGGCGCTGCACACCGAACGCATCGTCAGTGGCCTGGATCGCCCGGACTTCGTGACCTCGCCACCGGCGGACGCGCGACTGTTCATCGTCGAGCAGGCGGGTGTCGTCAGGCTGTGGGTCGATGGAACGCTGCTGGCGACGCCCTTCCTCGACATCCAGGACCTGGTCACAAGCCCGGGGGGCTTCGACGAACGGGGACTGCTGGGATTCGCCTTCCATCCCGACTACGCGGCGAACGGCTACTTATACGTCAACCACACCGACCTCAGCAGCAACACGGTGATCGCACGGTACACGGTCTCCGGAGACCCGCACGAGGCGGACCCGAATTCGGCCGACGTCGTGCTGACGATCGAGCAGCCCTACAGCAACCACAATGGCGGCATGCTGGCGTTCGGTCCCGACGGCTACCTCTACATCGGCACTGGGGATGGGGGCAGCGGCGGTGATCCCCAGAACCGTGCCCAGCACCTGGAGTCGCTCCTGGGCAAGATGCTGCGGATTGATGTCGACGCCGGAGATCCCTACGCGATTCCTCCCGACAACCCATTCGTCGGCGACCCCGGCGCGCGGGATGAGATCTGGGCCTACGGGCTCCGCAATCCGTGGCGCTGGAGCTTCGATCGCAGCACCAGCGATCTGTGGATTGCCGATGTCGGACAGAACGCCTGGGAGGAGATCGACTTCCAGTCGGCTTCCAGCACCGGCGGTGAGAACTATGGTTGGCGACTCATGGAGGGGATGCATTGCTACAACCCGCCAGAGGACTGCGATGATGGTACGCTGACCTATCCGATCCACGAGTACGGACACATGCTTGGCCGCTGTTCGATCAGCGGAGGCTACGTCTACCGCGGGGCGGCGATTCCTGCACTCCAGGCCGCCTATCTGTTCGCCGACTTCTGCAACGGCGAGATCTGGTCCCTGCGGTACGAGGGCGGCGAAGTGGTCGATCTCACGAATCGGACATCAGAGCTGGATCCCGGCGGCGGGCTTTCGATCGACAATCCTTCCAGCTTCGGTCAGGACCACGAGGGCGAGCTCTATCTCGTCGATCATGGAGAAGATGGAGCGGGGGAGGTCTACCGGATCCTCCCCGACGAAGGCGCCGTTCCTCCAGAAGATGCCCGCGACTCGGGCCTGTGGCGGTCAGAGCCGGCGCCGAATCCGTTCGTCGAGGGGCTCGTCTTCCGATTGGATGCCGAGCGCGCTTCCAAGGCACGCGTCCGTCTACTCGACCTCACCGGTCGCACCGTGGGGCGCCTCGCGGCAGAGCGAGATAGCCACGGTGGTCGAGAGTTCCGCTGGGATGGGCGCCGGACGGACGGACAGCGAGTGGCGAGCGGCGTCTACTGGCTGTCCGTGGAGAGCGGCCGAGCGAACGACAGCGTGCGGATGATCCGGTACGTGCGCTGAAGGCCGCATGGGCCGCCCGGTGCTCCCGCGCTGCAGGCCCAATCTCGTCCGAACGGCGTTGGGTGGAGCGCAGTTGCCGGCGGAAGCGCAGGGGCGGCGGGCCGCTTGTGGGGAGTCGCAAAGGGGCGGGACCACCAAGATCCTGCCCCTTCGGATGGGACGGTTCTTCCCCCTGTTTTGACGATCGCGCTGCCTGCGGGCGCCAAGCCTCATCGAATCGGCACGCGCGGTCACGGCGCGGCATCAGATACGTACGCTCGAGCAAGGCACCTGCGGCCGCGGCGCCTCATCGAATCAGTACGAGTTGGCGCGATAGCTGCCGGCCACCCAGATCCAAGCCGTAGAAGTACACTCCCCCTGGCGCCAGGCGCCCATGTTCGTCACGGCCGTTCCAGACCGCCGAGTGATAGCCGGGCGGCTGCGTCTCGTCGATCAGCGTGCGGACCAGATGACCGGATGCGTCATAGACCCGCAGCCGTACCGGCGCATCACCGGACTGCGCGGGGATCCCGTACTCGATCCGCGCG
>WJJG01000041.1 GCA_014729815.1 Candidatus Eiseniibacteriota bacterium
CCGCTGAGCAGGACGACCGCCGGACCGCGCATGGCGACCTCCGGCGGACGAAACGGCTGCGGCACATCCATAGCGCGTTCGCATCTCCCTCTTCGGGCGGAGCGGCTCGGACCTCCCCGTCCCACGGCCCTGCGCAGGACCGCACATGTGGCCCTTCGCAGGCTGCGGCCCTCCGCACGCTGCGCATCTACACGCTCACGGCACCGCGCACGTGGCCGAGCGCCGTGCCGCGCACGTGGCCGAGCGCCGCGCCGCGCACGTGGCCGATCAGACGCCCCGCCGGCCTCGACCCCAGATCCAGAGGTGCAGCTGTAGATTCAGCCGAACCGCCAGCCGATCGGCCAGGATCCACTCGGCGAGCTCACGGCGCGTGATCCGCCGCCGGCGCGCGAGGCTGGGCGTGTCCTCCAGCCTGGAGGTCACGGTCGCCTCGGCCGGCGAGAAGTGCACCACGTGTTGCTCAGTCAGATTGCGCTGCAGCACCAGATCGCGAGCCCACTCGTAGTCGCTGCGCGAGCAGAGCACGATCTTGATCTCGTCCTCCGGCTTCAGCAGGGCGAGATTCTCCCAACGCTGCTGCTCGGACATGCCCGAGTCGGGCGTCTTGAGATCCAGGATCAACCGCGCCCGCGGATCGATGCCCTCGATCGAGACCGAATTGCCCGACTCGATCAGCACGCGATATCCGGCATCGAGCAGCCGGGTGGCCAGCCCGCGCGCGGCATCTTGGGCGAGGGGCTCGCCGCCGGTGAGCTCGACGAGCGGCAGGCCGAGTGACCGCACCCGGCGCACGATCTCCCCGATCGGCACGCGCTGTCCGACACGCTCGTCCCGGGCCTCGGGGGTATCGCAGTAGGCGCAGCGGAAGGGACAGCCAGCCAGACGCACCAGCACACAGGGCCATCCCGCCAATGTCGACTCGCCCTGGATGGAGGCGTAGATCTCGCTCAGCGAGAGCGTGTCGTGATCGGAGCCCGGATCGGCCATCTTCAGCCCCGCACCCCAGGATGCCGCGCGCGATTCCTCAGAACGATTCGTGAAGTTCCCAGGTATCGGGGCTGGATGCAAGCCGCAGCGTCTCCTCCCGCCGCGCCGCCAGGCTGCGCAAGACGGAAACGTCGATGATCCGGGGCGCGCGCGAAGTGTACTCGCGCAACACGTGGACGCTCAAGCGCGCCTCCTCGGCGGCCTGCGGGAAGGAGAAGCCGTGCTTGATCAGCGCGCGGCAGATGCTGTTGACGCGGACGATCTGATCGTCGGGCACCTCCTCCCCCTCGGCACGTCGCAGGCGACGGCGCAGCGCGTCCAGATCGACGGCCTCCTCGTAGTCCACCGTCGGCTCCCGCAAGCCGATCGCCGCCACCGCCGCGATGGCGGCCGCCGTGCCGAAGTAGGCGCGATCCTGCATCGAGAAGGCGTAGCTCGTCTCCCCGCTCTCCAGACTCAGCAGGCCGAAGCATTCGCTGCGATCGCCCGAGACCAGCGGCACGACCATGATGCTGCGGCTATCGGCCCAGAAGGCGTGATGATCCCCGGGACGGCCGCGCGAGAGATCGGGCAGGTATTGCGTGCGGCACGCACGAATCGCTGCACCCCAGATGCCCGAATCGCTGGTGAGTTCGAGACCGGCCCCTTCGCCGGCAACCGCCCCGCGCCCACCGGCACCCGATGGGGCTGGCGCTTCGCTCTGCGGCGGCGTGATCGCCTCGATCATGAACCGGTCGGCGCTGCGCACGTCGCGTAGGGCCACGAAGCCGCGGCGGGAACGTCCGGGCAGATAGGGCAGCGTGGCGTCGAGCAACGCGCGTGCCAGGCGCCGTCGCCCCAGCGGCAGCGCCAGGCGCCGACTGAGGAGGCGTATGTCCCGCCGACGCAGGGCCGCGATCAGGGGGTAGCCGATCGACCCGCCGAAGGCGATCAGCAGCTGGCGGGCCAGGTCGGAGATCGGCTCGTCGCTCTCGACATTGAGGATCCCGATCGGATCGCGGGGGCGGGCCTGTCCGCGGATCTGCGTATCCAGCACCGGAATCGCGAGCTGGGTCCGGATGCTCGGGTAGGCGGAGATCGCGGCGCGGCGCATCTCGTCGGCCTCCTGCGCATCGGCTACGCGCAACGGCGCCCAGCGATCGCGCGCATCGTCCCGCTGCGCCAGCCACCAGCCGTCCCCCTCCCGCAAGGCCACCACGCGGCGCGCCGCCGCCCACCCCATCAGACCCGTGGGATGCGCCGTATCGCCCGGGCCGACATGCTCGACGAAGCTCTGCAGCTCGTCCGGATCCGGCCGGCCCTTCAGCCGCAGAGGACGAAAGACCCCCGCCTCGGGTCCCGGTGTGAGCAGGCCGGCGGCGCCCAGGAGGTGCCCGGCGCGGGCATGGCGCGCATCGACCTCCTCGAGCAACTCGAGCGAAACCTGCGCCACCTGATCGAGAAAGGCCGGCAGGTCATCGATGCGGGCAAAGATCCGCTGCGCGCCTTCGAACAGGCGCGCCACAGAGAAGCCGCGCGAATCGTTCAGACCGTCGTGCATCCTGTCTCCTCATGCGATCGAAAGCAGTCTCCGCACAGGTTCCGGCGCCTCTCCGCCGCTCGGGGGGGCGAGAGGCGAAAACGGGCATATCTTCGCTCTTCGACCGGCGCCTGGCCCATCTCAACCTTCTTGTTGAATTCCGAACAACACAAGCGCCAGCCTTCCGCTCACGCGAGATCGGCGCACCGGAGGAAATTGCGCGCCCGCTGGCGGATTGTGGCCACCGTACCCGGCGAGGGGCTCCTTGACAGGCACCCGCTCGATCCGGGAACATTAACGCAGTCGACGCTTCGCGGCGTCCGCGCACAAGGACTACCCCATTCCGGTACGACAGACACGCCACCAACAGGGGTGAAATATGGCACTTAGACCGCTTTGCCGTCTTCCCTTCTGCGCTCTGCTACTGCTGCCGGGCATGCTTCTGGCAAGCGCTCCGGCCACGGCCGGCGGGGATGGGCGCACCCTCACCTGGACCGAGGATGATTGGTCGGGCGGGCAATACGCCGCCACCTCAGGGATCGACCCGGAGATCGAACCGGGCCTGCTGGTGCTCGAGAACCGTCTGGACGATCTGCGCTTCCTCAGCCAGCCGACCGACTGGCAGGGGCTCTGGTCGATCGACGTCTATCGCGACACGCTCTTCATGACCGCCAGCGACTACCCCTACATGTACGATGGCGCCGACGTGATCGCCTTCGACTACCAGGCCGACACCTACGAGATCGTCTACCAGCCCTACGAGTCGGGCCTGCACCTGATCAAGGTCATCGGTGACACGATCTACGTCCCGGGGCCGGATTCGATGGACCCCTGGACCGACGAGGGCAGCATCTACGTCTACGACGGCGAGACCTGGATCGAGAAGGCCACGCTGCCGACGGCGATCCATGTCAACGACGTAGAGATCCTCGATGATTGGCTGTACGTGACGACCGCTCATGCCACCGGTGACATGAACGGGTGGGGCTGCATCTGGCGCAGCGACGATTGGGGCGACACCTTCGAGCTGGTGCATACGATCTACCCCAATCCCGACAAGCCCTACCGTCGCTTCTTCGGCCTGGGCAAGTTCGACAACATGCTCTTCGCACAGCCGGACGGCTACGATCCGGAAGACGAGATGCTCTTCACCTCGACCGATGGCGTGCAGTGGGATTCCTGCTACGTGCCGAATCTCCCCGACGAGCTGCAGTGCAGCTTCATCAGCTGGGGCGACTCGCTGCTGATGCCGGTGGGGACACGGATGTACATCTGGAACGGTGTCCAATGGCGCAACCGCGGGCTGCCGTTCAATCTCTCCCGCTGGGGCCGCGGCATCCAGAAGTGGAACGGCGAGCTGATCGGCGGCGGGCAGAGCTGCCAGATCCATCGCTGGCTCGGCGAATCGAACTGGGAGCCGCTCGGCACGCTGCCGGCCGAGGTCGACTCGGTCAACATCTCCGACACCGCCACCTACTTCGGGCGTCTCTTCATCTCGACCTATCGCTCCCCGGTCGGCTACCCGGCGCGCCTCTACGTCAGCGCCTCCGAGCCGATCGGAACGCTCGAGTCGCTGCCCTACGACTTCGAGACGTACACGCGCAACGGCGTCCTCTCCTGGGACGACTATCGCCCCGGTGAGGGGAACCTGGCCGCCTTCCAGATCCGCTCGGCGCCCAGCCTCGCGGAGTTGGCGGTGGAGCCGTACATCGGACCCGACGGCACGTCGGAGAGCTACTACGAGGTGTCGGGCACCGAGCTGCCGATCGATCACTACGCCGATCGCTATTTCCAGTATCGCGTCGAGATGCGCTGCCCCGAGGGGCTCTGGATGCCGCTGCTGCGAAGCGTGACGCTGGAGGTCGACGTCTGCGATCCGAGCGCCGTCGAGGATGTGCCCGCGGCCGGCGATGCGCCGCGCCTGGTCTTCCATGCGCCGCAGCCGAACCCGGCGCAGGGCGGCACCCTGCTGCGTGCCAGCGTCACGCCGGCGCTGCTCGCGGCGCGCCAGGGCGCCGAAGGTCAGGCCGTGGCCCGCGTGCAGGTCTGCGACCTGCTCGGGCGCCGCGTGCGGGAAGCGGCGGTGCCGATCGACGGGAGTGGGCAGATGGCCTGGCGATGGGATCTGCGTGACGATCGGGGCCGCGCCGTGGCGGCCGGGATCTACCGCGCGCGCATCGAGGTGGGCGGCCTGCGCGCCGCCCCCTCCGGCCAGAGTCTGGTCGTGCTGCGGTAGGCCGCCCGCGGGCCGCCCCGAGAAGGCCGCCCGCCTCAGACGCCACCGATGATACAATCGGGCTGCCTCTCTCAAAGGGGCAGCCCGTCTTGCATCGGTCTCCCCGCTGCAGGCAAGGCAAGCACGGGAATGGAGAGGAATCCCTTCAACAACTCGTTTCTCGGGAGCTCCCCCATGCGCTCTTCTCGCCGCCGTGTCGTCCTGGCAGTCGTCCTTCTGATCCTCGTCTCCGTGCCCCTGTCCCCAGACGCCACACAGGAGCACGCGCCGGACGCCGATCGCGACCGGCTGCTCGAGGTCTTCCAGATCCCGATGTCCGACGGCGTCCACCTCCATACCTACGTTCACTACCCGCCGGGCAGCGGCCCCTGGCCGGTGATCCTCTACCGTACGCCCTACGGCATCAGCAGCGATCACATCGGCTATGTGACCGAGCACGGGTATGTCGGCGTCTCGCAGGACACGCGCGGGAGATTCGGCTCCGAGGGGATCGACCGGATGTTCCGCGACGACGGCTGGGGTCCGGACCACCAGGACGGGCGCGAGACGGTCGACTGGATCCTACAGCAGTCCTGGTGCGACGGGCGGATCGGCACGTTGGGCGGTTCGGCGCGCGGCATCACCCAGAACATGCTCGCCGCTTCCCTGCCCGACTCGGTGCGCTGCATGCACGTCGTCGTGGCGCCGGCCAACATGTACGAACACGTGGCCTTCCCGGGCGGAGCCTTCCGCCAGCGCGACGTCGAGGGCTGGCTGAACGGGCAGGGCAGTCCGCACATGATCGACTCGATCTACGCCCATCCGAACCATGACGCGTGGTGGAGCTGGTGGGACACCGAAGCGCGCCATCCGTTGGAGTCGATTCCGACCTACCAGGTCGGCGGCTGGTTCGACCTCTTCGCGCAAGGACAGATCGACAGCTACAACGGCCTGCAGCTCGGCGGCGGTCCGGGGGCGCGCGGCAATCAGAAGCTGATCATGGGGCCCTGGTCGCACGGCTCGATGGGCGGAGGGCAATGCGGGGAGCTCTTCTTCCCCGATGCCGGGGTCGGTGCCGCCGAAGCGCTCATCGGCTACCAGGGCGACTGGTTCGACTTCTGGATGCACGAGATCCCCAACGGGATCATGGAGCTGCCGCCGATCGCCTACTACGTGATGGGCAACTGCGACGATCCCGGCGCGCCGGGCAATGCGTGGCGGGCCGCGGACCGCTGGCCGCCGGCGCACGAACCGCTGCTGCTCTACTTGCGGGCGGGGGGCGGCCTGAGTCCGACGCCTCCAGGGAGCGAAGCCCCCCAGAGCTACGACTTCGATCCCCAGGATCCTGTGCCCACCCTGGGGGGCGGCAACCTGATCGGGGAATCGGGCCCCTACGACCAGAGCTCCACCTTCTCGCGGCCCGATGTGCTCGTCTACCAGGCCGAGCCGCTCGAGGCCCCACTGGAGTCCTCGGGCCCGGTGCGCGCCGTGCTCTACATCGCCTCCGACGGACCGGACACCGACTTCACCGCCAAGCTCTGTGACGTCTATCCAGATGGGCGGGCGATGCTGGTCTGCGATGGAATCCTGCGCGCGCGGCACCGCCTGAGCATGGAGAGCGAGGATTTCCTGGTGCCCGGCGAGATCTACCGCATCGAGATCGATCTGTGGGATACGAGCATCATCTTCGATGCCGGGCATCGTATCCTCCTGGCGGTCTCCAGCTCCAACCATCCCCGCTTCGACGTCAATCCGAACACCGGCGAGCCGTTCATGCAGCATCACTCGATGCGCGTGGCGCACAACACGATCCATCACGACAGCCAGCATGCCTCCTACCTGAGGCTGAGTCTTCCCCTGCCCCCCCAGAGCAGTCCCGGCCCGCGCATCGTGGCCGCGGGCCCGCGCGTCATCCGCACCCTGCGCTGGGGCCCCTCCCCCCTGCACGGAGCGGCGGCCATCGAGTTCGTTCTGGCCGCACCGCGACCGGTGTCCTTGCGGATCCACGACGCCGCGGGGCGTCGCGTGTGCACGCTGGCGAATCGGCGGCTTCTCGGGGCGGGGCGGCACTGCCTGACCTGGGACGGCCGTGACGCTCTGGGCCGCGCGGCTCCGGCCGGCGCCTACTACCTGCGGCTCGAGGCGGAGGGCGATGCGCGCACGCGGTCGCTGGTGCGGGTCGATTAGCTGGGCGGAAGGCAGCGGCGGAGCCGGAAGAAGCAGGGAAAAACGAGTTGGGGCTCCGGTCGCCCGGAGCCCCAAATCACTTCTAGCAGGCTCGCGCCTACCGGAACAGCCCCTTGACCGAACCCCAGGTGGAGTTCTCGGCCGGGCTGGAAACGTCCAGCCACTGGAGCCAACGGCAGACTACGTCGTTCAGGTAGTCCTGCTGCAAACAGCCGAAGCCGATGGTCGAGAAGACCGCGGTCGGCGTCGAACAGCCACCTTCAGTCGGATTGAAGACCTGCTCCGAGGTCCACAAGGCCAGGCCCGTGGCACACGGAACGATCTCGTCCGTGAAGAAGCCGTTCGCGTCGTAGCAGGTACTCCACTCGTAGTACAGACCGTCCATCGGACCACCCGCCACACCTTCCGCGGTCAGATCCACGGCGTCCCAGTTCAAATCCTCCGTCGCGCCACAGACGCCGAGGTAGTTGTTCGGGAAGCCCTGCCAACCGAGACGGCTGTAGAGGTAGTCCTGTCCGACGAGCATCACCTTCCCGGCATTGTCCATGTATGCCGATAGGATCGCCTCATCCGGAGCCCAGTCGTAGCTCCACCACATGTCGGCGGTGGACACGCAGACGACCAGATAGTCGTCCATCGCGGGCCAGACACCGAACGGATCGTAGATGATGTCCGTGCTCAGACCATGGGAGTCCATGGCGGTCTGGAAGTACGGACCCACATCCGTGAAGGTGCCCTGGATGATGGATGCGACCAGAGCGTTGCCCCGGCC
>WJJG01000352.1 GCA_014729815.1 Candidatus Eiseniibacteriota bacterium
ATCATGAGGAAGAGAGGCATGGACCTTCTGATCGTGCTGGCCTTCATCGCCGGGTGGGTACTGCTGCAGGCGGTGATCCTGCCCCGCCTCGGCGTGCGCACCTGACTCGCTGCGGTCTGCCAGGTGGCGGACGAGCCCTCGAAGGATGCGCCGGATGAGTCGGCGAACGCCCCCGGCGACTCCGGTGGCGATGGGCGTGCCGAGCGACGCGCACGTGCCCCGGATGGGGATGGGCGTGCCGAACGACGCGCAAGGGCTCACGGTGAGGCGCCCTGACTCGCCCCGAGCAGCGTCCCGGAAGTTCTGAACGGCGCCGAGCGCGCGGGTGTCGATGCAGACGCCGAGCGCTGCAGGCCGGATCGCCGCCGCCCCGTTCGCAAACCCCACCAATCCACTGCCGCGGCTCTCGAGCGATATCCGGATTGGTCTGCAGCCTGGGGAACCGCTAT
This sequence comes from Candidatus Eiseniibacteriota bacterium, assembly GCA_014729815.1. Taxonomy (GTDB): domain Bacteria; phylum Eisenbacteria; class RBG-16-71-46; order CAIMUX01; family WJJG01; genus WJJG01. The sequence continues at coordinate 450 of WJJG01000352.1, forward strand.
ACTGTGGGTACGCTGCACGTACGTATCCTGTGATCCTCGTGCTTCGGAGGAGGGGCCGGAGCGCGGTCGAGAGGGGGTCTACGATGATGCCGCGCACAATCCCCACGTGCGTCCCGCTCCTGATCGTCTGCAGTCTCGTCTGCCTGTCGCGCGGGCCCGCGACGGCGAACCCGCCAGCGGATTCAGATATCACCGAGGCCACACTGGCCTACCTCGCGGACTTGGGGGAGGACGCGGCCCAGCGAAAGGTCTGGGTCTACTTCGCCGACAAGGGCGCCGCGGACGCGTCCGCGCTGGAGGCGCGCCTGCGGGCGACAGCCGCCGCGTTGGAGCCGCACGCCGTTTCGAGACGGCGCAAGACGCTCGGGCCAGGCCTGGTGGATCGCCACGATCTGCCGGTTTGCGCCACGTACCGCCGAGCCGTGGCAGCGTGCGGCGCGGAGATCGTGCGCGAGAGTCGCTGGCTCAACGCGGTGAGCGTGCGGGCATCGGTTGCGACGCTGCGGGCGGTGGCGGCCCTGCCCGAGGTCGTGCGACTCCTACCCGTCGCCCGCGGGCGCTACGTCGGGCGACGCGATGCGCGGTCCCCGGTCGACGGCTGCCGGCGACTCCCCGCGTCCCGGCCATCGCAGAGTGAGGGGCCGCTGCGCTTCGACTACGGTCCTTCGTACGACCAGATGGCGGAGATCGGCATCGTCACCGCGCACGACGGCGGATGGAGCGGCGCGGGCGTGCGCATCTGCCTGATGGACACCGGCTATTGGCGCGAGCATCCAGTCTACGCGCGTCTGCTGGCCGAGCAGCGCCTGATCGCCCAATGGGACTTCGTCAACGATGATGGCGAGACGCAGGACGAGCCCGGCGATCCGGAGGGGCAGCACTTCCACGGCACGGTCACCTGGTCGCTGGTGGGCGGTTTCGAGGAGACCGAACTGATCGGAGCGGCGTACGGCGCGGAATTCCTGTTGGCCAAGACCGAGGATACGGCCGACGAGTATCCGGCCGAGGAAGACAACTGGGTGGCGGCCATGGAGTGGGCCGATGCGCATGGCGCCGACATCCTCTCGACCTCGCTCAACTACATCCAGTGGTACACGTACGAAGATATGGACGGCAACACGGCGCCCATCACGATCGCGTCCGACATCGCCGCCGGTCGGGGGATGCTGCCTTGTGTGGCGGCCGGCAACTGGGGCACGATGGACTGGTACTACATCGGTGCGCCGGCCGATGCCGACAGCGTGATCGCGGTCGGCGGCACGATGCCCGACGGCACGCTCTGGTACGACTCGAGCCATGGACCAACCTATGACGGTCGCATCAAGCCGGAGGTCTGCGCGCGCGGCGCCTGCGTCTACTGCGCCGTGGTTCCGGGCGGCCACGGGGGTCCGGATCTTTATCGCCAGCTCGACGGCACATCGGTCGCCTGCCCGCTGGTGGCCGGCGCCGCCGCACTCCTGCTCGAGGCACATCCCAACTGGTCGGCGATGCAGGTGCGCGAGGCGCTGATGCTGACCGCCGACAATGCCGAGGACCCGGACAATGACCGGGGCTGGGGACGGATCGACGTGGCCGCGGCCCTCGGGTACGGGGCGGGCGTCGGGGAACGCGCGTTCCCAGCATCGGTGCTTGCCCAGCTGCGCGCCTGGCCGAATCCCGCCCGGGGCCGGATCGGGTTCCGACTCGTGGGGGATGAGCCCCGAGACGGACCACAGACGATCGAAATCTTCACCCCGAATGGACGTCGGATCGTGACGTTGCCCTGGCAGGACCCGACCGCACCGCTGCGCTGGAACGGAGTGGGGGCGGGGGGAGCGGCAGTCCCCACCGGCCTCTATCTTGCGCGCGTGCGAGGGTCCGCGGCGCCGGCGGTGCGCGTGGGATTCGTTCGCTGACCGCGGGTGGCGCGTCCGCCCAACGGGCGGGCGTGGCGACTGGCGGACCGGCCCCACTTCGGCTACGATCCCTTCTCGCTCAAGACGTAGCATGCCCCCGCGAATGACAGGCGGTCTCCTTCCGGCGCGGCGCTGGATGGGGAGAAGGAGGACAGATGAGGATGAGGGAACTCCCGTGCGGTGCGATTCTGCTGGTTTGCGCGCTCACGGCGATCGGTGCCGTGGGGGCGGAGGATCCACCCGTTGCCGATGCCGAACCACACCCACTCGAGATGCACGGGGTCACCTGGACCGACTACTACTACTGGATGAAGGACGTCTCGCGCGAGGATCCGCAGACGATTGCCTACGTACAGGCCGAGAACGCCTATGCCGAGGCGCAGACCGCGCATCTCGAGGAGTTCGAAGCGGAACTCTACGAGGAGATGAAAGCGCGCATCCAGGAGACCGATCTGCAAGTGCCGGTGCGGCGCGACGACTTCTACTACTACTCGCGAACCGAGGAGGGGAAGGACTATCCGATCTTCTGTCGCAAGCAGGGCGATCTGGACGCTGCCGAGGAGGTCACCCTGGATGTCAACCTGCTGGCCGAGGGACACGACTTCTATCAGGTCGGCGCGCTGCTCTACAGCCCCAGCCATCGCTATCTGGCGTTCTCCGCCGATACGACCGGGGCGGAGAAGGATGTGCTGCGCATCAAGGATCTGGCCACAGGGGAGATGCTCCCCGATGAGATCCACCCGGTCACCAGCGCAGTCTGGTCGGAGGATGAGCGGGTCATCTTCTACACGCGCGAGGTCGATCCGGATGTCGAGAGCCCGTACCAGCTCTATCGCCATCGCCTGGGGAGTCCGCAATCGGAGGACCAACTGCTGTTCGAGGAACCCGACGTGGCTTTCGGGCTCTACGTCGACAAGACGCGCAGCCGTGAATACATCCTGCTCGTCGCCGGGGACAACAACACGTCCGAGGTGCGCTACCTGCCTGCGGCGTCGCCGTATGAGGAGTTCCGCATGGTGGCCCCGCGCGAGACGGATGTCGAGTACCAAGTGGCGCACCGCGGAGGGGAGTTCTTCATCCTGACCAACGCGGACGGCGCGACCAACTTCAAGATCGTACGCGCGCCGGTGGCGGCGCCGGGCCGGGAGAACTGGCGGGACTGGATCCCGCATCGCGAGGCAGTCTATCTGACGGGCAGCGACCTGTTCCGTAACTGGATGGTCGTGCACGAGCGGCAGGATGGGCTGGAGAAGCTGCGGGTCATCGACATGCGCAGTGGTCAGGAGCACTATGTCGGCTTTCCGGAGCCCACGTACGCCTTCTTCGCCGGGGGCAACCCCGAGTTCGATGCGGCCGTCTATCGGCTGACCTACCTCTCGCTGGTCACGCCACGTTCGATCTACGACTACCACATGGATACGCGGGAACTCGAGCTCCGCAAGCAGACGAAGGTGCTGGGCGACTTCGATCCCGCCGAATACGAGTCCGAGCGCATCTTCGCCATGGCGCGGGATGGAGCGCGGGTGCCGATCTCACTGGTCTATCGGGAAGACCTCTTTCGGCGGGACGGCCGCAATCCGCTCTTTCTGACGGCCTACGGCGCCTACGGCATCGACATGGTGCCCTACTTCTCCACGACGCGCCTGAGCCTGCTCGACCGCGGCTTCGTCTACGCGCAGGCGCATATCCGCGGCGGCAGTGAGATGGGAGAGCGCTGGCACCACCAGGGGCGGCGCCTGAAGAAGAAGAACACCTTCCGCGACTTCATCGACTGCGCGGAGCATCTGATCGCCGAGGGCTATACGGAGAGCGATCGTCTGGTGATCAACGGCGGCAGTGCCGGCGGGATGCTGATGGGAGTGGTCACGAACCTGCGCCCGGATCTCTTCGCGGTGGTAGTGGCTGAGGTCCCGGCGACCGACGAGTTCACCCATATGCTGGATCCAACCCTGCCCGGCGTGGAGTTCCACTACGGGGAATGGGGCGACCCACGCGATCGCGAGCAGTTCCTCTACATGCGCTCCTGGGACGCCTACCAGAACATCCGGCGACAGCCCTATCCCGACATGCTGGTCACCGCGGGACTCCACGACCCTCGGGTCCCCTACTGGGAACCGGCCAAGTACGTAGCCAAGCTGCGCGCGATGAAGACCGACGACAACCTGCTCCTGCTGAAGACCGAGATGGCGGGGCACATGGGCGCATCGGGACGCTACGACTACCTGCGCGAGATCGCCTTCCAGTACGCGTTCATCCTGGATCGGCTGGGAATGATCTCGTAGCCGGCGCGCATGTGCGGGAT
>WJJG01000353.1 GCA_014729815.1 Candidatus Eiseniibacteriota bacterium
CGCCGAGCTGCGGGTGCCCCAGCAGGCGGGCGCCGACTTCGCGACCGGACCCCGGCAGGAAGTTGATCACCCCCGGCGGCAGTCCGGCCTCGAGGAACAGCCGCATCACCCAGTAGGCGGGATAGACCGCGCTGGACGCCGGCTTCCAGATGACCGTGTTTCCCATCAGCGCGGGCGCCGAGGGCAGGTTGCCGGCGATCGAGACGAAGTTGAAGGGCGAGACCGCGAAGACGAACCCCTCCAGCGGACGCCACTCGAGCCGATCCCAGACGCCGAGCGCCGAGGCTGGTTGCTCGGAGTAGATGCGATCGACGAAGTGGCCGTTGAAGCGGAAGAAGTCGATCAGCTCGCAGGCGGCATCGATCTCGGCCTGGAAGATACTCTTGCCGATGCCCAGCATGGCGGCGGCATTCAGGCTGGCCCGCCAGGGCCCCGCCAGCAGCTCGGCCGCACGCAGGAAGATCGAGACGCGCTCGGGCCACGGCAGGCAGCTCCACTGCATCTTGGCCTCATCGGCCGCCGCGACCGCCGCGGCGATCTCCTCCGGACCGGCCAGGTGATACTCGCCGAGCTGATGCGCGTGATCGTGCGGCATGACGCAGGGCGCCGTGCGACCGGTGCGGACTTCGCGTCCGGCGATGTTCAAGGGGATGTCGAGGCGTTCGCTGGCCAGCTCCGCCAAGCGGGGCATGAGCGCTTCGCGCTCGGGGCTTCGGGGAGCGTAGCTTCGCACGGGCTCGTTCTCGGGCATCGATAGGGTGAATAGCGCTTCGTCCATGGATCACTCCTCGTTCGTCACGGCAGCGGTTCGCGCTCGGCACCTGGGGGTGGCAGCCGCCCAGTCTGCTGGAAGCGGGGCGCACCCGCAACCCCCCCCGAGGCGCCGCCCCCGGGCTCGCCTTTCCGCTTGCAACCCCCTGGGTTGCCACGCATCGTTGTCTCGGTACGGTCACAAGGAGGTGCCGAGATGGCTCGTCTCTTCCGCCGGATGCGGCACAAGGTCGGCCTGGCTCCGGGGACCGTCGAGTTCCTTGGCGAGCAGAAGGTCGCCGAAGTCCATATGAGCGTCCTCGACTACGGTCAGTCGGAGTTCGAGGAACGCGAGATCAGTGAGGTCGAGGGCTGCTTCCCCTACCGCGAGCCGCCGCGTACATCCTGGCTGAACATCGACGGCCTGCACGATACGGAAGTCCTGGCGCGTCTCGGCGAGCACTTCCAGATCCACCCGCTGGTCCTAGAGGATATTGTCAACGTCCACCAGCGCCCCAAGCTCGAGGATTACGGCGACTACCTGTACGTCGTCATCAAGATGCTCCACTACGACGAGGTTGAGACCGAGCTCTCCGTGGAGCAGATCAGCCTGATTCTCGGACCCTCCTTCGTGATCTCCTTCCAGGAACGCATCGGGGATGTCTTCGAGGCGGTCCGGGAGCGTCTACGCAACGGCAAGGGCCGGGCGCGTCGGATGGGCCCCGACTACCTGGCCTACATGCTCCTCGACGCCGTCGTCGACAACTACTTCGTGATCCTCGAGCGGATCGGCGAGCAGATCGAGTCGCTCGAGGAACGGCTCTGCAATCAGCCGACCCATGATCTGCTGCACCAGATCCACTCGCTCAAGCGTGAGATGATCCTCCTGCGCCGCGGCGTTTGGCCGTTGCGAGAGGTGGCCAGTGGCCTGGAGCGCTCCGAGAGCAAGCTCGTGCAGAAGCCGACGCGGGTCTTCCTGCGCGACCTCTACGATCATACCATCCAGGTCATCGATGCCGTCGAGTCGTACCGCGATATGCTCTCGGGGCTGCAGGACCTCTATCTCTCGAGCATCAGCAACAAGATGAACGAGGTCATGAAGACCCTGACGATCATGGCCACGCTATTCATCCCGCTCGGCTTCCTGGCCGGCGTCTTCGGGATGAACTTCGATTTCATGCCCGAGTTGCACTGGCGCTGGAGCTATCCGCTCTTCTGGGTCGTGATCGTGACACTGGTGACCGGTATGCTCCTCTATTTCCGCAGGAAGGGCTGGCTGTAGAGCAGAGGGACGCGACCGTCGCGGGTCGTCTCGCAGGGAGAGTGGAACGATGCAAGGAATCACCTGGCCGGCCGTACGCGACTGGCTGGTCTCGACCGGCGTCAGCATCCTGTTGGTGCTGGTTCTGACGTATGTCGCCATGCAGGTCCTGCGATTCGGAATCCGGCAGTTTCGCCGGCGATACGAGGCGCGCCATGCCGATCCGGAGTCGGTCAAGCGGGTCACCACGCTGGCGCGTATCCTCAGAGGCGGCGGCATGGCGATCCTCTTTCTGGTGAGCGGGATGATGATTCTCACGCAGCTGGGCATCAAGATGGGGCCGGTGTTGGCGGCCGCCGGCATCGGGGGGCTGGCGATCGGCTTTGGGGCCCAGAATCTCGTGCGGGACGTCATCAGCGGCTTCTTCATCCTCTTCGAGGATCAGGTCCGCGTGGGCGACGTCGTGCAGCTCAACGGACAGGGCGGGCTGGTGGAGGCAGTTACGCTGCGGCACATCCGCTTGCGCGATCTTAGTGGCACGGTGCACTACTTCCCAAACGGCACGATCGATCGCGTATCCAATATGACCAAGGAGTTCTCCTACTACATGATCGACATGGGGGTCGCCTACCGCGAGGACGTCGACGAGGTCGCCGCGGTCATGCAGCGGGTGGCCGAGGAGATGCGCGGCGAGGAGCCCTGGAGCGCCGACATCCTCGAGCCGCTCGAGGTGTTGGGACTCGACAAGTTCGCCGACTCGGCCCTGGTGGTGCGGGCCCGGATCAAGACCGTGGCCCTGCGGCAGTGGGCCGCCGGGCGCGAGTTCAACCGGCGCCTCAAGAAGGCCTTTGACGCCGCCGGGATCGAGATCCCCTTCCCCCACCGAACCGTCTACTGGGGCCAGGCCAAGGACGGCACGCCGGCCCGGCTGCACCTGGGAGGGCTCGATGCAGCCGAACGCGGAGGGCCGAGCGGGCCGCTGGCCGAGTCCGCGCCGGCGAAGCCGCCCGAAGACTCCACTCCGCCAGCGGCCGGCGACTCGGCAGTCGCCCCGCGCTCGGCGGCGACGGAAGACGCCCGGCCCGCGCGCAGGAACCCACGGGGCCGCGGCGGCGCGCCGGTGGATGAGGACGGCGGCTACGAAGCCTAAATGGACTCGCGTGATTTCGCAAAGGATCCCCCCGGGGTGCCGCGCGCCGCGACCGCCCGACGGGGCGTAGGGAACGCCTTCAAGCACGCCTCCGTCTCAGCACCGGGGGTACGGGCGCGTTCCATGCGAGGCGCGCCACCGGCTCCCGCTCAGCGGGCTCTTCCGGTGCCGCGACCTCGTCGACCGTCTGCATGAGCCGCCCGACGAAGAGGCTGGCATTCTTGACGAAGAAGACCGTGCGCAGGCGAGCGGAGAGTTCGACCATTCGCTCGGCATAGGCCTCGAGGTGCGCCTCTTCCTCGGGCGGTTCGAGACCGAGGAAGACGATGTCGGCCTCGGCGCTCTCGGCATTGATGATCTCGCGGATGGTGCGGTCCTTGGGGCGCATCATGACCTCGACGTCTGCGGAGATGCGGATCGCCGGCACGAGCTCTTCGAGATAGCGCTCCGTGCTGGCCTTCATGTGCTCGTTCGAAGCCATACTGAGGATGCGGATGCGCGCGTGGCGCCACTCCGGATTGCGGGTGACCAGGTGCGCCAGAAGCAGCATCAGGTCGCTGTTGTGCTTGAGCCCTCCCCACCAGACGTGGATCACGCGCTCCTGCCGCTCGCGCGGGATCAGGCCGGGTTGAATCCGCCCGATGATCACCGACTTGCCGATACGCGCCAGGCGCCGGACGACATGCAGAAACTCGACCGTGCGCGCGGCATCGCGCGGCCAGCCAAGCAGGATCGTGTTGCTGTCCAGACTGGCGATGCCGTTGGCTTGGGCCACATCGGTGATGCCCGAGACGATGTCGCGCACCACGTCGACCTCGCCGAAGGCCACCAGCTGCTCGCGATCCAGTGTCCGCTGAATGCGGCCCTGGGCCTCGAGAATCGGGATCTCCTCAATCAGAAGGTCGCCGACCACGAGCTCGCAGACCGTAACCACGCCGCGACCCTGGCTGAACCAGGCGGCGAAGCGGATGAGATCGAGGCGCCGCTCGACCTCGTCGACGAAGACCAGAATGTGCGGCCGCCAGTTGCGGGGCGTCATCGGGCGCCGCGCCAGGCGCACCAGCGCCCAGCGGATCAGCGCCTCGTAGATGTCGCGGCGCAGATCCCCCCAGTAGGCAGACCGCCCAATGCACGCGCCAGCGCGGACGCCAGGAAGCGTCTCCGGAGAGGCTCTCGACGGCGGCCACGCTGTTGACCGTGCCGTAGACGGTCAGGAAGAACATCGTGACCACCGGGGCGACGGCACTCAGATCCCCCAGCAGCACCGCCAGGAGCGCGATCGCCAGGGAGATCAGCAGACCGACCAGCGGCTCCCCGCCACGCGCAGGGACGCGCCCCAGGGCGCGGGGCATGAG
>WJJG01000354.1 GCA_014729815.1 Candidatus Eiseniibacteriota bacterium
GCCGAGGAGACCGCGCGCGATGCGGATCGCGCCGCGCCGCCTCCCTCCACCGCGCGCTTCGATTACGAATCGCCCGCCGAGGCGCACCCGCTCGCGCCGCCCGAGCTGCCATCGATGAACGTGCTGCTCATCACCCTCGATACCGTGCGGCGCGATCGACTCGACGACTACGGCGGCGAGCGCGGGGTGACGCCGCACCTCGCGGCCTTCGCTCGCGAGGCGATCGCCTTCGACGACTGCCAGGCCAGCGTCCCGGTCACCCTCCCTTCCCACGCCACGATCCTCACCGGTCTCGAACCGTTCGAGCACGGAGCCCGCAACAACGGCACCTACGTTCTGCCGGAGGAAGTGACCACGCTCGCCGAGGTCTTCGCCGCGCAGGGCTACGCCACGGCTGCCGTGGTCGCCGCCTTCGTGCTCAGTGCACGCTACGGCGTCGCCCAGGGCTTCGACCATTTTGACGACGACTTCTCCGGTGGTGTGGCCGGCTCGCCCGTGCCGCAGCGGATCGCCGAGGAGGTCTCGCGCCGCGGGCTGGACTGGCTGCGCGAGCATCGCGGAGAATCCTGGTTCGCCTGGTTGCACTACTTCGATCCGCACGACCCGTACGCCCCGCCGGCGCCCTACGACACGCGCTTCGACGACCCGTACGACGGGGAGCTGGCCTACATGGATGCCCACCTCGGCGGCCTCTTCCGCGAGCTGCGACACCTGGGTCTCTGGGATCGGACCCTGATCGCCATTGTCGCCGACCATGGCGAGGGGCTCGGCGATCATGAGGAGGAGACGCACAGCCTCTTCCTCTACCGAACGACGATCGACGTGCCGCTCTGGATCAAGATGCCCGACAGCCCGCCCTGGAACCTGCCCCACCTGCGAGGGACGCGCATCGAAGAGCTGGTCGCCACCAGTGACCTGCCACCCACGATCCTGGCGATCGCCGGCGTGCCCGAGGCGCGCTGGCCGGCGGCCTCGGGGCGCAGCCTCCTGCCATTGATCGCCGAGGGGGAAGCGGTGCGCGACGTCGCCTATCTCGAGACCCTCGTGCCCCAGCTCGACTACGGCTGGGCGCCCTACTTCGGACTGCGCGAAGGGCCCTGGAAGTACATCCGTGCGCCGCAGCCGGAGCTCTACCACCTGGAGCGGGATCCCGGCGAGCTGCACAACCGCAGTGCCGAGGAGCCGGAGCGCGTGGCGGCCATGGAGACGCGCCTCGCCGCGCTGCTCGCCGATGAGGCGGCCGGCGCGCGCACGGCGCTCGACCCGGCCGCCATCGAGCAGCTCCGCAGCCTCGGATACGTCGCCGGCGGCGGCGCCTCGCACGCGGAGGCGGGGGCCGCGGCACCGGATGCCAAACAGATGCGCTGGGCGCTGCGCGCGCTCGATCGCGCCCGCGCGCTGCTGCGGCAGCGCCGCACCTCCGCGGCGATCGACACGCTCGAAGCGGTGCTCGCGGGCGATCCCACCAACCGCCTCGCCCAACGCCTGCTCACCCATCTCTACCTGCGCGCGGGAGACGGTCCGCGCGCCGCGGCGCTCGCCGAGCGGATCGAGCACGAGCAGCCCGATGCGGCCGATCTGGGCCTGGTGCGACTCTACGCCGCCGAGGCGTTGCTGCTGCAGGGAGAGCCCGAGGTCTGTCTGGCCGCGTGCGATGCGCTCCTCGAAGGCGATCCGGACCAGCAGGGTCTGCAGCTCTTGCGCGGACGAGCCCTGGCGCGTCTGGACCGCGTGGCCGAGGCGCGGGCGGCGTTCGAAGCCGAGATGCGCGCCTACCCCCCGGGCGCAACCGCCGCCGCGCATCTGGCGCGCATCCTCTGCGATCGCGGAGACTGCGACGAAGCCGAAGCGCTTCTGCAGGAGGCACTCGATTCCAGTCCGGGTCACATCGACTTGGTGGCGGCCCTGGCGGGCGTTCATCTGGACACCGGTCGGCCGCGCGAAGCGCAGCCGCTGCTACAGAGCGTGCTGGCCGCCGATCCTTCGCACCCGGAGGGGAACTACCAGCTCGGCCGTCTCTTCGAAGCGATGCAGCGGCCGCAGGAGGCGCTGCAGCGCTACCTGCAGGCGGTCGCCGCCGAGCCCGGACGCGCCGACTACCAGGCGGCCCTGGGAATGCTGCTGGTGCGGGGCCGCAACTACGCCAAGGCGGCCGAGCACCTGGAAGCCGCCCTGCGGCTGGGAGCGGAGGCGCAGGCGGTCTTCGCGTCGCTGGGCACGGCCTATCAGCAGATGCAGCGGCCCGAAGATGCTCGCCGCATGCTGCAGCGCGCGCTCATGCGGGACCCGGAGAGCGCGATCGCACCACAGATCCGCCGCGCGCTAAAGTCGCTGGACGGCGCGAGGACCAACTGAGCACCCGCGTGCCGGGCGCCGGATGAATCGATGCCGTCGCGAGTCCCGTCAGGCCCACGCCGCGCCGCGCAGGGCGGGTTCACGTACCGCCGCGCGGGGCGGGTTCACGTACCGCCGGGGCGGCGCGGGTTCAGGCCCTCTCACGCTACCGGATCCCGCAGCCGCGAGGCCCGGCGAGCTACGCGGTCTTCCGGTACAGCCCGGCGAAGAACGCCTTGCCCGCGCGCAACGGAATCTCCTCCCGCTCGACAGCTTCGAGGCCCTCAGCCCTCAGCAGCGCCTCCAGCGTCTCGGGAGGTACCAGGCGCATGATCGGCTCCAGCTCCTCCAGGCTGGTCTGCGGGGTGCGGCTCACCGGCGACATCCCGGCCTCACCGCCGCGCTGTAGGACGACGGAGAGATGGCCGCCCGGGACCAGCAGCTCGGCGCTGCGCCGGGCCAGCACCGCCGGATCGCAGTATTCGAAGATCAAGCCCGCCGACACCAGCTCCAGCGACCCGTCCCGCAGCGGCGTCGCCGTGGCGCGGGCACGGATCAGATGCAACCGCGCGCCCCATGCCGCGAAGCGCCGCCGTGCCTCGCGCAAGTACTCGCTCTGGATGTCGATGCCCACCAGACGCGCGATCCGCGCGGGATCGAGACGCTCCAATCCGTTGCCCGCCGCGCAGCCGAGCACCGCCACGCGGCGCGGGCGCGCGACTCCGCAGTGCCGCTCGAGCACGGCCGCCAGCGGCGCGAGCTGATCGGCGCCGCTCGATCCCATGTGCGCCTCGTAGTCGGCCAACGGCACGCGCTGCCACGGATTCTCGCGGATCTCCCGCTCGCGCAAGATCTCGCTGATGAACTCGGACCAGATCTCGTTGGGCCGCCAGATCCGGCGCAGATCGGCCGCCGCCGCGCGCCAGTTCCATCCCCGCTCGATCACGCGATAGAGCGCCAGAAAGACGCTCACGCGCAGATTGGCCGCGCAGTGGGCGAAGATGCGTCGCCCGCGGTAGAACCGCAGCGCATCGATGAACGCATACAGGGCTTCCGCGGTGGGTGCCCCCCAGACGACCGGCACGTATACGTAGGTCATCCCATGGCGGCAGACGCGAGCGCACTCGTCGGACAGCGCGCGCTCGTCGCTGGCGGGCAGGAGGTTGATGACCACCTCGAAGCCGGCCGCCGCCAGCGCCTCGATCTGATCGCCCGTGGGCTGTCCGGCCGTCGCCAGATCGGGCGAGATGCGCCGGTAGGCGTGGATCTGTTCGATGGCCGACATGCGAGCTCCTGCACGTGAGGCGGATCGGAACGCTGGCGCGCGGGGAAGACGATATCACAGACCAGCCGCCGTCGGCGTGGGGGCTCGCCCGTGAGACGGGGAGTCGTCCTGCGAGAACGCAGATGCCGGCCCCGGCGCGAGCGCGACGGCTACGCCCGCAGGCACTCGGGAATCGGCTGCACGACCGAGAAGCCCAGCAGCATCCGGCCTTCCGCGTCCCGGACGAATCGCGTTTGCAGGTCGCCCAGCACGTAGTGACCGGCCTTGTGCCGGTAGCGCTTCTGCATCCGGTACTCCCCGATCTCTCCGCTCTGCAGGCGCGCGAACTGCTCCATCTCGCGCTCGAGGTCTTCGGGGTGACTGATCTGGCGCACGATCTCGAGCGACGGTCGGCTCTCGAGTTCCTGGCGCGTGCGTCCCAGGAAATCGCAGAAGGCATCGTTGACGCGGAACGGCTCTCTGGGATCGCGAGCCATCACGATCCCCACCGGCGCATGCCGGAACAATGCCTCGAGCTCGGCTTCACGCGCCCGGATCGCCGCCTCGGCCTCATACTCGCGAGTGATGTCGCGGCAGCTCCCGATCCATTTGACAGGATGGCCGTCCGCGTCGAGGAGCGGCAGACCACGATCGAACCACCAGCGCCAGTCGCCGTCCTTGTAAAGAACGCGATAGCGCTCCTCGATCGCACCCGTGCTTTCGCGGTGCACCGCCACCGAATTGGCCAAGCGCTGCTGGTCCTCGGGATGGATCAGCGCCATCCACCCCTCGATGGTGCGTGGGATCTCCTGCGGGTCGTAGCCCAGGGCGCGGTCGACGTTCCCGAACCAGAGCAGCCGATCGGTGGCGATCTCCCATTCGTAGACCAGATCAGCGCTTGCCGCCGAAGCGACGCGCAGCCGCTCCTCGGCAGTCTTGCGCTCGCTGATGTCGTGGGAGATGACCTGTACCCCCTGCACGGTGCCGTCATGATCGCGGATCGGCGCATAGGTCGAGAGGAAATGCCGCTCTCCTCCGGGCAGTGGGACTTCGTCCTCGTACTCACTCGTCTCCCCGCTCGCGACCGCTCGCCGGATGCGCTGGTGGAACCGTCCGCCAGCCTCTGGCCCGAAGATCTCCTCGAGTGTGCGTCCGACGAGCTCCTGCGGACCCACCTGCAGATGCTTGGCCGCCGCGCGGTTGAGCAGCACCAGGCGCCCATCCGCTGCATAGTAGCCGATGCCGATCCCGGCATGCTCGGTCAGCATGCGGTAGCGCTCTTCACTCTCGCGCAGCGCGCGCTCGGTGTGCACGCGGGCAGTGATATCCTGGCAAGAGCCGTACATGCGCACCGGTCGCCCGTCCTGGTTGCGGACCACCTCCCCGCGCGAATGCACGATGCGCACTTCCTTCGTATCCGCGCGCACGATGCGGTGCTCGATGTCGTACGGCGCCTCGCCGCGGAGCGCCGTCTCGAGCTGCGCGCCGATGCGCTCGTGATCCTCGGGGTGCGCCAGCTCGAAGAGCTCTTCGCGGGGCAAGCTGGGCTGCCGGGTCCCATGGATCCGCATCCACTCGTCGGTGGCAATCAGACGATCGCCTGTGATGTCCCACTCCCATCCGCCGACGTGGGCCAGCTTCTCGGCCTCATCCAGCAGGATCTGCTGCTCGACGAGCGTCGCCTGCGCTTCCCTTTGCGCCGTGATGTCGGAGAGCTGGATGAGCAGATGCAGCGGTTGGCCCTGGCCATCCCGCACCAGGCCGATGGCGATCGATGCCCAGAGGATCCGCCCGTCACCCCGGCGGAAGCGCTTCTCCAACGTGGTGCGCCCCCCGCGGCCCGCAAGGAGACGCTCGATCGCCACGCCGATCGCGCCGGCGTCCTCAGGATGGGCCAGATCGTGGATCATGCGGGTCAGCAGGGCCTCACGATCGAGACCGAACATCCTTGTGAGAGCCGTGTTGGCCGCGGTCAGTTCGCCCGTCGGTCGTGCCAGCGCGAAGCCGACCGCGGACGACTCGAAAGCGCCGCGCAGGAGCGACTCGCTCTCCTGCAAGGCCCTCTCCGCCCGCTTGCGGCCGGTGATGTCGATGCCGACCTCCAGCACCAACTCGCGCCCGTCGGGCGCCGCAAACGGCTCGTCCCGGATCAGAAAGCTGCGGCCGTCTGCAGTGGTCCGCTCCCAGCTCATCCCCGTTCCGGTCAGGAAGACGCGGAATGTGCGGCAGACCTCGCACGGGTCGGAGCGACCGTGCATGACCTCGTGGCACCGCCTGCCGGCGGGGTCGCCGAAGATCTCGCGGAATCCGCGGTTGGCGAATGGGATCGTGTAGTCGCGGGCCTGTAGATAGACGTAGCCGGGAATCAGATCGAGCGCGGCCAGGAGGCTCTCGGAGGTGCGGCGGATCTCAGCGCCTCGATCCGCCGCCTGCCCCCCCGCCGAACCCAGCCGCCGGCTGGAGGTCTGGGCGGTGACGCCCGGGTCAGCCTTCGACGGACACCTTGCATCGGACATCGGGGACCCTCCATCTCCATTCGATGGATCGGCCACCCAGTCCGATATCCTCACCTGGGCGGGGACTGCCCGGCATCCAAGGGGGCGCCCTCCCCGCGCGGATGTCCCCGGGGGAGGCGCCAACTAGCTGATATTCAGAGGCTTGGGCCCTCCGACTAGGGCGTCGGCGGCGACGGGAGGAAATCGCGGTCCATCACCGTCTTGCGTCCATCGGCGCGGGCGCGCTCGATGGCGCGGTCGCAGTGCTGCCGGATGATGTCCGAGAGGGCCGGCGCCACATTGCCAGCGGTGTTCATCCCCGAGGCGTTGCGAACGTAGGCCTTCAGCTTCGAAATCACCACCAGGACTTCCTTCTCGTCAGCCATGGATCCCTCCCGATTGTGGTGCCCAGTCCGATTCTCACGCCGCCGAGCCGGCAGCGCCGGAGTCTACCACGCTGGTCGTCCACAGCAAGCGCCGTGGCGCGTCCCAGAACGCGGCGCCGCTCGGCGCGGACGCTGCCGGGCGGCTGCCGGTCAGCGTCGGCGCGGGACCGCGGAGCCGGATCGCGCGCCCGGGGGCTGCTGCTGCAGCTGCAGAACCCGGCGCAGCCGCTCCCGGGCAGCCGGCAGGTTGGGCTGCAGCTCGAGGGTGCGGCGGTAGTGTTGCGCGGCCTCCGCATACTGGCCTTGCGAGGCGAGTGTATTGGCCAGATTGAAGTGGCCCCCGGGGAAGTCGGGCAGCAGCTCGACCACGCGCCGGAAGTGCAGGGCGGCCTCGGCGATGCGCTGGCGCGACGCCAGGGCGTTGCCCAGATTGAAGTGCGCCTCGGCGAAGTCGGGCCGCGCGTCGATCGCGCGGCGCAGGTAGGCCACGGCTGCGTCGAACCGGCCTGCGCCACCCAGATCGTTGGCGCGTTCGAAGAACTCGTTGGCCGCGGTGAACTGCAGCCGTCCATGATCGGGCGCCAGTGCGAGCGCCTCGCTGATCATCTCCATCGCGCGCGCCGTCTCGCCCGAGTCCTCCGGCTCGAGCAGGCGCATGGCATGGGTCATGCGCTGCCCCGCGCGGCGGCACGCATCGAGGCGCTCGGCATCCGCCCCGACCCACGCCACCGTCTCGACCAGCTGCCAGACGCGCTCGAGCTGAGACAGGTTGCCCGCCACGCGCTTTGGTTCGGGCACGGAGAAGTCGCCCGGCGAGTAGAACTCGAGCAGTGGATGCTCCAGGCTGTTGATCGCCCGGCCTTCTTCCAGCCAGGGTTCCAGCGCCGGACGGTCCGCGGCCAGCAGGCCGGCGAACCCGTGCGCGTTGCGCCAGCCGTAGCGGCGCAGGTTCTCCGTCGCCGGGGCATCCAACACCGTCTGGACGTGCGGCAGATCCAGCACCAACGGCTCCTTCGTCCCCACCAGGAAGCAGGAGGCGGGCGGATCGACCCACACGTAGGTGTGGGGGAAGACGACCGCGAAGCTGCGCAGGATGATCGGCAGCTCGGAGGTCGGGACATTCAGGGGGATCCACTGGATCATCACCCCGTCCCGCGCGAGATGCTCGTGGCAGAGCTCGTAGTAGTCGAGCGAGAAGAAGAGGGCGTTGCCGGCGTGGGAAGTGCGCGACTTGGCGTCGGAGATGATCGCCTCGTACGTCTCCTCGCTGCGCCGCAGGAAGTTGACCCCGTCATCGCAGACGATGTTCGCGCGCGGGTTCTGCAGCACCCGATCGTTGAACTCGGCGAAGGTGCGCGCGCCCTCGATGACCGTGGGCGCGATCTCGACGCAGTCGAGCCGTTCGACGCCGGGATGCTTGAGCGTCTCCCCGATCAGGATTCCGGTGCCCAGGCCGATCGAGAGCACCAGACGCGGCGGATGCTGCGGCATCAGCAGCAGCGGAAAGTGAGCCAGGCACTGCTGCTTCATGTCGACATCGCCGTAGCTGTCGCCGATCTTGATCCGATCGACGGCCATCGACTGCTTGCGCCGGTCGTTCGCGTCGCGATAGACCATCGTGGTCGCGACCAGTCCCTCTTCATAGTAGAGGATCTCGCGCCCCTCGCTCTCGCCCCCGACCAGCGGGCGCGGCTGCCAGACGAAGAGACCCACGAGCAGCGCCAGCCCCCCGGCCACGGCCAGACCGCGCGGCACCCGGGCCCACAGCCCCCCGCGGGCGGCCGGATAGAGGCCCCAGGCGGCGTTCGCCAGACTCAGCGCGGCCAGCAGCGCGACCGAGCGCTGCAGCCCCAGCGCCGGGAGGATCAGAAAACCGGTCAAGCCCGCGCCCAGGATGTTGCCCAACGTGTTGGCGCCGTAGACCTGTCCCAGCCGCCCGCCCAAGCTGTGGACTTCCCGCGCCCAGATCTTGCCCGCCAGCGGAAAGGTCATCCCGATCAGCGTCGTCGGCACGAGCATCACTAGGAAGCTGACCCCGAAGCGCGAGAGGATCATTCCCAGCCAGGCGCTTTCGGTGCCGCTCAGCCAGCGCGCGCCGAACGACTCGGTCACGCCCCCCAGCACCGGCAGCGTGGCCAGCGTGGTCACCGCGATGCCGACCTGCACCCAACCCAGCGAGCGGCGCACGTCCCCGATTCGATCGATGATCGCCCGCGCGATGAAGCTCCCCAGCGCGATGCCGACCAGGAAGGACGCCAGCATGGTGACGAAGGCGTAGGTCGACGTGCCCACGACCAACACGAGCATGCGCGTCCAGACGACCTCGAGTCCCAGCGAGGCCACGCCACAGACCGCCATGACCACCAGCAGTCCGGCGCCCACCGCGCGGGCC